>JASHSV010000162.1 GCA_030038535.1 Candidatus Acidiferrales bacterium
ATCGGTTTACTGATGTGATCCTCCATCCCCGCTTCCAGGCATTTCTCCCGGTCGCCTTTCAACGCGTTCGCCGTCATCGCTACGATCGTCCGGTGCTGCCCGCGCTTTTCCCGTCGTCGGATCTCACGCGTCGCCTCGTACCCGTCCATCTCCGGCATGTGGCAGTCCATGAAGATCAGGTCGTAGGGAAGCGCCTCGGCCAGCTCTACCGCTTCCTTCCCGTTTCCCGCTTTGTCCACGCGGCAGCCTAGCCGCTCCAGCATCCGCGTCGCCACCTTTTGGTTCACCGCGTTATCTTCCACCAACAGCACCCGCGCATGGAATTGCAGTCCCGCTCCGCTCTCGCCCCGTGCTGCCGCTGCGTTCTCGCGCAGTGAGTGCTGCGTAACCAGTGCCGCGTTCCCGCCGCCCTGCCGTGCCGCCCACGCCCCCGCCAGCGCGTCGAACAGCACGGACTGCTTTGCCGGCTTGGTCAGATACGCCGCAAATCCCGCCTGCTTCAACCGCATCGCATCGCCGCGCTGCCCTAACGACGTGAGCATCACCAGCACCGTCTCCATCAGCTCCGGTGCCTGTTTGATCAGCCGTCCCAGGGTTTCTCCGTCCATCCCGGGCATCTGGTGGTCCAGCACGGCCAATCCGAAAGGAGCACCCTCTAGCGCCGCCTGCCGCAGCCCCGCGAGCGCCTCTATCCCCGACCCGCACTCCTCCGGTCGCATCCCCCATGCCGTCAGTTGTTCGCGCAGCACGCGGCGGTTCGTCGGGTCGTCATCCACTACCAGCACGCGAATCCCCCGCAATTCCACGTCACTGACCACCGCGGGCGCCGGCCCCTGGTCCAGCGGCAGCGGCACGTTGAACCAGAACGCCGATCCCTCTCCCGGCCTGCTGCGCACACCGATCTCCCCGCCCATCAGCTTCACCAATTCCTTGCAGATGGCCAGTCCCAATCCCGTTCCCCCGAATCGCCGCGTCGTGGAAACGTCCGCCTGCGCAAACCGCTCGAAGATCACGCTCTGTTTTTCCTCCGGAATCCCGATTCCGGTATCTTCCACTGTGAACCGGCAGAGCGCCCGCTCCGGCGATTCCGCTTCGCAGTCCACATTCAGAAACACGTGTCCGTGCTCCGTGAATTTGATTGCATTGTTCACCAGGTTGATCAGGATCTGCCGCAGCCGTCCCGCGTCTCCCACCACCCGCGCCGGCATTCCCGGCGCATACCGCACGATCAGGTCGATTCCCTTGGCCTGCGCCCGCGACAGCAGCAGGTCCGCAACGTCTTCCACCGCCCTCCTCAAATCGAAAGGAAACGGCTCGATCGCCATCCGTCCCGCTTCGATCTTCGAGAAATCCAGTACGTCGTTGATCAGCTCCAGCAGCGACTCTGCCGAATTTCGCAGCGCTGTCGCATATTCCTGTTGCTCGGCGCTGAGCTGCGTGTCCAGCAGCAGTCCCGTCATCCCTAGCACTCCATTCATGGGCGTCCGGATTTCGTGGCTCATCACCGCCAGGAAGTCGCTCTTCGCCCGGTTCGCCTCCTCCGCCGCGTCCCGCGCCCGCCGCAGCTCCAACTCCGAGCGCTTCCGCGCCACCGCCATGGATACCTGGCCCGCCACGAACGAGAGAATTCGTTTCTCTTCCTCGCCGTAGCGTACTGTTTCCGAATAGCTCTGCACCACGATGGCCCCGATGGTCTGCCATCCGATCGTCAGCGGTACTCCCAGCCAGTCCAGCGACTGCGCCCCGATCGCTTCCACCTCCCCTTTTTTTATCAGCAACGCGTGCAACTCAGAGGTCGCCAGGAGCGCCTCCCCGCTCCTCAGCACATACTCCGTTAACCCTCGCCCCCGCTTCCTCGGCGCCGGCTGTGGATCGTTTTCGTCCGCCCAGTAGGGAAAAGACACCAGGTCGTCCACCGGGTCGTAGAGCGCGATGTAAAAGTTCTTCGCGCTCATCAGCTCCCCCACGATGCGGTGCACCTGCGGCAGCAGTTCGTCCAGGTCGCCCGTCGAGTTAGCCGCCTCCGCCACTCGGTACGACGCCGACTGGATCAGCTCCCGCCTGCGTCGTTCCGAGACGTCGTTCAGCAGGCTCATTTCCAGCCGTCCCGCGCTCGTTTCCACCACGCTCAGACTGACGTCCATCGAGAATTCCGTCCCGTCCTTGCGCCGTCCGGTGAGGTCCAGGGAAACAGGCGATCGCGTATGTTCCGCACCCGCAGCCGCTTCCGCCCGCCGCCTCTGGTAATCTCCGCGGCTTTGTTCTGCCAGCAGGGTGTTCACCTTCGCTGCCAGCAGCTCCTCGCGCGTGTAACCGAACATTTCCTCCGTTCGGCGATTCACCAGCACGATTCTCCCCTCCGGGTTCGCCACTACCACCGCCTGCGAGGCCGACTCCAGCAGCGTGCGAAACTGTTCATCGCTCTCTCGGCGGTCCCGCTCCGCGCGGCGCCGCCCGATGAAAATCCCGATTTGGCCCGCAATCGAATCCATCACTTTCAGCCATAGCGGATCCGGCGCTCTCATCCCGTCGCTGGAAAGTTCAATTACCGCCACCACCTCGTCTGCGAAAAATACTGGGATCGCGCAGGCCGCCCGCAGGCCGCACTCCCGGCTCGCCGCCGCCCGCGCGCGGTTCGGATCCTCCCAGGCGTCCGGCGCCCACCACGCCTTCTTCTTCTCCCATACCCGGCCCGACAATCCCTTTCCACGCGCGAATGTCAGGCGGCGGCTGAGCTCCAGGAACGGGTCCGCCCCGCCCCCCGGCTGCTGCCAGCACTCGCTCAGCCGCAACACTCCCGCCGCCGGATCCACCTTCCAGAAAATCCCCACTTTCCAGTCCCCGCAATTGCACACTGCTTCGAGCACTCGCGGCAGTCCTTCGGCGAGGGATGCGGATTCGTTCAGCGCCGCCGCCACGCTGTGTTCCATGTTTACGATCCGCTCGGCTCTCTTCTGGTCCGTAACATCTTCCACCGTGCCCACAAATCCGCTGAGCTCCCCGCCCTCGGTGTACAGCGGCGCCGCGCGCACGTGCACCCACCGCACTTCCCCCTTCGGCGTCACGAGCCGCAGCGCCCGCTCGAACTCCCGCCGCGCACGCGCTGCCAGCGCCCATTCTTCCAGCGCTCCTGGCAGATCCTCCGGATGCACCGAGATCCGCCATCCTTTTTCGTTCAGTTCCCCCAGGGGCCTCCCCGTCAGCTTCTCCATCTTCTCGTTCGCGTACGTGCAGCTCCCTTCCCCGTCCGCCTGGAACACTCCCACCGGCGATGAGGCCGTCAGCGTTCGGAACATTCGCTCATTTCGCGCCAGCGCATCCTGCGTGAACTGCCGCAGTCGGATGTCCATTTCCAGTCGCCGGTTCAGCCGCGTGAGCTCTTCCGTCCGTTCCTTCACGCGCGCTTCCAGCTCGCGCTGCTGGGCCTTCACTTTTTCCGCCATGCGGTTGAACGCCTCGGTCAGCATCCCGATTTCGTCCGGCGACCGCACCGGGATCGGCTCCCACCGCCCGGCCTCATTGCTCGCAAACGTTTGCGTCGCTGCCGTCAGCGCGTGCACCGGCAAAAGGTGCTGTCGCGCGATCCACGACAGCCCCCCGACCCCGACAATCACTACCGCCAAGACCGTCGCCAGCATCACGTACTGGGCGCGCCGTACTGTTCCCTGCAAGCGCACCTCGCGAAATCCCAGATACACCGTGCCGCCATTGCCTCCTTCGATCGGCTCGCTTACGATGTAGAACCGCGCCGATTCTCCGGGCAGCGCCACGGTCACGGGCCGGTCGAACGCCGGCGGCTGCGCCACCCGGATGCTCGGTGGCACCTCTTCCGCAAACGTGTGTGCCACCACTTCGTCGCCGGTGTCCCGCACGTATCCCCAGTCCGCCTCTGCCGCTGCCACTCCCTTTTCCAGCCCCGCTTGCAGGCCCGCCTTGTCGTGCGCATCGCTCTTCGGTCCCAGATCCGCCGCAATGGCACGCGCCGATTTTCGTCCCTCTTCGAGAAAATCCTGCGTAACCAGCCGCGCGATCTGCCGCTGGAGCAACATCGAAAGCACTCCACCGGCCAGCACTCCTGCGATGACCTGCGCTACCACCAATTTGCGAGTTAGTGTGACCATGCGCCTTCCGCGGCCCGGAACCTTCTCCCGCCTTATCCGGTCTTAAGCCCTTCTCTTCAAATCGGCTCGCTTTCCCGCGCACTTTAGCCGCTGTTCCCTTCCGGTCGAGCGTCCTGACCTCTCGGTTCTCAATTGGTCTTTGCCCCTTTGCCCCTGTTCCCCGCGCCATTCCTTATTCCCTCGCCCTGCCGTTGACCTCTTTTGCCTTCCGCACTAAAGTCCTGCTGCCGTTTCGAAGGGCGTCTCTTCACGAAAGGATTTCATGGCCGCCAACTCTCCGGATGGGCTTCCTTCGCCTGCTCTCCTTCTCGAGACCGCGGTCGCCTATCGCCGCGCCGCTGCTCTTCGCGCCGCCATCGAGCTCGACCTCTTCTCCGCGCTCGCCGATTCCCCGCTCGATGCCTCAGCCCTCGCCGTTCGCCTCGGCCTCGCGCCCCGCGGGGTCCGCATCCTCTGCGACGCCCTCGCCACTCTCGGCTTTGTCCATAAGAAGGACGCCCGCTATTCGCTCACCCCTGAAGCCGCCCTTTTTCTCAATCGTGCCTCGCCCGCCTGCATGGCCGACGCCTTCATGTTTCTCAGTTCCGAGCACATCGAGGGCGCCTTCCGCGAGCTCACATCGGCCGTGCGCCGTGGCGGCACTTCTCTTGACGCCGCCAACGTGCTGGCTCCCGAGCACGAATTCTGGCTGCACTTCGCCCGCGCAATGGGCCCCATGATGGCCTATCCCGCCGACACGATTGCTCAGTTGCTCGGCGCGGATGCGGGCAATTCATGGCGCGTCCTCGACGTTGCCGCCGGCCACGGCATGTTCGGCATCGCCATCGCGCGACTCAATCCCAATGCCTCCATCACTGCAGTGGACTGGCCCGGCGTGCTCGCCATTGCCCGCGAGAATGCCCAGGCTGCCGGCGTCGCCTCCCGTTTCCGCGCCCTCCCCGGCAGTGCTTTCGACCTCGACTTCGAAAACGGCTACGACGTTGTTCTCCTGACCAACTTTCTCCACCACTTCGATCCCGCCACCAACGAAATTCTCCTGCGCAAAGTCCACGCCGCACTCGTCCCCGGCGGCCGCGCGACCGCCCTTGAATTCATCCCCAACGACGACCGCACCGGCCCCCCCTTCGCTTCCCTCTTCTCCCTCAATATGCTCGTCCACACTCCCGCCGGCGACGCGTACACCTACCCGGAGCTGGAACGCATGTTTCTCAATGCAGGCTTCGCCTCTTGCGAACTCCATCCGCTTCCCCCGAGTCCGCAGAGCGTCGTCATCGCTTCCCGCGCCTGAGGTTTATTGCCGGTTGGGCGGGCATTGCGGCGTCTAGAGCGGGGGCAGTAATCCCCGCGGCTGCTCCGGTGCGCCTAGGTTGTCAGTGTTTGGTTTAGTCCTTGGACCACTTGAAGGACGAGAATGCCTTCCATTGTCCGTTTTACATTTATATCGTATTCCGATAGTATTTTCATAGGCAAGGTGCCATGAAAACCAGCCGCCAACTCCAATCCCTTGAGGAATTTCGCTACCAGATCCGCCGCTTCCTCGACTTCAGCCGCCGCGCCGCGCGTTCCGCCGGCCTCGCGCCCCAGCAGCATCAGATGCTTCTCGTTCTCGCCGCCTCTGGCTGCGGCCCTGCCCCCTCGATCCGCGAACTCTCCCGGCGCCTGTTCCTCAACCACAATTCCACCGTCGAGCTCGTCAACCGTCTCGAACGCAAGGCTCTCGTCCGTCGCGCCCGCCGCTCCGGCGACCGCCGCCAAGTCAGCGTCAACATCTCTCCTCGCGGCCGCCGCCTGCTCGCCAATCTCACCCGCCATCACCTCGCCGAATTGCGTTCCGCCGGGCCCGAGCTCGTCCGCGCGCTCCAGTCCGTTATTCGGGGAGCCCGACACGGATGACGCCTCGCTCCCGCCTTTCCGACCGCGTTTCCGCAGCCGGCCACCGCGGCCGCCGCCTCCTCGACCGCCTCGGCGTGGAAGAAGAACACGGCGAGCTCCGCGACTACACCACTACGATTCGCTTTATTCCCATTGCCCTGGCCTCGATCCCCATCGGACTCCTCTGCGCCTTTGGCGCCTTCCTCTTGCTGAAACTCATCGCCCTCTTCACCAATCTCTTCTTTTATTCGCGCTGGAGTTTTGAAAACTCTTCCCCCGCCGGCCACCATCTCGGCTATCTCGTCGTTCTCGTCCCCATCGCCGGCGGACTCATCGTCGGCCTCATGGCCCGCTACGGCTCCGACCAGATCCGCGGCCACGGCATCCCCGAAGCTATCGAATCGATCCTCATGAACGGCAGCCGCGTCGCCCCTCGCCTCGCCGTCCTCAAGCCACTCTCCGCCGCCATCGCCATCGGGTCCGGCGGACCCTTCGGCGCGGAAGGCCCCATCATCATGACCGGCGGCGCGCTCGGCTCCCTCATCGCCCAGTTCTTCCATCTCTCCAGCGCGGAACGCAAAACCCTCCTCGTCGCCGGCGCCGCAGGCGGCATGTCTGCCACCTTTGCCTCCCCGGTCTCCGCGGTTCTTCTGGGAGTGGAGGTTCTGCTCTTTGAGTGGAAGCCCCGCAGCCTTATCCCCGTCGCTCTCTCCAGCGCCACTGCCGCCGCCGCTCGCTGGTACCTGCTCGGGCCCGGCCCGCTATTTCCCGCCGTCCCTCATCCCTTTGTCTATCCGCCGAAGGTCCTGCTTTCCTGTGTCCTCGCCGGCCTTTTTGCCGGACTGCTTGCCACTCTGGTCACCAATTCGCTCTATCGCGTCGAAGACACATTTCAGCGCATGCCCATCCACTGGATGTGGTGGCCTGCCATGGGAGCCGCTGTTGTCGGCGTAGGCGGACTCATTTTCCCCGAAGCTCTCGGCGTCGGCTACGACCACATCGCCACGCTCATCCAGGGACACGCGAGCCTCCGCCTCATCATCGGCATCCTAATCGTCAAATGGTTCATCTGGGCCGCCTCGCTCGGCTCCGGTACTTCCGGCGGCGTGCTCGCTCCTGTGCTCATGATCGGCGGCGCGCTCGGTGGCGCCGAAGCCCTCTGGTTTCCCGATGCCGGTGTGGGCTTCTGGCCCCTCGTCAGCATGGGAGCGATGCTCGGCGGAACTCTCCGCGCCCCGCTCGCCAGCATCGTTTTCACGTTCGAAGTCACCCGCGACGGCGGCGCCCTGCTCCCTCTGCTCATCTCCGTCGGAGTCGCCTACGGCATCACCGTCCTCACCCTCCGCCGCTCCATCCTCACCGAAAAAATCAGCCGCCGAGGTTATCACCTGAGCTGCGAGTACTCTATCGATCCCCTCGAAATCCTCTTCGTCCGCGAAGTCATGCGCTCAAATATCCTCACCCTGCGCGCGGATATGACCCTCGAAACCCTCACCCGCATGGTCAAGACAGAGCATCGCCGCAGCCAGCGCCTGCTTCCCGTTGTGGACGCCGAGAATCGGCTCGTCGGCGTGCTCACCCGCAACGACGTTCGCCACGCCCTCCTCGATCACCAGGCCGACCGCGGCACCGTCACCCTCAGTCAGCTCGCGCGCCCTAATCCCGTTGAAGCCCACCCCGACGAGCCTCTCCGCATCATCGTCAACCGTATGGCCGATACGGGCATCACCCGCTTCCCCGTCGTGGAAAACAGCGCCAGCCGCAAGCTGCTGGGCGTGGTCGCTCTTTCCGACCTGCTCAAAGCCCGCGCCCACCAGCTCGAAGAAGAATTTCACCGCGAACGCGTAATCAATATCTGACCGGGACGCGAGCGAGAGCGGGTTGCCTTCATTTCCCAGGGCCGCGCCGGACGCGCCCATCCGTCGCAGACCCCGCTCAATTGCTCCCCTCTCCCAGGTACTTTTCCAGCCATCCGAGCACTTCCTGCATGTGCTTCCGGCTGTTTTCTCCCTTTAAGATCCAATGCCCTTCGTCCGGAAATACCACCAGCCGCGATGGCACGCCGAGCCGCTGCAGCAGCTTGAATGTTGTCATGCTCTCATTGATCGGAACG
>JASHSV010000163.1 GCA_030038535.1 Candidatus Acidiferrales bacterium
CGAACCAGCGCATGACCTTTGCAATATGCATAAGAGCCCCCTTCCCATAGGCAGCCGCATCCCGCTATCGTGAGTAGTAGTTCCTGCGGCTATCGAGCCCGGTGATTTTGCGCTAGTTTGGACCCGAGGGATAGAAAAAATGAGCGCTGCATCCGACCTGCACCAGAGCTCTTCCGTCCTCATCACCGGGGCCACCGATGGTCTCGGCCGCGCTATGGCCGTCTTTCTCGCCGCTAATGGTTACCGCGTCTTTGCTGCCGGACGCAGCGCCGAAAAACGGGCCTCGCTCGACCGGCTCGCCGCCGAGCGCAATCTCCGCATCGAGACGCTCGATATGGACGTTTCCGACGACGCCTCCGTTAGCCGCGGCGTCGGCCGCGTGCTCGACCGCGCCGGCCGCATCGACGTCCTCATCAACAACGCCGGCGTCGCCTACGTCGCCGTCCTGGAGGAGCTTCGCCTCGACGATCTGCGCAAGCAGTATGAGACCAACGTCATCGGCGTCCTGCGCGTCACTCAGGCCGTCCTTCCCGCCATGCGCGAGCGCCGCAGCGGCCGCATCCTGAATATGAGCAGCATCGCCGGGAAAATTGCCTCGCCCCTGATGGGCGCCTACGCTTCGAGCAAACACGCCCTCGAAGGCCTCTCCGATTCTCTCCGTCTCGAGCTCGCTCCCTTCGGCGTTCGCGTCGTGCTCATCGAGCCCGGCTTCATACCTACCAATATGTCGAACGCCTCGCTCGACCTCTCCGCTGCCTACGCCGCAAAGGCCGAGAAGAGCCCCTACGCGGCCGTCTATCGCAGCTTTCGCGATTCCTGGAAGAAAACCACCAGCGCGCCGCGCACCACTCCCGAAGACTGTGCCCGCGTCATTCTGCGCGCCATCCTCGATTCGCCGCCCCGGCCTCGCTACACCGTCACCCCTCACGCCCGTTTCGGCGTTCTCGCAAAGCGTCTCCTTTCCGACCGCATGCTCGACAAACGCATCCTTCACTCCATGGGCCTCGACAAACCCCTCTGACGTCCCCGGAGGCGGAGCCCGCCGCAGCGGGCTGCGCTCTTCTGGTTGTTGCGTTCAGCCCCGTCCCGCGTTCACGGCCCCGAATCCGATCACGTCAGGCGCCGGCAGACACCCGTCCCCAAGCGGCGTTTTCCACGCCGCGAGGTGGTCAGTTCTGCTCGTTTTTTCCCGTTTCCGAGAACTGCAAGGAGAGGAATTGCACCAGCAACGCCCGCGCCGCCGGGCTCAGTTCCGTAAACTCCACCGCTGCGCCGCGCCCCAGTTCCAGTCGCCTCACCACGCCCTGCGCGTCGATCTGCTCTCCGCTGCGCAACGATAGCTGCAACTTCACGTCCTGGCCCGAAGGCGGCGGATCCGGCAAAAGCAAATAGACGCCCGCCAGCGAAATATCGCGAATCCTTGCGGCCGGCAATCGGCAATCCAGCTTCCCCTGCACGTGCTCCGCACGCCGTGAACGCCTTCGCTCTTTTGGTGCGTTGGCCATTGCGCGGATTCTAGCACGCGAGCGGGAACACAATCGGGAGCCCGATTTGGGCGGTTTTCATTTTAGGAACGGAGTCTCCCGCGGTCGTGCTCCACTGCGGAACGCCTGCTGAGACGGATCACTTCGCGCCAAAGCCAGGGAGAAGAATTTGCAATTGCCGACCGATTCCTCCGGTCTGCTAGACGCCCAGATCGGGAACCGCCCGCGTTGCATCATTGAACCGGTTCGTGAAATTCGCGAGGCAAATCACCATCGTCAACTCGACGATTTGCCCATCATCGTAAAATTTGCGCAATTCCTCGATCGAGCCCCCGCGGATGGCCGCCGCGCCTCGCGCTCATGCGCGCGTCCGCGCCGCGATTCTCTTGCGCGAAGCGCCCCATTACGGCTCCCGTCAACCCAGCTATGGATTCGTCAGTTGCGGCGAGTACGACGCCTCGCGGATTTCCAAATACGCCTTCGACCATTTTTCGTGAATGGGATTGTCGGCGTAATTGTTGGCGTCTTCGCGGCTCGCAAACTCAATCGCGAACGCCGTGTCGTAGTCTCGCGGCTGCATGCGGTCCGTCTTAAGCCAGATCGTCTTGATTCCCGGGATCTCCCCGGCCATTTCCTTCACGCCCGCAATCGCCTTCTGCTTGTCCGCGTCGGATACGCCCTTCTTCCACTTGATCAGCGAGACTTGCAGCACGGTCTTCGGCTGCGCGAATTGATTCTTGGCCTGGCCGGCGGCAAAGCCCGCGGCAAAAATCATGGCGGCGCCTGTTACTGCACCCGCGACTACCATTCGTTTTCTCATTTCGTCCCCCGCTTCTCTCGAAAGAGCAAGAATTCGCGGTCTTACACCGGCTCCGCGGCAAATACCGTGTTTACCAGGCGAGTGTCCATATACTCGGTCACCTCCTTCAGCCGTCCATCCGCCACACGAAACACAAAACAGTACGTATTGTTATACGGCGCTCCGCTCCGCGTCGTATTGTTTCCCCGCGCCTCCACCACCACAAAATCCCCCTCGGCAATAAAACGGTGCGCAATCGTCTTCAGCCGCCCCGCGATTCTCTCCCGCAGCGCCGCAAACAGTTCCGTCAGCACCGCTTGTTTCCCCTCATAGGTTCGCGACCAATTCGTGGTCCCGGCTACCGTCCAGCGAAAGTCGTCTGCCATGCTCGTCACCAGCGGCTCCGAATTACCTCTCGCCAGCTCCGCGAAGATGTCTTGCAGCAGCTGCTTGTTCTCCGACGCTCCCATGTCACCTGACCTCTTACCTTCCCGCCGTCTTCCCCGGCCGGATCAGTTCAAACCTGTCCGTCGTTCTCGCATAGGTGTTGCCGCCCATCCGGCCAAACGCGTGCAGCTTGTCCGGATCGATCCGGAAATCTTCCACCAGCGCGTCGTCTACGTGGAACCGCACGACCTCGCCCAGAACGATGCTCCCACCCAGCGGCCTGGGGCTCACGTGCACTACCTGCACGAGCCGGCACTCCATGTTGATGTGCGATTCCGCCACGCGGGCCGGCTTCACCAGGTCGCTTGCCACAGGCGTCAGCCCGCTCACCTGGAACTCGTCCACCTGCGGCGGAAACTCCTCCGAGCACATGTTCATTTTCTGCGCGAACTCCTCGGACACTATGTTCACCACGAACTCGCGCGTCGCCTCGATGTTGTTCAGCGTGTCCTTGCGCCCGCCATCGGTGGCGCGCCGCATCGGCGAGAAGGCGATCACCGGCGGATTCGCGCTCACGCCGGTGAAAAAGCTGAACGGCGCCAGGTTGCGCACGCCTTCCGCTGAAACCGTGGAAACAAACGCGATCGGCCGCGGCA
>JASHSV010000164.1 GCA_030038535.1 Candidatus Acidiferrales bacterium
GAATCGAGCTGGACGCCGCGCTTCACGTGGAGTTCTTCGCCGAAAGCGTGGATGGCATCGAGCGCGGCGGCTTGGTCGAAAGGAGTGAAATAACCGAGGTCGTACCAGGAGTTGTAGTGCAGGAATGGGCGGTAGGGATGAGCGCGCTCGCGCTCCACGTAGCGCAGAAAATCGCGGCGAAGCTGGCCAGGCGCCGCGCTGCCGATGACGGAGGAGTAGGCAATGCTCTGGCCCGCGGCAAGCGGAAGCCGGCGGACGAGCTTTGATCGAGCGCGGCCATTTTCCACGGAGCTTTGGCTGAGCGGGTGCTCGAGTCCGAGAAACCACGTGCCGGCAACAAGCGGCGAGCCGTCCACCGAGCCGGCGACGCGGGAGTGCGGGGCCTCCACATCGATCAGCACAACGTCCTGAATGGGCACTTCGCCAGCAGGAGCCGTAAGCACGAGTTTCTGGCGGATGTAATGCGAGCCCTCGCGGAGAATCGCGCGCCACTCGAGATCCAGATTGCGGTCCGAGTCGCGAAATGCGGCGACAATTTGTTTTCCCGGCACACGATCCGAATAGCGCGAGGCGCCGGATATGGCTGACAGGCTCTCCACACGCGGAGTCGCGGCGATGCCCAGGCCGGCGGAATCGACGGCAGAACCATCGAGAAAGGTAAGCCGGAACACGGGACCGGGATTGCCCAAATTTGTGCCGTTGCGCTTGTCGCGAAGCACCATGGCATGCAGGCCGCCGGAATCGAGCCGCCACTCCGCGCCAATGGCGCTGTTTTCGAGCAGCAGGCTTCCCTCGCGCGCGCGGGCTGAGACTTCGTCCGCGTCGGAGCCGCTCGAAAGCAGCGCGAAAGTGCGCGAAGGCAGGGCGCAGCAGCCGGCGATGGCCAGCGCGGTCTGCCGTACAAACGTTCGCCGGGTCATCTCGCGCGCATCCGCTTGGCACGTACGCCAATCATCCGACTCTCGCAAACCCTTCATCGTGATCCTCTCGTTTGCCGGACTGCGCGCGGTTTCCGCGGTCGCGCGTGGTGGCCGCTCGTGGCGCCTCAAAACAAGAACGCTGCGGGGCCGGCACCGGTAAGGAAGAATGCGCTCGTCTGGGCCTGGACAGGAAACTTACGGCGGTAACCGTGTTCCCAGTCTTTCAAGATCTCGGTCGCGTTCTCCGCACGCGCCATGGCCCAGACGCTTCCGCCAAACCCCGCGCCGAATGCGGAAGCAGCAAACGCACCCAACTCGCGCGCCGAACTGGCGAGCTCGATGGTTTGCGGAATCTGGTTGCCGAGTTTCTCTTCGGCGAGGGCTTGCGAGCGGTCCACGCAGCGGCCGAAGGCCTCCCAATCGCGCGCCCGCAAGGCGCGAGTGGCATCGGGAATGATGCGCACGCTCTCCTCGAAAAACTGGTCGAAGCGGTCGAGCAGGGCCTGCGAAGAATATGTCGAGGAGGCAGGGCAGAGCAGCACCGTGCGAATGCCTGCGGGCGCATCCTTGCTGCTGGCAGCCGCAGCAAACAAAGTGGCGTCGTCGCGTCCCGTAGCTTCCCTCCAGAGACGGAGAATCTCGCCGGCCGCGCGAGAGGCGCGATTGTATTGCTCGCGCGCGGCTCCCGTCTTGTCCGCGGCCACGCCACTGACGGCGATGAGCATCGCACATGCAGACGGGAGCGGCGCCTCGGCTTCGAGCCGGGTGGGACAGAAGGCATATTGCTGCAGCACGCCGGGCCGCGAGCAAAGAATTGCGGTGTGGTCCTCGCTGCCTCCGAAGGTTCCGACTCCGGCGTCGCCAGTGAAAGTTCCGAAGGTCTGCCCGTTTTCGATGCAGCCCAGATACGCGGCTTTTTCCTCGGGCGTGCGGATGTTGGCTCGGAACTCGGGCCGGCCGCCGAGATCGTTGCATCTTTCGAGAAGCAGATAGACGCAGGTGAGGAGCGCACTCGAACTGCTCATCCCCGAGGCGCGCGGCAGATCGCTGGCGAAAGCGGCGTCCATGCCGCGAAGCGGGCCCGGAAAATTGCGGGCCAGGCGGCGCGCAACGGTGCGGGGATAAATCGGCCAGTGATCGGCGCGGGGATCGAGATCGGGCGAGAGCGTAAACTCGCACTGCTGATTCCGCACCGCGTCCACCAAGCGGATCGTTGCATCGGAACGCGGAACGGCGACGGCGCATATTCCGCGTTCGACGGCGCAGAGCAGGCTCCGCCCGCCGGCGTAGTCGGTGTGTTTTCCCAGCACTTCCACGCGGCCGGGCACGAAACATCGAATGCAGTTTTCCGAGTCGCTGCCGCGCCATGCGCGGAGAATCGCTTCTGCCTGGCGGAAGAGTTCGGCTTTTCGTTCCGCCTCATCCGGGCTGAGCCCGCGGGCCAGCAACCGGTCCATAATCCCGGGATTCATGGATCCGCAGGGACATTCTTCAGCCGCTCGGCAACCTCAGCGACGTCGGCGCGCGAAGACAAATCCAGCGCGCCCTCGCGGCCCAGCACCACCCGAAGGCGCATGCCGGAGTTCCTTACGGCCTCCCCGACCGCCACAGGCAGTTCATATTCTCCGCGCGGAGAAAGCGGAGCACGGCGGCAGGCTTCGAAAATGGCGCTAGAAAATCGCCAGCAGTTCATGCTCACCAGCGCCCCGCCGGAAGCGGCAGCCCAAACATCTTCGGGCGGCTTTTCCAGGATGTCGCTCAGATAGCCGTCCGCGCCCACTTTGCAGATGGCGTATTTGCGGATTTTTTCCTCGGAGATGTTTCCTTTCGCCACCAGCGTCTGCCGCTCGAAAAGGGCAATCGCGGGCTCGCCCACGGCGCGCATCTCTTCGAGGACCGTGGCCGGGTAGTAGTTATCCGAATTAATGCACAGAAATTCCTCATGTGCGGCGAACGGCGCGGCGGCGAGAACCGCATCGGCGGTGCCGAGCGGTTTTTCCTGAACGGCAAAACGGATTTGAATCCGCTTGGGCGGCGCCACACGGGAATAGTGCCCCACCACGCTGTCGTGCTCGGGCCCAATCACCAAACAGGCCTCGTGAAAGCCGGCGTCGGCCAGGCCGCTAAGCACGTAATCGAGAAAGGGCCGGCCGACGGGAATCATTGCCTTAAGTCCGGTGGCGGCGATGGCCTCCTGCTGCGCGTCGAGCCGGGCCGAAGAGTCCGGCCGGCGCATTCGAGTTCCCAGACCGCGTGCCAACACGACCGCTTTGTTCATTCCAACGTGTTCCTTCGCTCGCGCAGGTGCACAAACATCTGCCGCAGATCGCCGAACCCGCGGACGGCAACCACCAGCGTGATTCCGGCAAACGCCACACCGGAAATGGCCAGGCTCACGGCCCAGAATAGCTGCCACGCCCTCATCGCGCCTCCACGGATGCAACGACACCGAGCGGCCCCGGCTCGCGCTTCGACGGCCCGGCCAGCGAGCCGATCACAAGGCCCAACGCGGCCAGACCGAATGCGCCGAAGCCCGCGAGCGTTTCATTCCAATGCAGGAAGAAGTACGGCACGATGGCGCCCGTGGCCCCCATCAACATGGCCAGGTAGCCGCCGAGCGTCGAAGCGCGTTTCCAATAAAGCCCGCCGATAACGGAGACGAAAGCGCCGGCGAGAAAAATCGTCGCGGTGATATTCAGATAGAGATACACGGCGCCTGGCGGAGCGTAGTAGAGGCCCCAGAACATCAGAAACATGCTGACGAACAAATTGGCCAGCCGGTTGACGAGAATCTGTCGGCGCGCATCGAGCGGAGCCCGCCGCAGCAGCCGCCGGAGCGGCAGGATGACGTCCTGCGAGATGATCGAGCTCCATCCGAGCAGGTACGAGCTGTTCACCGACATCGTAGCGGCGAGCATTCCCGCCACGACAACGCCTTTGACTCCGGGCCCCAGGATGCTGGCCAGCATCGCGGGCATGGCATCGAGCGGGGCGAGCGATTGCCCGTTGAGTACCGGCAGCGGGATCCCCTTCTCGATAGCGCCCGTACCGAAAAGCGTGAGCGCGGCGATGCCCCACAGCATGGGCAGCATCCCGCGGCCGAGAAAGATGAAGCCGGTGATAGTCATCACGCGCTTCGAAATCTCCGGACTCCGCGTGGAGAACATGCGCATGGCCGTGGTCTGCCAGCAGGTATGCACGGAGAGCCAGAGCAGAACCTGCCAGATGAGAAATGTCGCACCGAATTTGGGATTTGCCAGCGGGCTGTAGCCCGCCAGCCCCATCGTGGCTGTGACTTTCTGCAGCATGTTGCCCCAGCCCGCGTGGCGCACCGCGGCGAGCGTCACCAGAATCGTCGCCACGGACAGAAGCACATATTGCAGAAAGTCGGTGATCACCACCGACACCATCCCGCCCAGAACGGTGTAGAGCATCTCCAGCGACAGGATGATGGTCATCACCAGCACCAGGTATTTCATGGGCGTCCCGCTGACGATGGCCAGAAACTCCCCTTCGATTTTCAGGAACACGCCCATGTTCAGGATTCCGCCTACGGCCACGAGCATTCCGGTGAGCAGCCGCAGGCCGAGGCTGTATTTCTTTTCGAAAAATTCCGGCACGGTCATGAGCTGCATTTCGCGGAAGCGGCGAATCACAAGTCCCGTCCGGCCCACGAGGATCATCACCAGCCCGGAGATGAGCGCCGCGGCGAAGGACGCGAAGCCGTAGCGGTAGCCAAGCTCCGCGTTGTACATGTAGGTAATCGTACCGATTTCCGTGGCGGCCAGCGTGGCGATGCCCAGATACACGCCCAGTTCGCGGCCCGCCACCAGGTAGTGAGACACATTGCCGACGAAGCGTTTTCCTACGAGCCCGATGGCAACCGAAGCGGCGAGGTAGGCCGAAACAATGGTCCAATCCAGTGCCGTAAAGCTCAAGCCGCGCTCCTCCCGGCGGTGCGCCGGGCGCCGTGCGATTGGGCAGTCTACCTTAGAGGATTGTCGCTGGTGGTGTTTACTTCCCCGGCCGCACGCCCAGCCCTCGTGACCGGCAAGCCGGGACCGGGAACTTTTTCGACTCTCGCGGCATTACAGTGAGTGAAGGGACCAGGCCTGGAAGCCGCCAACCGTCCCAAATCCCGTCCCGAAGTCCCGAAGCCTCGGGACAGGACTTCGGGATCGGGACGACCCGGGCCGCCGAGGCTGCGCGCTCACATGTCCAGCGACGAAGAGTTGATGCTCGAATTCCAGCAAGGCTCGACGGAGGCCTTCACCGAGTTGTTCCACCGCTACGCGCAGCGCCTCTACGGATTTTTCCGTCGCAGGCTAGACCATCCGACGCGGGCTGAAGAACTCACGCAGGACGTATTCGTCGCCGTGCTCAAAGGTGCTTCGCGATATGAGCCTCGCGCCCTGTTCCGCACCTACCTCTACAGCATCGCCGTTCGCATGCTCACCGTCGAACGCCGGAAGGCGGGACGGGAAGTGGCTGGCGCGGAGGATGCATTGGATGCCGCGCAGGCCGCCGGGCCCGGCGCGGAGACGGCGGCGTGGGTGCGCGACGCCCTCGAGCGGCTGGAAGCGACGGAACGGGAAATCCTGATGCTGCGGGAGTACGAGGAATTGAGCTACGAGGAGATTGCGCAGGTGCTGGCCATTCCGGTGAATACGGTGCGGTCGCGCCTGTTCCGCGCGCGCATGGCGTTTCGCGAACTTTTGGTGGCGCGCCAGCCGCGCGCGGGCGCGGCCTGAGGAACGACCATGGAACCGACCACACATCCTTTCGATCGCGAAGAAGTGATGGCGTATCTCGACGGCGAGCTCGCGCCCGAGCGCGCCGCTGCCGCCGCCGCTCATCTGGAACAGTGCGCCGAGTGCCGCGCGCTGGCCGCGGGCCTGCGTGCGCTCTCCAGCCAGTTGCCCAAATGGGAGGTCGAAAAGATTCCCCCTACCGTCGAGCAAAACGTGCTCCGCGCCGCGGGAGAGAAGGCCGCCGCTGCAGCCGCGCCACCTGCAGCGGTCAGTGCACCTCCCCGCCGCCCCGTTCGTTGGCTCCTCTGGGGCTCCGCGCTGGCTGCAGTGGCAGTGCTGCTCGTGACCGTTACTCCTCCCCTGTGGCGTGAGTATGACGCTTCCAGACCCCGGACGGTGCGCCTTCCAATAGTCGCGCAGGCCACCCCCTCCCCGCAGACTGGAGCAGCAGTCCCTCCGCACGCCTTCGCAGCCGACGGGCAGGCGGCACTGGACGGGCCTGTGGCTGAAAGTAGAACTGCCGCGCCTCCGCCTGCCACCTTGAAGAAACGGCAGTTCACACAGGACACAAATGGGCAGATGCGGCCCTCCGAGTCCACCATGCAGACCGGACCAATGATTGTGCGCACTGCGGCGCTCGCCGTGCTGACGAAGGAATTCGACGCCGCGCGCGCCTCGCTCGAAAACCTGGTCAGAGCCCATCAGGGCTACTTCGGCCAGCTCAACGTGGCCGCTCCCGCTTCCGCGGGGCGCACGCTGACGGCCACCGTTCGCGTGCCCGCCGCCCAGCTCGATCCAGTGCTCGTCGAACTGCGCAAGCTCGGCAAGGTCGAGCAGGAAAATCAGGCGGCCGACGACGTGACGCGCCAGTATGTGGACCTAGTGGCCCGGTTAAACAATGCCCGCGAGACGGAAAAGCGCCTCGTGGAAATCCTGCGCGAACGCACGGGCCGGGTGCGCGACGTCCTTGAAGTCGAAGAGCAGATCGCGCGCACCCGTGAGCAGATCGAGCAGATGGACGCCGAGCGCAAAACGCTCGACACCCAGGTGCAATACGCCGCCATCGATCTGCGCATCACCGAGGAGTACAAGCAATCGCTCGAAACACCCGCGCCTTCGCTCGGCACGCGGCTGAACAACGCGGCAGTCGGCGGCTTGCGCGATGCGGCCGACCTTCTTATCGGCCTGGTGCTGTGGCTGCTCGGCAATGTGCCCACGCTCGCCGTGCTGGGCGCGATTCTGGCTTGGCCGGTGCTTCGGCTAGTCCGCTGGCTGCGCCGCCGGATGGCCGCGAGCCCGGCAACCGCCGCGCAATGAATCCCAAGCAGGGCGTGCTGCCGCGCCGTTCAATTTCGAGCAGGCGTGGGAGTCCGGGACATCTCCAAAACTGCATAGAATTCCGGTGGAGGCATACTACAAAATGTAGAAGCCAGAATCCCGCTGCGGCAGATCCGTTCCGTAAATGCTTGCAAACACATAGATTACTGGACCAGGTTGGCCGGCCTGCCCTGGAAGAGAACGTGCTCGCTACCATTCACCGCTTTTGTTTCCCGGGGTGTGAAGTAGAGGCTAGCAGCCGGTAAAAAGGTTACAGCCAGGGGCCCTTCCCAGGGCCCCTTTGCTTTTTAGCCAGCTAGATGACTCCTACTGAATTTCGCCGCGATGAAGCCCATTGGCGATTGCCTGGGCTTCCAGATCGTCAATTTTCTGCTGGAGATCGTCGCGCTTTTTTTCGTAATAGGTCAGTTGATCCTGCGGCCGGACGAGCTGGTTGCCATAGATGCTGTTATCGGCCCGAGGCGGATTCGAGTTTGGGTCCGATGGCGGCCCCGGAGGAGCCTGCTGGTTGAGATTGATCTTGTCCGTCCCTTTGTACGGATTCGCGATGGCGTCCTGAATCTCCTGGATCTTGGCTTCCGTGTCGGCCAGCTCTTTGCGCAGCGGCGCTAGTTTGGCGATGTAGTATTCCGGCGTTTTCTCCGGCGGCACTTTCTCATCCTTCTTGTCTGCCGCAGCACCAGCCGCTGCTGTGCCGCCACCCTCTGCTGGTTTCCCGCTTTCCGCGGAGGCCGTGGCGGTCGCCGTGGTGATCGGCACACCGCTTAATTGGCCGATGTTATCGTCGGTCCACACCACTTTCGGCTTCTCCTGCGGCTTTTGGGCCGGCTTTTCCGTGGTCTGCGTTGGGGGAGAGGACTGCGTGGACTGTGCCAGGACAGGCGGGGCGCCGAGGGCGAGCGCCAGCATTCCCGCTGCGATATAGCTCTGCATAGAACACCTCCCGCTCACACCCCAGTATACCTCCGCCCGGGCTAGGGGGCGGGGACTTGCAGACCGGCGTTGCTCAATTCGCGACGCACCCGGGGCAGAAGCTCCGCCGGCGGGCCCACGCGGAGAAAATCGCGCGCCTCGACCGTGCGCACGGACTCCTCGTGCGTGAACAATTTGCGACCCTCCACTTGGCTGGACGTTACGCGCGGCAGCCAGATGCCGGGAGCCGCCTCGGTCTGTTCCATGTGCACTCGTCCGCCCTTGTCGATTTTCCCGAGCAGCCCGCCGCCAAACAGCAGGTCGCGCACCAGCTCGGCATCGAGGCGGGCCACGGCGCCGCTTTCCGCATCGACCCACAATGTCAGGCGGCTGGCGGCCAGGAGCTCTGTGGCGATCGAGCCGGAGCCCGTTCCGGCCTTGGGATCGAGCAGCAGTTTCGTGAGTGCGCGCGGCGGGGTGGAATCCGGTACGGTTTCCGTGCCCAGCCAGCTCAGATTGTATTCGTCACGAAACGCTTCCACGGCGCGAAAGCGTTCTTCAGTCCGCCTTTTCCATTTCTCTACGCGCGCGTGCTGCCGTTCCTCCTCCGGGTCGAGCGCCCAAACCAAGGCCTGCTCCAGCTCGCGCAATTCGTCGCGATATTTTTCCGGCGTGACCTGCTTGCCGAACTCCGCCAGCACCACCTTCACCGTGCCGGTGCCTGTGGGATAGACGCGATAGACGCGGTCCAGCATGGGATCGGCGTCCGCGGCGCGTTTGCGTTCCACCCAATGCTCGGTGCGCGCGTATTCCGCATCGGCCGCGTCACTGCGATGCATGGTGGCGATCATGCGCTCGAGGATCTGGCGCAGCTCTTCAGCCGGGGGCGCGGCAGGCGCCTGCTGGGCGCCTGCGGCAGCCGGCCCCCCGCACAGCAGCGCCAACGAGATGCACGCGCGGGCAAAGCTGCGGAGCGGGCGGCTCGTGCACACCCGTGGCTCGAATGAGGAACGCATGAAAATGGGATTCCCGCTCTGCTCGCCGGGGTTGCCGCGCGCTTCGCTAGTTCTTCGACGGCGGCCGCGCCGGCGCCTCTTCGCTCCACGGCGGCACGATCCCGTTCACGCGCGCGTAGGCAATGAGCTGGCCCAGATGCTCGTGGCAGTGCGCCGCCGCAACGATCATGGCCTCGCGCACCGTGGCATCGCGGCCGTAGAGTTTTATGGCCTTGTCCACGTCCGGAGCGCCCTGGACAGCCTCCTTGATGTGCGCAAACGAGGCCTTCAGCGTTTTAATCACCTCCGCCTTCTCGGTGATTTTGGAAAGCGCCGAACCTGTCGTGCCTTCCGGCGGCGGTGTGCCGATCATCCTCGAATAGCCGTAATTTCCAGCAGCGATGTGCATGAAAACCTCGCTCGTGGTGCGCGCCCCCTCCGGATGCCAGCCGTATTTCTCCTGCGGAAATTTTTCCGCGAGCGCTTCCAGGTGGTTTTCCGCCGCTTCAATCGAGCGGATGATTTCCGCTTTCACTCCGGAGGCAGCCGGAGCCGCCTGCGCCTGGACGCGCGCAGGCGCCGCAAGTCCCAAAACCAGCGCTGCTGCCGCGAGGACGATGAATGATTTGTGCATAGTCGCCTCCTGCCAGCCTCCTTTTACCCCAAAGGCCGGGCCGATGTACAGCGGCGGGTCTCCTTGTCGCAGTGCCTGGGTCCTGCGGCGGTTATGATTCCTTTCCCTGGTCCCTGCATTTTTGAGGGGAGGTCGATGCCAGCCGTGAGGAGCCTTGAAATGTCCAGATTGCCGGGGAGCAGAGCTCCAGCAGGGAATGCGCTGACGTCACTTGCGTGGAAGGGGCGATCGCGCATCTAAACTGCGGGGAAATCCCCGGGAAACCTTAACCGGACGAACTCCGTATATTCCTGAAGATGAGCAAAGAGAGCAGGAGCAAGCAGGAAGCTCGCGGCCGCGCGGTAGCCTTCGGCGAGACTTTGCGTCTGGCCGTGGACGCGCTGCGGGTGAACAAATTGCGCACCTTTCTGACCCTGCTCGGCGTAATCCTCTCCGTCTTTACGCTCGTGCTGGTCATGTCGGTGGTGGAGGGGCTCAACCGTTACGTCTCCGACAAAGTGGCCGACCTGGGAGCCAACACGGTGATCTTCGACCGGTTTGGCATCATCACCAATTTCCAGGACTTCGTAAGGGCGCAGCGCCGGCCGCCCCTGCGGACGGACGATTACGAGTACGTGAAAGACCACTCGCAGCAGGCCCGGCAGGTGGGAGCGAGCGCCAACCGCCAGCTCGATGTGCGCTACGGCAACGAGACCGTCTCGGGCGCTGACGTCTTTGGCGGCACGCCCAACATGCTCGATCTGCGCGGCCTCACCATCGCCCAAGGCCGCGCCCTCAACGACACAGACGAAATGCATCGCTCCCCGGTCTGCATCCTGGGGAACGACCTGGTCGAGCGGTTCTTCTCCGGCGTTGATCCAGTCGGGAAAACGGTGCGCGTGGGGCCGCAGACCTACCAGGTGGTAGGAACCGGCAAGCCGCTGGGCTCCGTGTTCGGCAACTCGCGGGACAACTGGGTGTGGCTGCCGTTCGGCACGTACATGAAGACGTGGCACCTGCCTGACGATTCGGTGCAAATCTGGATCGAGTCGTGGTCGCCGGAGTTCACAGAGACGGCCACCGACGAGGTGCGGGTGATTCTGAGGGCCAAGCGCAAAGTGCCCTACGACGCGGACGACAATTTCGGGGTGGTCACCAACAATTCCATCACCGCGACCTGGACACAGATGACCGGCAACCTGTTCGGCCTGGCCATCATGCTCACTTCCGTCTTTCTCGTCGTCGGCGGCATCGTCATCATGAACATCATGCTCGCCAGCGTCACCGAGCGCACCCGCGAAATCGGCATTCGCAAATCGCTCGGCGCCCGCCGGCGGCACATCATCATGCAGTTCCTGGTCGAATCCGCCACTATGGCCGCGACGGGCGGAGTCATCGGCGTTCTGAGCGGCATGGGAGTCACTGCACTGGTGCGCAATCTTACCTACATGCCCGCCACCACGCCGTTCTCGGCCATTCTCATCTCCCTATTTCTGGCGACTTCCGTGGGACTTTTCTTTGGGATTTATCCGGCAGTGCGCGCGGCGCGGCTCGATCCGGTGGAAGCGCTACGCTACGAAATGTGAGGCGGGATCATGCGTCAGGACTACCGTGAAAACCTGAAGCTGGCTCTGGACACGCTGCGCGCGCACAAGCTGCGCAGCTTTCTGACCATCCTGGGCGTGGTGATTGGCGTGACGATCATGATTGTGGTCGCGGGCCTGCTCTCCGGGTTCAACGGCACGGTCAGCGAGGCCGTCACCGGTTACGGCGCCGACACCGCGTTCATCTCGAAGTTCGAACAGGGCTTCCGCACCGGGCGTATGTCCGAAGACGAGCGCAAGCGCAAAAACCTGTCCTTGGAGCAGGGCTTGGCGCTCACGGAGGGTGGCGCTCCGGACATCAAGGCCGTGGCTATTTCCATATTCCCCGACAACGAGACCAGCAGCGTCCGCTACAAGGACCAGGAAGTGAGCGCTCTCGATTTTCGCGGAACATTTCCCGCCTTCGCGGAAGTCTATGCCAACGCCAATCTGAAAGAAGGCCGTTTCTTCTCGGACGGCGACAACGAACACAAACGCGAAGTGACCGTGATCGGCGAGAGCGTTTCCAAAGCGCTGTTTCCCAACGTGGATCCGATCGGCAAGCAGGTGATCATAAACGGCCACGAGTTCGAAGTGATCGGCGTGTTCGAGATGCCCAAGGGCGGCTTCGGAATGAACAACGAGGACCGCCGGGTGGTGATCCCCTACTACACCTTCCGCAAGCTCTACGCGAATACGACCTTCCACGGCTATCGGATTCAGGCCTATCCGAACCGGCTGGATGCTGCGGTGGACGAAGCGCGGGTGATCCTGCGCCGCGTGCGCAAGGTGCCCTACGATGCTCCCGACAGTTTTTCCATCCAGACCTCCCAGCAGGCCATCGAGAGTTTCTACGCGGTGATCGGCGCCGTGGCACTGGCCACGCTGGTGCTCAGCTCCATCGGCCTCCTCATTGGCGGCGTCGGCGTCATGAACATCATGCTCGTCAGCGTTACCGAGCGCACCCGCGAAATCGGTGTGCGCAAGGCCATCGGAGCTCGCCGCGGCGACATCACCTGGCAGTTTCTCTTCGAAGCCATGACCCTGACCGGCATGGGCGGCATCTTGGGGATTTTGCTGGGATGGGGACTAACGCTGGGGCTGGCCAAGGCGCTGGACTGGAGCGCGATGGTGCCCGTGTGGGCGGCATTTGTGGGATTTGGCGTGTCGGTAGGGATTGGCCTGGTGTTCGGCGTGTGGCCCGCGCTCAAAGCCGCCCGCCTCGATCCAGTAGTCGCGCTCCGTTATGAGTGAGTGATCGACATGGGCCGGCGGCGCGAACCCATCCCGCAGCCCTTGCCGCCTGAATCTCAAGGAAGGCTCGCCTGAAATTTCCCGGGCCTGATTCCGTATACAATGAAGATGCGCCATTCAGATCCGATGCAGCCCAAGAGCCGCGCCAGCGCGGTGGCCTTCGGCGAGACCCTGCGCCTCGCCCTGGACACTCTGCGCGTGAACAAGCTGCGCACCTTTCTTACCTTGCTGGGCGTGATTCTCTCCGTCTTCACACTCGTGCTGGTGATGTCGGTGGTCGAAGGGCTCAATCGCTACGTTTCCGAGAAGGTGGCCGACCTTGGGGCCAACACGGTGGTCTTCGACCGGATCGGGATCATCACCAATGTCTACGAGGCAACGAAGGCGAGACGCCGGCCGCCCTTTCGGACCGACGATTTCGAGTACGTGCGCGACCACACGCAACTCTCCCGCGAAGTAGGGGCCAGCTCCAGCCGCCAGCTCGATGTGCGGTACGGCAATGAAAAGGTGGACGATGTGGACGTGGCGGGAGGCACTCCCAACATCTTCGAGCTTCGCGGCCTGACCATCGAGCAGGGTCGCGCCCTCAACGACACGGACGAATTGCATAGTTCCCCGGTGTGCGTCCTGGGAAACGACCTTGTGCAGCGGTTTTTCCCCGGCGTCGATCCCATCGGAAAGACGGTTAGGGTGGGGCCGCAGACGTACCAGGTAGTGGGGACGGCAAACCCTCTCGGTTCCGTGTTCGGGATCTCCCGCGATAATTTCGTGATCCTGCCGTTCGCCACTTACATGAAGTCCTGGCACCTCCCCGACGACTCGATACAGATCTGGCTCGAGACATGGTCGCCGGCGATGGCGCAGGCCGAGATCGATGAAGTGCGCGCGATCCTCAGGGCCAAGCGCAAGGTGCCTTATCGTGAGGACGACAATTTCGGCGTGATTACGAACAGCTCGATCACCTCCACCTGGACGCAATTGACCGGCAACCTGTTCGGCCTGGCGATCATGCTCACCTCCGTCTTTCTCGCCGTCGGCGGCATCGTCATCATGAACATCATGCTCGCCAGCGTTACCGAGCGCACCCGCGAGATCGGCATCCGCAAATCGCTCGGCGCCCGCCGGCAGCACATCATCATGCAGTTCCTGGTCGAGTCAGCAATGATGGCCGCCACGGGGGGAATCATCGGGCTTCTGGGCGGAATGGGAGTCACCGCGCTGGTGCGCAACCTCACGTTTATGCCCGCCACGACGCCCCTCTCTGCCATCCTCATTTCCTTATTCCTGGCTACCTCGGTTGGCCTGTTCTTTGGCATCTATCCCGCGGTGAGAGCGGCGCGGCTCGACCCCGTGGATGCCCTGCGCTACGAGATGTGAGGCGGCGAGATGCGCCAAGACTACCGTGAAAATCTGAAGCTGGCTCTGGACACCCTGCGGGCGCACAAGCTGCGCAGCTTCCTGACCATCATCGGAGTGGTGATCGGCGTCACCATCATGATTGTAGTGGCCGGACTCCTCTCGGGCTACGACAGCACAGTAACGGAAACCATAACGGGATTTGGTGCGGATACCGCATTCGTTTCCAAGCTGGGGCAGGTCCATTTTGGGCGATTGACAGAGGAGGAACGCAAGCGCAAAGAGTTGACGCTCGAAGAAGGCCAGGCGCTTCTCGAGGGAGCTCCGGATATCAAGGCCGTGGCCATCTCGCTCTTCCCTCAAAACTTCACGGGCACCGTGCGTTACAACGATCAACAGGTTACGCTCACCTCGAACGATTTCCGTGGCACGTTTCCCGCGTTTGCGGACGTCTATTCCAACGCCAATCTGAAGGAAGGCCGGTTCATCTCCGACGGCGACAATGAGCACAAGCGGGACGTGGTGGTCCTCGGCGAGAGCGTGGCCAAGGCGCTGTTCCCCAATGTGGATCCCATGGGAAAGCTGGTGAACGCGGACGGCCATCAGTTTGAGGTGATCGGGGTGTTTGAGATGCCCAAGGGCGGCTTCGGGGGGAGCAACGAAGACCGGCGAGTGATCGTTCCCTACTACACATTCCGGAAGTTTTATCCCAATCCAGCCTCGACATATTACGGCTACCGCTTTGAAGCTTACCCGGGCCGATTGGACGCGGCAGCAGATGAAGCGCGAGCAATTCTGCGCCGAGTGCGAAGGGTCCCTTACGCCGCCCCGGATGATTTCGTCATCGAGACGTCGCAGCAAATGATCCAGACCTTCTACGCTATCGTCGGCGCGGTGGCGCTGGCCACGCTGGTGCTCAGCTCCATCGGCCTCCTCATCGGCGGCGTCGGCGTCATGAACATCATGCTCGTCAGCGTCACCGAGCGCACCCGCGAGATCGGCGTGCGCAAGGCTATCGGTGCCCGCCGCGGCGACATCACTTGGCAGTTTCTCTTCGAAGCCATGACCCTCACCGGCATTGGCGGCATCTTGGGGATTTTGCTGGGATGGGGACTAACGCTGGGGCTAGCCAAGGCGCTGGACTGGAGCGCGATGGTGCCCGTGTGGGCGGTATTTGTGGGATTTGGCGTTTCGGTGGGGATCGGGCTGGTCTTTGGAGTATGGCCCGCGCTCAAGGCAGCGCGGCTCGATCCGGTCGTGGCCCTCCGTTACGAATAAGGGGATCAGAGTTCGCGGCCACCGAGCCGCGCCCGTGCTACCGCTGCGTTGAGGAAATGGCCGCGGCCAGACTTTGATCGCCGGCCACCCGCCTGGGGAAATTCTCGACGTAGGTTTCGAGCTGCGGGAAGAAAAAGTGATGATAGTGGTAGGCCTTCATCTCTGCCACGGCGTTTGCCGGGCACCAGTGATCGACTGCCACGCGGTAAAGCGCCACCATGGTGCCGGTGCGGTCGCGTCCCTGCTGGCAATGAACGTACACTTTGCTGCGCGGATTGGAACCAAGCAGCGTGAAAAACTGGCTTACTTCGTAATCGCCGGGCTGGTCCCAGGCATGCCACGGCAGGCTGATGAAGCGCATTCCCAAACCCTCGACGGCGCGGCGCTCGAGCGTGTTTTCCCCTTTTTCATGCCGGAAGCTGACCACCGTGTCGATGCCCATCTGCTTCAGCTCGCGGTAGCCCTCCGAAGTCGGCTGGCCGCCGCGATAGAGCGTGGGCGTCACCTGACCGAAGTTGGTAATGCCGCGGAGGCCCGACTGCGCAGACGAGATGGGCGCGGGCCCGGAAACGCAACCGGCGACAGGCACGGAAGTCTGGGCGCTTGCGCCGCTCCATGCGCACGAAACCAGCACGCAAAGCACGAACGACAGGGCCACGCGAGCGCGTTGGTGGAAAAACATAGGCACGATACCGACCAGAAAACTAGGTTTTATTCTACGACGAAGAGGAGGCCTCCGGCGAAGATTCCGGGCCGATTTGGGAAAGGAGCCACTATATCTAGACGCTTCAGACACAGAGCCCCATTATTTTGTATCTCACCTCTTGACACGCCCCACCGTGCGGAGCATACTCCCGCCCCAGCACGGGGGAGCGAAACCGCATCGGGCAGGGCCAGCCGACCGAAACGGTTTCGAATGCTTCCCGCCGGAGGCCAGTCCTAACTAGTTGAAGCGGCCGTGGGTGAGTGTCGCCTCGTTTTTCGAGCGCGGCGCTCCGAAGGGTACGCTTTCCCTTTTAGGGCAGTCCTCTTCGGGCGTTCCCGGGCAGCGAAGGCAGATTCTAGCTGACACGATGCGAAACTCCCGCGGGTGGTCGGGAGTTACTCTCACCGGAAGAGGCTGGAACTCGCGAGTTTTACAAGCGGTATACTGGAGAGGTTTCCCCCTGCCGCGGAGCCTCTCCGGGCCGGTGCGCGGACCGGCGAGATCAAGATACGGGAGCGGAGGCGGTCATGGGGGGAAAAGCGGTATTGAACGGACACACAGGCGTGGGTACACAACTACAACGGAAGACGGGACTGGAGTTCTGCCGGAAGTTTACGGACGGGAAGACCGCGCCGTTTGACGCGGTGGAATGGGAACGCCGCACGGCCCAAATCGGGAACGAGAAGGGCCAGGTAATCTTCCGCCAGGACAACGTGGAAGTGCCGAAATCCTGGTCGCAGACGGCCACAAACATCGTGGCCTCGAAATATTTTCACGGCAAGCCGGATACGAGCGACCGCGAATCGTCGGTGCGCCATTTAATCAGCCGCGTGGCGGAAACGATCGTGCACTGGGGCGAACAGGGCGGCTACTTTTCCGGACCGGAATCGCGCGACGCTTTCCGCGACGAGCTGACGCACCTGCTGGTCGAGCAGAAGATGAGCTTCAATTCGCCCGTGTGGTTCAACGTGGGCGTGCAGGCCAAGCCGCAGTGCTCAGCCTGCTTCATCAACTCGGTGACGGATTCGATGGACTCGATCATGAATCTGGCCAAGACCGAGGGGATGCTGTTCAAGTGGGGCTCCGGGACGGGCACGAATTTTTCGACACTGCGCTCCAGCCAGGAAGGCCTCTCCGGCGGCGGAATCGCTTCCGGGCCGGTGAGCTTCATGCGCGGGTTCGACGCGTTTGCGGGCGTGATCAAGAGCGGCGGAAAGACGCGGCGTGCGGCCAAGATGGTGATCCTGAACGCGGATCACCCGGACATCATCGAGTTCATCAACTGCAAGATGAAAGAGGAGCAGAAGGCGCACACGCTGATCGAGCAGGGCTACGACTCCGGGATCGACGGCGAGGCCTACAGCTCCGTTTTCTACCAGAACGCGAACCACTCGGTGCGCGTGACCGACGACTTCATGCGCGCCGTGGAGGACGACCGCGACTGGTGGACGCACAACGTGACCGACGGCAAGCCGACGCAGAAATATTCCGCGCGCGAACTGCTCCGCCAAATCGCCGATTCCACCTGGCACTGCGGCGACCCGGGCATGCAGTTCGATTCCACGGTGAACCGCTGGCACACCTCGAAGAACACGGCGCGCATCAACGCGTCGAACCCCTGCTCGGAATACATGTTCCTGGACGACACGGCGTGCAATCTGGCTTCGCTGAACCTGATGAAGTTCCTGGGACGCAACGGGCAGTTCGAGGTCGAGGCATTCCGCCACGCCGTGGATATCACGATCACGGCGCAGGAGATCCTGGTGGACAACGCCAGCTACCCGACGCCGAAAATCGCGCAGAATTCGCACGATTTCCGCCCGCTGGGCCTGGGCTACGCAAATCTGGGCGCGCTGCTCATGTCGCTCGCGCTGCCGTATGACTCCGACGCCGGACGCGACATGTGCGGCGCCATCACCGGGCTGATGACCGGGCAGGCCTACCTGCAATCGGCGCGCATCGCGGAGCGGCTGGGCGCGTTCTCCGGTTTTGAAGTGAACCGCGAGCCCATGCTGGAAGTGATCCGCATGCACCGCGACTCGCTGCGGCCGATCAAGGCGGAAAACGTGCAGGGCACGCTGCTGCGCGCGGCACAGGAAGCGTGGGAGAAGGCGCTGGCGGAAGGCACGAAGACCGGCTACCGCAATTCGCAGGTTTCGGTGCTCGCGCCGACGGGCACTATCGGCTTCATGATGGATTGCGACACGACGGGGATCGAGCCGGACCTGGCGCTCGTGAAGTACAAGAAGCTGGTGGGCGGCGGCATGATCAAGATCGTGAACAACACAGTGCCGCTGGCGCTGGCGGGGCTGGGCTACACGACTGAGCAAGCATCGGCGATCGTGGACTTTATCGACCGCACCGGCACGATCGAAGGGGCGCCGGGGCTAAAGACCGAGCACCTGCCGATTTTCGATTGTTCGCTCGCGCCGGCCGCGGGCTCGCGGTCGATTTCCTGGACGGGCCACGTGCGCATGATGGCCGCGGCGCAGCCGTTCCTCTCCGGCGCGATCAGCAAGACCATCAACATGCCGGAAAGCTCGACGGTCGACGACATCATGAACGCGTACGTGGAATCGTGGAAACAGGGGCTGAAGGCTGTGGCCATCTACCGCGACAACTCCAAGCGCAGCCAGCCGCTCTCCGCCAGCCAGGGCAAGAAGGAAGAAAAGGCCGCTCCGGCCCAGGGCGCGGGCGGCGCGGCGGCGGGGCAGCAGGAGATGTTCCCCGGCACGCGCCGGCGCAAGCTGCCGGAAACGCGCAACTCCGTAACGCACAAATTCTCCATCGCCAACCACGAAGGCTACATCACCGTGGGCATGTACGAGGACGGCGCGCCCGGCGAAATTTTTATCAAAATGTCGAAGGAAGGCTCGACGCTCTCGGGCTTTATGGACGGGTTCGCCATGGCGGTCTCGATTGGATTGCAGTACGGCGTGCCGCTCAAGTCGCTAGTGGACAAGTTCATCAACACGCGGTTCGATCCCTCCGGCTACACGCCGAATCCGGATATCCGCTTCGCCAAGTCGGTGCTGGATTACATCGGGCGATGGCTGGGCGGAAAATTCATCTCTCGCGATTACTTGACGTCGGCACCGCCGGTCGAGGAAAACGGCGCGGCGCACGCAGCCGCAGGAACGCTTACTGAAAACCTCCCCGCTCCGGGTGCTGCACCCACGGCAGAAGACGCGCCGACCTGCTCAAACTGCGGAAGCCTGATGACGCGCAACGGCAGTTGCTACAAATGCGGCAACTGCGGCGAGACTTCGGGCTGCAGCTAGACTAGACCGACCCCGCCGGACAACAGGCTCCGGGCGAGGTTTGCCCTGTCGTGGACGCCTCATCACTCACCTGGTGGGAGTGGATTTTGTGCTCGCTCCTGTTCGGTGTTGCCGCCAGATTCCTTTGGCCGCCGCCCGGCAAGAAACCCTTCCAAGCACCGCTCATTCGCATCGTGCCGTGCGTCGTAATCGCCCTTCTCTCTGGTGTGGCCGGGATCGCCGGCGTGGTCAGGTATCTGCATTCGTCCCTAGCCATCACGTGGTGGGAATGGATTTTGTGCTCGATATTGTTCGAGGTTGCGCGCAGGATTTTTGGGCCGCCCCGGGAGAGCTCGGACCAACCGCCGGTGATTCGCGTATTGCTGGGAGTCGTATTCGGCCTTCTCCGGTGGGTGGCCGCTACGATCGGCGTGGTCAGCTACCCGCGTTCGCCCATCGGAAGATAAACGCTCTGGAGAGAACTCACCGCGCGCCGCTGGAGGAAGCAGTTTGTGCCGCGGCGGCGCGCGTCTGCGCCACGCGTTCGTTGGACTGGCGGGTGAGGTGGGGCACGATGCCGAGCACCCGCTCGATGAGCATGAGTTGGGCGCGGTGATGCATCTCGTGTTCCTTGGCGCCGAGAATCCGTTCCAAGCGCGATTTTGCGGTCTTGCCGTCGGGCTCCGTAATCGTTTGCGCGAGGAATTCGGGCGTGAGCGTCTCGAGCCAGGACGCGAATTCATCGCCTTCCGTGCGCAGCAGCTCGATCAGCTCGGCTTTCGAGCGGCGCCTGGACTCCTCTGCCCGGAACGGCTGGACAAAGTTGTAGAAATCGAAGCCAACCAGCGTGGTGAGATTTAGCCTGTTCAGCTCGATCCAGATGCGCGTGGAGACGGCGATGTGCGCCAACATCTGCCCAACCGAACGCACATCGGGCGCGGTCACAAAATCGTATCTTGATTCGGGAATGTCTTCCGCCACCTGAATCGTATTCTTCCGCACGTTTCGAAAGGCGCTGGCCAGCTCTTTTCCGCCGTAAGTCATGGGTCACCTCGTTCTCGCCGGTGGCGCGCTGCGCGCCGCAACCGGCCACAATTGGATGCGCGAACCGGGCTGTCTGTGACCTGTGCTATGCTCCGGCGGATGAATTCATTGCAAAGGGATCTTTCATGATACCGAAACGAAGCTGCACGACCTTCGTCGCACTGCTTGCCATGCTTTCGCTTCCCCTGATCGCGGCGCAAAAAGACAAGAAAGCACCCGCGAAGGAACCGGAAAAACCATCGTATGAGCTGCCACAACCGGAGAAAGAGACCCTCGACTACCGCGCCTACGAGGAAATCCGGACGGAAGCGCTGACGCATTCGCACATCATGGAATATGCCTCGGCACTGGTGGATGGAATCGGCCCGCGGCTGACGGGATCGCCGAACCTGAAGCGCGCGAACGAATGGACGCGCGAGCAGCTCGCGGCGATGGGATGTGCGAACGCGCATCTGGAGGATTGGGGCGAGTTCGGAATGGCCTGGGAGCAGGAGAACACGTGGGTGCGGATGACTTCGCCGGACAAAGCCGTGTTCATCGCGCAGGCTGCGCCCTGGTCGCCCGCGACGAAAGGGGCGGTGAGCGGGGCGGCCATCTGGGCGGACATCAAGGAAGAGAAGGATTTTGAGAAGTACAAAGGCAAGCTTACGGGAAAAATCGTGCTGTGGGGCGACATGCGGGAAGTGAAGCCGGTCGAAAAGCCGCTGTTTGTGCGCCTCGACGACGATGGGCTGAAAAAGCTCGAAGAATTTCCGGTTCGCGTGCAGCAAGAGCCGCCCAATCCACAGGGATTTCAGCGGCGGGCGGAATTGCGCGAGAAGCTGGGGAAGTTCCTGGCAGAAGAAGGCGCCGCGGCCGTGCTCGTGCCCAGCCGCGACGGCGAGAACAGCGGGGGCTCGGGAGGAACGATCTTCGACGACAACGGATCCGCGCTGGCGAGGCGTGCCTTCCAGCGCGACCTGGCCAACCCTCTGCCGCTCGCCGTGGTGGCGATCGAAGGCTACGGCCGCGTGTACCGGCTGCTGAAAGCCAGCGTGCCAGTGACGCTCGAAATGGACATCGACACGAAGTTCGGCGGCGAGCATGAACATGGGTTCGATACCATAGCGGAAATTCCGGGCACGGATCCAAAGCTGAAGGATGAAGTAGTGATGCTGGGCGGGCATCTGGATTCGTGGGCCTCCGGCACCGGGGCGACGGACAACGGCGCGGGAACCCTGGTGGCGCTCGAAGTGATGCGCGTGCTGAACGCGCTGCACGTCCAGCCGCGGCGCACCATACGCATCGGATTATGGACGGGAGAAGAGGAGGGCCTGCTGGGGTCGTACGGATACGTGGATCAGCACTTCGGGCACATCCCGCGATCGACCGAGCCGGACCAGATGCAGATGCTCGAGCGGCAACGGCGGGTGAGCGGCCCGATTGAGGTGAAACCCGAACAACAGAAAATCTCCGCCTACTTCAACGTCGACAACGGGAGCGGAAAAATTCGCGGCGTCTATCTGCAAGGCAATGCCGGCATCGGGCCGATCTTCGCGCAGTGGATGGCGCCGCTCAAAGACGTGGGCGCGACCGCGCTCACGCTGCGGAATACGGGAGGGACCGATCACCTGAGCTTTGACGCGGTGGGAATTCCCGGTTTCCAGTTCATCCAGGACGATCTGGATTACGATTCGCGCACACACCACTCGAACATGGACACCTACGAGCGGCTCCAAGCGGCGGACCTGGCCCAGGCGGCGTTTGTGGAAGCGATCTTCGTGTACAACACGGCCATGCGCGACCAGATGCTGCCGCGCAAGCCGATGCCGCATCCGGAGCTGGAGCGCCAGCGTTCCGAGCCGCTGAAGAACGTGATGCCCGGAGCGGAACCGAAGCAATAGTTATCCAACGGCGGTGGCGGCGAGTTCGCGCTCGATGGGCGCGCCCACGATGTTGCCCCACTCGGTCCAGGAGCCGTCGTAATTGCGCACGCGGCCGTAGCCCAGCAGATAGCGCAGGACAAACCAGGTGTGCGCGCTGCGCTCGCCGATGCGGCAGTAGGCGATCACTTCCTTGTCCCCCGTGACGCCCTTGCCGGCGTAGAGCTGGCGGAGCGCGTCAGCGGTCTTGAACGTGCCGTCTTCCAGGACGGCCTGCGCCCAAGGGATACTCGCCGCGCCGGGAATGTGTCCGCCGCGCTGAGCCGTTTCCGTCATGCCCGGAGGGGCGATGACCTTGCCGGTAAACTCATCGGGCGAACGCACGTCAACGAGATGCGCGCTGCGCTGGCCCTCGAGCACGGCAAAGATGTGGTCGCGGCGCGCGCGCAGGTCGAGATTCGGAGCGGGCACGGGGTAATGGGAAGGCGTCGCGGCGACCGTGGCGGTGGAGAGCGGCCGCTTCTCCTCAATCCACTTTTTGCGCCCGCCATTCATCAGGCGCAGCTTCGCGTGGCCGTAAAAGCTAAGCAGCCAGAGCGCCCAGCAGGCAAACCAATTGTTGTTGTCACCGTAGAGCACCACGGTGGTATCGGGAGTGATGCCGGATCGGCGCATGAGTTCGGCAAAACCAAGCGGATCGAGAATGTCGCGGCGCACGGCATGCTGCAATTCCGTCTGCCAGTTCCAGCCGATTGAGCCGTCCACGTGCCCCTGCGCGTACGAGGAGGTGTCCACGTCCACCTCGACCACGCGAATACCGGCATCGCGGCTGTGCTCGGCCACCCAGGCTGTGGAGACGAGTATATCGGGGTCTGCGTAATCGCTCATTTCCTGGCTCCTTTGCGGCTCTGCGCCCGGTCCCGTGAAATGGGGACACGGGTCGCATGCCCGTTTTGGTGATTCGAGTGAGATGCGCAGAAGGGGGGAGAGGTTCCACGGGACAGGGACGAGGAGGCGTTACGCGGCACAGGCTGAAAGCCTTCCTGCGGCGGGCCTGTGCTATGTGGCAGGCTCAAGAAGGCCTTCGCCCGCCTCGTATTCCACACGCAGAAGCCAGTCGCGGTGCATCTTTTCAGCGTCGAGCCAGCGCTCCAGGGAATCACGCTCGGGCGCCTGCCATTCCACGAGCATTTTGCCGTCTTGCAGATTCACCTGGACGCGGCACACACGGATTCCCGGCGCCTGGCGGAAACGCTCCACCAATTGTGCAGCGCCCTGCCGGGTGAGGCATGCCAGGGTGTGAAAGGTGAGATAGCGCGGCATCGAATCGCCTCCGGAAGGACTGCTCAGACCCCCAAAATTGTTTGTTGGGTGTCTAAGCTAGTGTACCTTCAGCCCAGCGGAGGCGCCCCATGCTTCGATCCTTTCTCTCTGCTTTGATTTTCGTTTTTCTCTCGGTCGCCGCGGCTTCTCAGGAAAAACCTGCGGCCAAGCCACCGGCTGCTCCTGCGCCAGTCGCGCGTGAAACCGAAGCCGGCGCCGGGACCGAAACCGCGGGAGCGAAACTGCCCGTGCGGCGCGTGGTGCTCTACAAGAACGGCGTCGGTTACTTTGAGCATTTGGGCCGCGTGCGCGGCAATCAGACGCTGAACATCGACTTCACCAGTGGGCAACTGAACGACGTGCTCGGCTCGCTGACCGTGCTCGATCTGGGCGGCGGGCGCATTACGGCGGTGAATTACAACTCGGAGGCGCCGCTGGCCAAACGGCTGGGAGCGCTGCGGCTGCCGCTGGGCGAGCAGACGACGGTGAACCAGTTCCTGACGGCGCTGCGCGGAGCGCGGCTTGAAGTGCGCTCGGGCAGCGGCAGCATCACGGGCCGGCTGCTCTCCGTCGAACATAAATCGCGGGCCACAAAGGAAGGCATCATGGCGCCCTACGATGAAATTTCGCTCATTACGGATTCAGGCGAGGTGCGCTCGGCGGAGCTGGGCGGAGCGACGAGCGTGCGGCTGGCCGAACGCGACCTGAACCAGGAAGTGGGCCGCTACCTGGATTTGATCGCGTCCACGCGCTCGCAGGACCTGCGGCGCATGACCGTCTCTTCCACGGGCGCGGGCGAACGGCAGGTGTACGTGAGCTACATCAGCGAAGTGCCGCTGTGGAAGACGACGTACAGGATCGTGATGCCCTCGAAGGAAACGGCAAAGCCGCTGCTGCAGGGCTGGGCGATTGTCGATAACACGGTGGGCGAGGACT
>JASHSV010000165.1 GCA_030038535.1 Candidatus Acidiferrales bacterium
AATCGGCGGTCTTCGCGCTGATGCAGGTGCCCAGAGACGAGGGTGTGCCGCTGCTGATTCAAGTGGCCAAGACGAACAGAAACCGCGAAGTCAAAAAGCAGGCGTTCTTCTGGCTCGGGCAGACGAATGATCCCCGGGCGCTGGCGTTCTTCGAAGAGGTGCTGGCGCGCTGATAGCGCAGTGCGCTGAAGCCGCACGCCATCAGGCTAATCCTGCCGCAGCGCCACCATCGGATCAACTCTGGCTGCGCGGCGCGCAGGCAAATAGCTCGCTGCCGAGCCGACCGCGGCGAGCCCCAGCGACACAACCACGTAGGTGAGCGGGTCCGTGGGCCCCACGCCGACGAGGAGCCCTTTCATCACAGTGCCCAAACCAAGCGCCAGGAGCAGACCGAGCGCAACACCCGCGCCCAGGATGAAGCTGCCATCGCGCCCGACAAGCAGAAAAATGTCGCGAGGACGGGCGCCGAGCGCGGCGCGGATGCCCATTTCGCGTGTGCGTTGCTCCGCTGCATAGGACACCACTCCGTACACGCCGATCGTCGCGAGCACAAGCCCGATGGCTCCCAGCGCGCCGGCAATGATCGCTCCGGCCTGGAACAGCAGCAGCCCATTGATGCCTTTCAGCGAGTCCACCATGGTGCGCACCCCGTAAACGGGAGCGGCCGGTGCAACCGCCTCGATGTTTTTGAGCACGGTTCCCGCGGCAGCTTCCGGCGCACCGGCCGTCTGGACGTGCAGAAATGTGAGCGAACGGTAATGCTGCGTCAGGGGCGCGAAAAAAAACGGCGTAAGGTCGCCCATCAGGTCGCCGGTTTTTGAGTTCTTCACAACGCCGACGATTTCGATTGGGTGCTTTTGGTCATCGTGGAGCGAGAAGTGTCGTCCGATCGGATCCTCTTTGGGCCAGTACCGGACGGCCATTTCTTCATTGATCAAGGCCACATACTGGCTCGATTCGGAATCGGTCTCGGCAAGGTCGCGGCCGCGCAGCAGAGGGATCCCCATCGTTTGGAGGTAGCCCGTAGAGACAAAATTGTAGTCGGCGGATGGGCCAGAAGTTCCCTGCTCCACCGGGCGCCCCTCGATCACAATCGAGCCACCTTCCTGGATCTCGCCCGTCGGAATCGTGGCCGCGACGGCAGCGTTGGTCACGCCGGGAAGGGCGCGAATGTGGGCGAGCATCTGGGTGTAAAACTCGCGGCCCTGCGCCTCGTTGTATCCGATCTCATGCGGATCCAGGTTCATGATCAGCAGTTTCTCGGGATGGAATCCGAGGTCCGCAGCCTGCATTCCGCCGAGGCTGCGCGTGAGCAGCCCGGCAACCACCAGCAGTGCCAGCGAGCCGGCCACCTGCACCACCACAAGAGCCGTGCGCAGGCGCTGCTTGCCGCCGGTCGAACCGCGGCCCGAGTCGTGGAGCGCGTCGGCGAGATTGATCCGCGAGCCGCGCACCGCGGGCACGAGGCCCGCCAGCAGGCCGGTGAACGCCGCGATTCCGAATGTGTACGCAAACACGCGCCAGTCGGAATGAAAGTCGAGCGAGAAGGGGAAGCTCGTGTGCAGATCGATCGCCTGCATGGCGCGACTGACGGCAATTCCGAATACGCCCCCAGCCAAGCAGCCAAATAGCGCCAGCAGGATGCTCTCCGCGAGCACTTGACGCATCAAGCGACCGCGTGCGGCACCTAGCGCGGCGCGGACGGCCATCTCGCGGCGGCGCACCGCGGCGCGGACAAGCAACATGTTCGCGACGTTGAGGCAGGCCAGCAGCAGAACGAGCAGTGCCAGCGCCATGAAGAGCCCGCCAATCATGCCGAGGGGATTGTTGGCGGGATTCGCGCTCAGCCCAGCCGGCGTGAGCGGCCAGACGTGCAGCATCATTCCCTCGTCCAAGTCGGGATACGCTTTCGACAGCCGGTCGCCCACACCCGCCACGACGGCTCGCGCCTGCCCGAGCGATGTGCCCTCTTTCAACCTGGCAATCAGAATCTGGCCGCGCAGCGAGCGGTTCGAGAGAAAATCGGCAGCCATGCCCGCTTCGAGTGTCTTCATCCCAAACGGCAGGTAGCCCTGGATATCCAGAAACTGCTCCGGCCCGTGAAAGCCTTGCGGAGCAATTCCAACGACGGTGATCGGCTGTCCGTTCACTGCGACTTTCGCGCCGACCATTCCGGGATCGCGGCCAAACCGCGCGCTCCAGTAGTCGTAGCTCAGCACAATCACAGGATCGGCCCCCGCGACGTTGCCTTCGGTGGGCAGCAGCAGGCGCCCCGCGGCCGGCTGGATGCCGCAGGTCGTAAAAAAATCGCTCGTCACGTACGACAGCACGATCGGCTGGGTCTTGTTGCCCGCCGTGAGTCCCCCCTGCGCGAAATCGAACCCGGCAACGCCTGAGAACACCGACGCCGCTTGCTGCCGGATATCCTGATACTCGGGATAGGAGAATCCGTTTCTGTAGTGGCCCTTCTGCTGGACCGTGAGGAAGGTTATTCGTGTGGGATTGGCCAGCGGCAGCGGCCGCAGCAGCAGCCAGTTGACGATGCTGAACAGCGCGGTGTTCGCGCCGATGCCGAGGCCGAGCGTCAGGACCACGACCGCCGTAAACCCCGGCTGCTTCCACAGCATGCGAAGCGCGTGCCGCAAATCCTGGATGAGCGTGTTCACGGGCGCCCCCCTGAAAGCTTATACGTGGTTGGGATGCCCCATGTTCCATCGGCCTGTCGCGCGGGTGACGTTGCCGCCGGACGAACGGCGATGATAGACTCTTCTATCAGCAGTTTTTCACGCCAGAAACAGAGGACGCGCAGTGGCTCACGACAAGAACGACGAGAGCTTCCGTGTGATTGACCGGCGGCTGTTTACCGAGAGCGGGGAGCTGCGTCCGGAGGCCCAGGAGCAAGCGCAAAAGGAAAAGGAAGCGCCCAAGGCGGGAGCGGGGAAGACAGTCGCAGGGAGCGCTGCCGGCTCCGCTGCGCCCGTGCCTGCGGGCAAAGCGCCTGAGCCAGCCGCAGCACCGCCTGCGGAGAAGCCCGCTCCGCTGCGGTCGCCCTATTTCGATTTGCTGGTGAGGAGCCTGGCGAACCAGGCGGCCATGCTGCTGACAGGGATTCAGGACCCGGCCACGGGGCAAACGATGGTCGACATCGAGGGCGCGCGCGAAGTGATTGACATGCTCGATGCGCTCCGCGAAAAGACACGCGGCAACCTGGCGCCGGAAGAAGACCAAATGCTCGCGGACATGCTGGGCTCTCTGAAATTCAGCTATTTGGAAATGAGCAAAGCGGCAACCACAGCGGCCGCCGAGCAAGTCGCCGGACGTAAGGCAGCATCGCGGCGGTAACCGGCCTGCTGCGGATAGTCGCCACGTAAATTCAGGACGCTGCCGGCAGGATTCGATGCATTCCCATTCAGAAAGCGGGCGGGTAGTGTCAGTGCGGCTGACCATGCTGGGCTCCGGCACTTCGATGGGCGTGCCATCGCTCGGCTGCCAGTGCCAAGTCTGCCGGTCGGACGATCCCCGCGACAACCGCACCCGCCCTTCGATCCTGTTGAGCGCGGACGGGCGAAACGTCCTGATTGACACCTCGCCGGATTTCCGCCAGCAGGCACTGCGCGCCGGGATGCGCCGGCTGGACGCAGTGCTCTTCACACATGGCCACGCAGATCACATCCTGGGGTTGGACGACATCCGCCCTTTCAATCTGCAGCAGAGGCAGCACGTGCCCGTTTTCGCGAACGCGTCGACGTTACAAATCCTGCGGCGCACCTTTGCCTATATTTTCGATGAGGCGCCGACGCTCAGCACCGTTCCCGCCGTGGATCTCCGTGAAATCAACGGACCCTTCGAGGCTGCGGGCGTCAACTTCCAGCCCGTTCCCGCCCGGCACGGGAACACCGAGGTGCTGGGATTCCGCTTCGGCCGTGCTGCGTACGTCACCGACTTTTCCGAGATTCCCCCGGCGTCGTTGGAGCTGCTGCGCGGCCTCGATGACCTGATTCTGAGCGCGCTGCGGGATAAGCCGCACCCAATGCATTCCACGGTGGCCAATTCGCTGGAAATCGTGCGCGCGGTTGCGCCGCGCAGGGCCTGGTTCACGCACATCTGCCACGATCTGCCTCACGAGGCGACCAACGCGCGGCTTCCGGAGAACGTTCGCCTGGGATACGACGGCCTGAGCTTTGAGGTGGCCCTGCGATGAGCCTGCGGATTGTACACGGGATCGACGCATGGTCCTGCGAGTCCACGCTGAGCGGCCTGCGGACGGCGCTCGCCATTGGAAACTTCGACGGGGTGCACGCGGGCCACCAGGCCATTCTTCGCCGCGTGATCGAATACTCGCGCGAGTCGGGCGTGCTGGGCACGGCCGTAACGTTCGATCCGCACCCCCTCAAAATTCTGCGGCCTCAGCATGCGCCCCCGCTGCTCTCCACACTCGAGCAACGCCTGGAATGGATGGAGCAGCTCGGCCTGGGCGCCGTGCTCATTCTCCCCTTTACGAAAGAACTGGCACAAGTGACCGCTGAGGAATTCGTGGAGCGGATCCTTGCGGGCACGCTCTCGGCGGTGCACATTTTCGTGGGCGGGAATTTCCGGTTCGGCCACCGGCACGCGGGAGACGTGGCGCTCCTGGAGCGGCTCGCCGGCCAGTTTGGCTATGGGGTCGAAGTCATGCCGCCGGTCGCGGTGGGTGGCGAGATCGTCTCCAGTACGAGTGTAAGGCGCGCCGTAACGGAAGGACGTATGGACGAGGCCACCCGCCTGTTGGGGCGTCCGTATTCGCTCACCGGACGGGTAGTCGCCGGAGCAGGTCGCGGAGCGCGCGAAGTGGTTCCCACGCTGAACCTCGAGCCGGAACAGGAAGTGCTCCCGGCCCGAGGCGTCTATGCCACGGAAACACTGCTCGGCCATTCCTGGCACCCCTCGGCCTCAAATGTCGGCATCAGGCCGACCTTCGATGGCGCTGGCGTGACGGTGGAGACGAACCTCCTGGATTTTCCGGGCGGCGTGCCCCCAGAAAGGATCGAGGTGAGATTCTGGAAGTGGGTGCGCGGCGAACAGAAATTCACGTCGGCGGACGAATTGAAGGCGCAAATCGGCAAAGACCTGCACCAAATTCGCGCCTTACTCGCGGAACTGAGGGACGGCCCTGGAACTCACGACGCCGGCGCGCGTTTCGCCGCTGGCAGACACGAGCGGCAGTAGCCGCCGACTTCCGTGCGGCTCATGGTGATCTTCATATCGAGCTGCTGCTCGATCTGCCGCTTCATCTCGTCGTAGAGCGTGGATTCGAATTCCCGCACCTTTCCGCAGCGCAGGCACGCGATGTGGATGTGCTCGCGCGGCGCGTGGGTTTCGTAGTAATGCCGGTCGCCGCGCAGGTGCAGCAGGTCCAGCTCGTCAATCAGGCCCATGCGCTTCAGCAGATCCACCGTGCGGTAAACCGTCACGCGGTGGATACGGTGGTCGAGCTTTCGCGCCCGCTCATAAATCTCGTCGATGTCCAAATGGCGCTGCGCCGTGTCCATTACCCGGACGATTAGGCGCCGCTGGCGCGTCAGCCGGCGCCCGCGGCTGCCCAGTTCGGCTTCCAAGCGTCCGGGCCGTGCGCCGGCGTTGATGCGCTCACCGCTGGAAAAACGGTTAGCGACGGATGCGGATTCCATAGTCTTCGCCTATCCCAGCCATTTGGCTGGTATCAGCTTCCTGATGTCATTGTACATAACCAGCACAATCAGGAGTAGCAGGAAGGCAATCCCCACTTGCAGAAAGTGCTCGCGGAACGACCCGCTGAAGTCGCGCCTCCGCGCCCCTTCCAGTCCCAGCAGCAGCAACTGGCCGCCGTCCATCATGGGAATCGGAAGGAGGTTGACGATCGCGAGGTTTAGACTGATCAGCGCCAGCACAAAGAGGAACTCCGGCACTCCCCGCTGTGCCGCTTGCCCCGAAATTCGCGCGATCCCCACAGGCCCCTGAAGATCCTGAATCGAAGCGCGCCCAACGACGAGCTGCCACACCGTGCCACAAATTTGCGCGGTCAGGCCCGCGAGATCCGAAACCGCGAGCGAGGCCGCTTGTGTAGGAGACATGCGGCGGTAATGTGATTCCGCGGCTCCTGGCTGGATGCCGATGCGTCCCACCTTGCGCCCGTCCGGGAGCGCCTCTTCGGCGGGCTGCACAGCTAGCGTCAGGAGCCGGTCGTCCCGCAATACCAGGAGGCTGACCGAGCGGCCCGCGGATCCCTCGATTTTCTCGACAAATTGATCCACGCTGATCACCGGCTGTCCGTCAGCGCTCTTGATCACGTCGTCGATCTTCAATCCCGCGCGGTCGGCGGGCGCTCCAGGCACGATGCCCACGATCTGCACCGGCTCCTCGGGATAGCCCACGAGTTGCGCTAGCTTGGTGATCGACGGGCCGCCCGAAACTGCGGCGTTCAGCACCTGACCGGACCGGTCATACCGGATCTCTGCCTGCGGGTTGGCCTGCCTCCAATCAAACGCGCGGGCCACATCCTCCCAAGTGGCCACTGCCGCCCCGTTCACACTCACCAGCTTGTCGCCGGCGGTCAGCCCGGCTTTCGCGGCGGGCGAATTCTTCAGCACACCCGCGAGGACAGGAGGCTTGCTAAGGAAGGTCGGCTCGGGCACCCCATAGATCGCAAAAATGAAAAAGAGCAATACTGCCGCGCTCACCACGTTCATCGCCGGCCCGGCCGCGAGGATCAACGCGCGCTGCCAGCGCGCCTTGGAGAGAAACTCATCCGGGGCGCCCGCAACCTCGCCCTCCATCGATTCTCCTGCCATTTTCACGTAGGCGCCCAGGGGAACCAGGCTGAACCGGAAGTCCGTATCTCCCTTGCGCCAGCCGAACAGGCGCGGGCCGAATCCGAGGATCGAAAACACTTCCACGCGCACCCGCGCCAGCCGGGCCACGATGTAATGCCCCCATTCGTGTGCCAGGATGATGAGCGTCAGGCCAAGTGCTACGGTAACGATGAGACGGAGCGTGCCGGGGAACGAAAGCAGTACCAATGCGGGCCGGCTATCGAGAAGCGTTTCGAGCATCCTCTACTTCCCTCTCCTTTTGCAGCCCGAGCGTTCCTTGGAAACAAATTCTGCCGCCGCGCGCCGCGCTTGCCGGTCTGCGGCCAGCACATCATCAATCGAACCGAGCGCGCCCGTGGGCGTCTGCTCGAGCACCCGCTCCACGATGCGTGCGATGGCTGGGAACGGCACCTGACCTCCCAGAAACGCCGCGACCGCGGTTTCGTCGGCCGCATTCACCGCGCAAGGCGCCGCGCCTCCGCGTCGGATGGCCTCCCGGGCCAGCTCGAGGCACGGAAATTTCTTCGGCGACGGCGCGGCAAACTCGAGCTGTTTGATGCGCGACCAATCGAGCGAGAAACCCGCCGAAGGCACCCGTTCCGGCCAGGTCAGCGCGTACTGAATAGGAAGACGCATGTCGGCCGGCCCAAGTTGCGCCAGCACCGAGCCGTCAACGTATTCGACCATCGAATGGATGATGGACTGTGGATGAATCACCACGTCGATGCGCTCCAGCGGCATGTCGAACAGCCAATGGGCCTCGATCACCTCGAAACCTTTATTCATCAGCGTCGCGGAATCGATTGTAATGCGCTGCCCCATGCGCCAGTTCGGGTGGGCCAGGGCCTGTTTGGGCGTCACGCGCGCGAGCTTCGCCGCCGGCGTCGTCCGGAACGGGCCGCCAGACGCCGTAAGCACCAGGCGACGAACTTCTTTCGGCCCGCCGGCACGGAGGCATTGGTGGATCGCATTGTGCTCGCTATCCACGGGCAGCAGCGCGACCCCGGCTTTTCGCGCGGCCGCCATCACCACTTCGCCCGCCGCCACGAGAACCTCCTTGTTGGCGAGCGCAACGGATTTGCCGCGCCGGATCGCGGCATAGGTGGCCGGGAGTCCCACCACACCCACTGCGGCCGAAAGAACCATATCGGCGGCCGGATGCGTGGCCACCGCTTCAAGGCCGGCTGCGCCCGTGTGAATCTCCGGGCCGCGGCCGTTCGAGGAGCCGAGCCGCGCTTTCAGTTCGCGTGCGCGAGACTCGTCGCCCACCGAAACCAGCTCCGGACGGAAGGCGCGCACCTGCTGGGCCAGCGTCTCGATGCTCGAGCCCGCGGCGAGCGCCACGATGCGGAACCGGTCCGCATGCCGGCTGACCACATCCAGGCACTGGCGGCCGATCGAACCGGTCGAGCCGAGAATGGATATCTGCTTCATGACGGGTGATTCAGGCGCCCCATCAGTCGCTAATTCACCGCCGGGAGGAGCATACGAAAATAGTACCAGACCACGGGGGCGGCAAAAATCAGCGAATCGACGCGGTCGAGCATTCCGCCATGTCCAGGCAGAAGCGAGCCGGAATCCTTGGCGCCTGCTGCCCGCTTGTACGCCGATTCGGTCAGGTCGCCGAGCTGGCCCGCCAGGTTGGCGAGCCCGGCCATGACACACAGATGGACGGGCGGCAGTGCGATCCAGCGGGCTGCGGCAAAACCCACCGCCACCGATCCGGCCAAATTGGCGAATGCGCCTTCCCACGTTTTCCCGGGGCTGAGTTCCGCGGCCATTTTGTGGCGGCCAATGGCCCTCCCCGCAAAATAGGCAAGCGAATCCCCCACCCAGAGCAGCACCAGAAGGAACAGCACCATGCGTCGGCCGAGTCCGTGCGCGGCGTGCAGCGGGACCAGCAAGCTCAGCGGGAAAGCAACCAGCAGAAGCGCTGCGCAGTCCACACCCAACCGGGCGATGGAATTCTTCCATGAGCCGCTGCCGGTTACGGCGAGCGCGGCGGCGCCAAGCACAAAAACGAAAAGAGCCAATTCCGGCGGCAAGGGCGTGCGATCCGGAGCGTACAGCAGTCCGAAATCGCTGCGCATCCACACTCCCGGGTACTGCGAAACCATCCATCGCAGGCCCACCAGCAGCAGCGCGCATACGGTTGTCCAGCGCGCGTCTCCGGCCGTACCGGCGGCGGCGCTCAGCCGGAAGAACTCGTGCAGGCATAACAGAATCGCGGCCGCCACCAGCGCCGCGAGTGCCCACGTGTCAACCCACAGAACCGCCGCGACCACTGCGGGGATCAGCACGGCTGCCGTCAAGACTCGAGTGCCGGTCATATACCGCGCCCCCGCGGGCAGTTGCAGCCGGGCGCGCGCATCGGGGCTCGGTTGGGCATGCGCGAGGGGTTCAATTCGACGATGCGGGCTCTATGCCGCCGTAGCGCCGTTCGCGTCCCTGAAAATCCAGGAGGGCTTCCAGGAGGCGGGCGCGGTTGAAATCGGGCCACAGGACGTCGGTCACGTGGATCTCCGCGTACGCGATTTGCCAGAGCAGAAAATTGCTCACGCGCTGCTCGCCGCTGGTGCGGATTAGAAGATCCGGATCGGGTAGCCCCGCGGTGTAGAGATGGTCGGAGATCATTTGCTCGGTCACGCGCAGCCCGGCCAGTTCTCCGTTGCTGGCCCCGGCGCGTGTCTCCTCCAGTACGGCATTGAACGCGTCCACCAGTTCCGTGCGCGCGCCGTAATTCAGCGCCACCACCAGCCGCATCCCCGAATTCGCGGCCGTCAGCTTCATCCCGCGCTCGATATCCTCGCGCACCGCCCGGGGTAGTTCCTCGGCCCGGCCGATTACACTCAGCCGGATATTGTTCTTATGGATCACCGGAAGTTCTCTGCGCAAATATTCACGCAGCAGCCGCATCAGGAAATCGACTTCCGCCTTCGGACGCCGCCAGTTTTCCGCCGAGAAGGCGTAGAGCGTGAGCGCTCCGATCCCCAGCCGGGCGCAGGTTTCAATCGTCTCGCGGGCCGCGGCAACTCCGCGGCGATGGCCCTCCACGCGCGGCAGATGGCGGCGCTGGGCCCAGCGCCCGTTTCCGTCCATGATCACGGCCACGTGCCGCGGAAGACGCTTGGGATCCAATCGCTCGAAGAGCGCCAGCTCGGATTTCGAGAGTGACGGAACTAACTCGGACGTTTTCACTTTTCCCGGCCGTGGGGAGGCTTCAAGGGAAAGTAACACAGCCGGTTGGGCGGGCGCAATGTGAGCGGAACTGCAGGAAGTTTCGGTGCGGGCTGCATGCCCGGTTCGCCGTGGAATGGTAGAATCTACTGCACGTCTTGTGGGGTGGCGGGGCTATGGACTCCCCGGATTCCGTGTCAAAGCAGGATTTGCGGCCTGAGGAGCGGCGCCGAAGCAAACGCTTCCCCCTCCTGGTTCCCATCTCCCTTAAATGGGTAGGCCTCGATGGCCTTCCCATCACGGTCGAAGGTCGCGCCGTCGAAGGCAGCGATCATGGCGGCCTGTTGGAAATCTCCGATCAGCCGCCCTTCGGCAAGGAAGCCGCTCTCACCAACCTGCTTTCCCGGCAAACCGTTATGGTCCAGATCCTCAGCCTGCGAACCACGCAGGAAGGTGCAGTTCGCGGGCTGGCCGTGCAGTTCCTTGCCGCAAGCGCAAGGTTCTGGGGCGCTGTGGGAATGGAGGGACACGTAAACGCCGAGCTTCCATCCGGGCCCGCTGATTCCCTTCCCCAGTCCTCACGTCCCAGCCGGTGGAAGTCTTTGGTCCAGTTTCTTCTCGGGCGCCCGGGTTATTAGGCCGCAGCTCGCGCGCACCTCCAGCGTTACCTTAGAGGATTGCTCCCGCGGCCGTCCTTACATGCCTATCGAGCTGGGATTCACGATAGCTGCGTAGATCAAAATCAGTGTGAGGCCGATCATGATGATGCTGGAAATCCAGGCGACAGCGTTGAAAAATGGCCCGTTCTTCCGGTCTCCCATCAGGTCGTGCCGGTTCGAGAGCAGGATCATGAAAATCAGCACGATGGGCAGCCAGACGCCGTTGCCCACCTGCGAAAGGATCAGAATTTTCAGCAGCGGCGCCCCGGGAATCAAGATTATCCCGCCGCCGATCACAACGAGCGCGGTGTAGAGCCAGTAAAACACGGGAGCCTCGCGGAACTTGCGGTCCAGACCGGCCTCGAACCCCAGTCCTTCGCACACCACATGCGCCGTCGAAAGCGGCAGGATGCTCGCAGCGAAGAGCGAAGCGTTCAGAAGGCCGAAGGCGAACAGTGCCTTGGCCCACGGGCCGGCCAGCGGAGCAAGCGCCTGTGCCGCCTCGGCCGCGTCGGCAATATTCCTGTGGCCGGAGACATACAGAGTCGCGCCGCAGCAGACGATGATGAAGAACACGATCGCCATGCAGCTGATGCTCCCGAATAGCACGTCCAGCCGCGCCTGCGCGTATTGCTTCGGGCCCACCTTCTTCTCCACGAATCCCGCCTGCAAATAAAAGAATTGCCAGGGCGCGATCGTGGTGCCCACCAGCGCCGTGAGCGTGAGCAGGTATTCCGGCTGGAGGCTGAAGTGCGGCACCAGCGTGGCTTTAATCGCTTCCGTCCACACCGGATGCGCCAGGATGGCGCTGAAGAAATAAGAGAGGTAGAAAGTACAAGCCACCAGGAAAATGGCTTCTACCTGCCGGTAGGTCCCGCGAAGCACCAGAATCCACACCACCAGCGCCGCGACGGGCACGGCGAAATACTTGGAGACGCCGAAGATCTGCATTGAGGCGGCCACGCCTGCAAATTCCGCGGTCACGTTGCCCAGGTCCACCAGGAAGCCCACAACCATCAGAAAAAACGTGGTGCGAAAGCCGAATTCCTCGCGAATCAGGTCGGAAAGCCCTTTCCCCGTCACCACGCCCATGCGCGCGCACATTTCCTCGCTCACGTACAGAGCGATGGTCATCGGGATCAGCGACCAGAGCAGCGCGTAGCCGTATTGCGCGCCCGAGACGGAATACGTGGTGATTCCGCCAGCGTCATTGTCCACATTTGATGTGATCACACCCGGACCTACCACCGCCAGAAACAGCGCGAACCGCCGCCACAAATGCCGGCGTTGAGCCCGCCAGCGCGCCATGCGGCGCGGCCAGACGGGAGTTCCCTCGTTCTTGGACTCTTCGGCCATCTCTGTCCGCTCGCCGGTTTGCTATCCCTTCTCGCGCAAGTGCTTCACTACGTCGTCCACTGTGATCACTCCCAGGGGTCGCTGATTTGCGTCCACCACCGCCAGGGAGCGCAGATTGTACTTGTCGAACATCTCGAACACTTCCTTGTCCTTCGCATCCGGGCCGATGAACACCAGCGGATCCATGCGCAGTGTGGAGAGCTGGACACCCGAATCCGCCATGAGCAACCGGCCGATGGTCACAGCGCCTGCCAGCACCGCTTGCTTGTTGATCAGCAGAATGGTGTCGAGCTGGTCGGCATTCAGGTCCAGACCGCGAATCCAGCCCACCACCTCGTCCCGCTGGGCGTCCTCGCCCACCAGAACGAATTCCGTTGTCATCATCCCTCCAGCCGAGCGCTCCTCGTATTGGAGCAGCCGTTTCACTTCCTGAGCGTCGTCGCGAGGCAGCTCCTCGAGCAGCTCCTGGGATGTCTCCGGTGGCAGCTCGGCAAGCAAGTCCGCAGCTTCGTCCGGGTCCATTTCCTCGAGGATGTCGCCCACCTTTTCGCGGCCGAGGGTCTCCACCACCTGAGGTTGAAGACGGTCATCCAGCTCGGCCAGTGTTTCGGCGGCCGTCTGTTCGTCCAGCGATTCGATGATGGAATTCCGCTCGTTCGGAGAGAGTTCCTCGACAATGTCGGCAAGCTCCGCCGGGTGAATTAGGTTCAACTTGTCGCTGCCGATGCGGAGCTTTACCCGGCGCAGACGGTCCGGCTCAATCAGATTGATAAAGTCCCAGGGCAGCAGTGTGGAGGGAAGGCTCTGCTGGAGCCGGCGGATAGCGGCCGGAGAGAGAAGTCCGTGGAGCAGCCGGCGCGCAGCGCCCTGGACCCCGGCATCCACCTGGAACACCCGCAGCTCCACGTTCCCGTTCGTGCGCCGGTCGTCAAAATTCACGTCATTGACGCGCACGACTTTGCGGCCGTTCACGTCGATGATTTGCTGGTCGAGCAGGTCTTTACCCACAGCCAGCCAGGCTTCGTTGGCCTGGAAGGGCTCCAGGGCCTGTTCGCCCACGGTCAAAGTGAGTTTGCCGGGTTCGGCGGCGGCAAGCTGGTCATACCTGGCCACCAGGGGCTGGTACCGGCCCCGGCCCAAGAGAATGCGCGACACCCTACCAGGATGGTCGGCGGGCACGATAAAGAGTTCGCGCACGCGCCCCACGAAGTTTCCCTGGGCATCGTTCACGTTTGCACCCAACAGCTCCGTGGCGTGAAGCATGGAGCCTCCTTTCTTCAACTCGCGCGGCTTCCGTGCTCACCACGCGCATTCGGTGTGCCATCCAGAAACAGAAAGCCCGTGGCGGGATGCATTCCCTGGCCACGGGCCGGCTGCCTGCCGAGGACGAACATGCTATCCCGGGCTGCTGGCACCCATGCCGGGCCACTCCCGCCAGTTTCGACCGGCTGCGCCGAAGGGCCCGCTACTCGGCGGGTGGTCTTCTGTGCTGCTCGCACCGGCTCCCGAACTACCCGGAGCGGGGATGTCGCACGCGTCGCAGTTGGTGGAATGCGTCATCGCCGAATCAGTGGTTCCCTTCACTGTCTAAAAGCACTGTAACGGTTTGTCAAGAAAAGAGTGACTTTCGACTGAAAATACTTCGGATCAGGCCGAAAGACCGGGCGGAAGCGCTACAGCGGATGTGCCGCGACCGGCTCGCGCGAGCGAACCAGGGCCATCCAAGAGGCCAGATAGAGCCCTGCAGCCAGGATCAGCAGGAACCGCAGGCCAAACCAGTAGGACGTGGATTCCAGCAAACCGCCAACCAGGGCCCCAAACAAGTTGGACCCTAGCGCCTCTCCCCGGAAACCAGCCTTGGCAAAGCTGCGGATGAATACGATTCCGGCAAAGAATACCGGAAGGCAGAGCACCAGCGAAGCGACGACCACCTTTAGCGCAACGGAAGAAAACAGCAGAAAGCGGAGGGGAGTGAAATAAGCGATTGCGAGGGAGACGAAGATGCCCACATAGGGCGCGGCGACGGCAACCCGCGGGCGCCACTGGACGAAGAGGTTTGAGCCCACGACCAGCAGCAGCAGTGCCGCAATCACCACCGAGTTGACCACCCAGGTGGTGCCAAATACGAGGGCCATTTTGCTGATAATCTGGGTTTCCAGAAGCAGGAAGCCGGCCCCCAGGAAAAAGAAGTGCCATTCGATTCCCCGTCCAGCCGTTCCGGTGGAGCGCAGCAGATACCAGCAAATCGGCAGTAGCGCCGCGGAGATCAGCACGATGATCGTAGGTATGCCAGGTTCCCGCTGGTAGAAATACGGCCAGTCGTCGGTAGTAATGCGGGCAGCGGACAAAGGCGAGGACACGTGTGTGCTCACATAGGCAGTTAGGGCCGGATCCCGCATCGCGGCGGCTATGCGCGCCGAGGATCCGCAAATGAAAAAGTGGCCCGGCGTCCCGTAACGCGTGTTGAGCGCGGCCAATTGCACGGGGGGCTGGTCAAAGGTGGAGTTCAGAAGCTCGAGTAGACGTCCGCCAATCCATGGCGTCTCGACCCAGTACTTGACGAGCAGCAGGCCATCGGGCTTCAGCAGCCCGCGAACTGCCTGCATGGCCTCGACCGTGTACACATAATTGTCGATCCGGATGTTGGAATAGAAAGGATTGGTGGTCTGTGAATCCAGAAGCGAGAAGAGAATGAAGTCGTACTGTTTGTGCGAAGTTTGTAGGTAGCTCCGTGCGTCATCTACCACCGCGTGGACGCGCGGCGAGCTATAGGGATGCTCGAAGTGCAGTTCGCGGCCGAGTTTGAGGATTAAGGGGTCGATTTCGACCGCGTCCACATCGCCCGCGCCGTTGCGCAAAGCGGCAGCGACGTCGTTACCGGTTCCCGCGCCGAGAACCAGAACGCTCGGGGGATTCGGATAGAAGTGATAGGGCAAGTTGTAGGGGTTCCATTCCGGGGGGTTGTGCGCGAACACGTCGGGGTGGCTGCGCACGAACTCGTCCGAAAGGTTCAGCATCTGCTGGTACCAGCTGTCGTTGGTCTTTAGCTCGTAGGAATAGATTTCCCCATTCTGTCCCACCGAGCGGATGCCCAGTTTCTGATAGGGCGACCAATAGTAAGTGAAAGGGGTTCCGCTACCGGCCTGCACGGCCAGCCAGACAACAACTGCAATGGCCGCCAGAGCCGTCCAAACGAGTCGCGGAATCCGCCAGACGAGCGCCAGGAGCAGAATGCCGGCGCCGGCAAACCACACTGCTGGCGGTTGCGAGAGAAAAGCCAGCAGCGTAAAGAGCAGAATCCCCGCAAGGCTCGCCAGAATGTTCACCGTGTAGCCCGGGATTCCGCGGCATCCACGCTCCAGGCAGCCGCCCACCACCTGCCCGATAGGCACGAAGGTCAAAGCCACTAAGGCGAAGAGCGGAAGCGCTAGGGCGACGGTGATCAGCACGCCCGCCCACGCGTCCGCACTGTGCGGGAGTGATGGAAGGCCCCACGTCTCGACCTCCGAAAGCTTGCCGATGAAACCCTGCAGATTCAATACCATTTCGCGAACCTTAGGCCACGGAGCGCAAGCCAGACTCGTAACCGCGAGCAGCGGAAGCAGAAAGGCGACGAGATTCACCCGGCGACGGCACAGGTAGCAGCCGAGTCCGAATCCCAGAAAGCAAGCGATTAGGACGAAATTTTTCAGATAGGCGAAAATACGGATCTCCGAGGATACCAGCCGGATCATCAGCAGTTCGAGATAGAGCCCCAGCAAGCTGGCCCATGCGAGCTGCACGTAGGGGTTGCCGCCCAGCGATTCGGCTTCGAACTCAAACGGCGCCGCGCCGAGCAGACCGCGAAACTGGCGTTTTGCTCCAGGGGGACGGTAGAAATCCAGCAGGTAGAGCACCAGCAGGCAGCCGAAGAAGACAACCGTGAGGAACGTGAGATGCGTCACTTCCCAGGTCCAGAGGCTCTCGATGGTGTCCATGGGACTTACGAGGAGGCTAGGTTAGGCCCATCCCAGCGGCAATCGAAGGATTCGCAGGCAGTGGCGTAAGGAGCACCGAGATACGGCTTCGCCCCCTGGGTCGGAGGCAATCCGCTGCCGTTACGCGTCCCGCACGAAGAGCATGTCGGTCATGGGCAGTCCGGCGGCCCGGCGGTAGGCCTCGTAGAGTGTACCGTAGCTCAGCAGAATTGCGTCTTCGGCGCGATAGCCGAGGGCTTCGCGGGCGCGGTCGATCGAGGCCGGCAATCCTTCGAGTTCCAGGAAGATGCCCGCCGGCGTTTCGTCGAGCGAGAGGAGCAGATGCCCGAACCGCCGCGCGCGATACGTGGTGCGAATCTTTTCGTAATAGAACGACGGCCGGAATCCCAGCGCCGCCAGGATTTCGCGGAAATGCGCAGCATCGGAAGCCACAAACTCGATTTCGCGCCGAATCTTGTAGCTTGCGGGCCTGGGCGGGGCGGCGCGTTGGCCGGCCGGTCCGGAATGCGCATCACCCGCAGCCGGCCCTTTGAAAGTGACTATCGCGCCCTGCGCCTTCCCTCCGGGAAACATCCAGGCATCGAGCTGAGCGATGCGTTCCTCGCGCGTCCGCGACGGACGGACGTGCCGCGCCCCCCGCTCCACGCGCACACGCATCAGCATCTCGCTCCTGCGCAGAATTCCGTCCGCCGTATCGAACAGTAGATTCGCTTCATGCAGCCGCGCGCCCGCGTGCGCGCCCAGCGTCCGGAGCCGGCGTCGCACAATTGCGGCATTCGCCACCGGCAGTTTGATTTCAATCTCGTTTGCCGGATGCGGCGGCATGACCCACAGTATAGAACGCGTTTCCGAAATCGGACCGCGTGACACGGGCCGTCAGCAGCGTCTGGCGGTCTTGCTTCCGCCGCGCGGCTTGCAAAACCGCTCGCCTCGCCGACATAATGCGCCCCAATGATCGACGCGGAAAGCTCCGGCCGGTGCTGCGGGAGACGAGCGTGAGCGAAAACAACACTCCGCTCATGCGGCAGTACAACGCGGTCAAGCGGCAATACCCGGAAACGCTCGTCCTGTTCCGCCTCGGCGACTTCTACGAGCTGTTCTATCAGGACGCGGTTGTGGCTTCGCGCGTCTTGCAAATCACGCTCACGGCCCGCCACAAGGAATCGGGAAAGCCCGTGCCCATGTGCGGCGTTCCCTATCACTCCGCCGAAAATTACATCACCCGCTTGCTGCGCGCCGGACATCGCGTGGCCGTCTGCGAGCAGATGGAAGACCCCGCCAAGCTCAAGGGACGGACGCTTGTCCGGCGCGAGGTCGTGCAGGTCATCACGCCCGGAACCGCTACGGAAGGCGCTCTCCTCGAACCCAAAGAAAATAATTTCCTGGCCGCAGTCGCCTGGGAGCGGGCGGAATCGGCCGCCGGATTGGCGTACGTGGACGTTTCCACCGGTGAATTCCGCGCCACCGAATGGCGGGGCGAAACGGCCCATGGAGCGCTGCTCGATGAACTGGCCGTGCTTCGCCCGCGCGAAATCTTGCTGCCCCGCCCCGCCGGCCTCTTCGCTGAAGCGCACACCTTCGACTCCGCTCTGCGCGAAACCGGAGCCGTGGAGACGCGCCTCGACGACTGGATTTTTCGCGAAGACTACGCCGGGCGCGTCCTCGGCGAGCATTTTTCTGTCGCGACGCTGGAAGGCTTCGGCCTCGCTGGACACCCCTATGCCACGGCTGCTGCGGGCGCCGTGCTGCATTACCTTCGCGAAACGAGCGGCAAGGGCGGCCGCACGCTGGCCCACCTGGATCGCGTGGCTTTCTACGACGAGCCGGAAGCGTTGGTGCTCGACAGCGTTTCTGCGCGCAACCTCGAGCTGGTTACCCCCGCCGCCGGCGAATCCTCAGAGCGCGGCGCACCCACCCTCTATTCGGCGCTCGACGAAACCGCCACGCCTCTGGGCGCTCGCCTCCTCCGGAACTGGATTTTGCGTCCCTCCGTGGACCGCCGGGAAATCGAATCGCGCCTCGACGCCGTTGCGGAATTGAAATCGAAAACCGTGATTCGCGAGGAAATCCGCAAGGATCTCGCCGGCGTCCAGGACCTGGAGCGCCTCACCAGCCGCGTCGCGCTGGCCGCCGCAACGCCGCGCGACTTGCTGGCCCTCCGCAACTCACTCGAGCACATTCCTCTTCTGCGCGGATTCCTCACCGGTTGCTCGGCCCCGCGCCTGCGCGCTCTCCACGCCCAGCTCGATGAGCTGGCCGACGTGCGCGAACTGGTGGCCCATGCCATCGCCGAGGATCCGCCCGCGATCAAAAGCTACGGGCCCGCCGTTCCCGGTGTAATCCGCTCCGGCTACAACGCGGAATTGGACGAGCTCCGCAACCTGGGCACAAAAGGCCGCCAAACAATCGCCGCCATGGAGGACCGCGAACGGAAGCGTACCGGCATCGCCTCTCTCAAAGTTCGTTACAACCAGGTGTTCGGCTTCTATATCGAGGTCTCCAAGGCCAACCAGCATCTCGTCCCCGCCGACTTTGAACGCAAGCAAACGCTCGTGAATGCCGAGCGTTTTACAACTCCGGAGCTGAAGGAGTACGAGCGCAAGGTTCTCGAAGCCGACGAGCGCATCCTGGAAATTGAGGAGCGCCTGTTCCGCGAAGCGCGCGGCCAGATCGGCGCTCAGGCCCAGCGGCTGCGCCAAACTGCGTCGGCCCTCTCGCAACTCGATGTGCTCGCCGCCTTCGCCCATTCTGCCGCGGAGCGCAATTACACCCGCCCCGAATTTCCGGAAGAAGGCGCGGAGACCGCCGAGCAACTGCTCCTCGCGGCCGCTCGGCATCCCGTCATCGAACGGCTACTCGAAGAGCGTGGCGAACGTTTCATTCCCAATGATCTCTATCTCGACTCGACCTCGCAGCTCATCCTGCTGATTACCGGTCCGAACATGGGCGGAAAATCCACCTATCTGCGCCAGACCGCCCTGCTCGTCGTTATGGCTCAGATGGGCTCGTTCCTTCCTGCGCAGCAGGCCCGCCTGCCCATCGTGGACCGCATCTTCACGCGCATCGGCGCCTCCGACAATCTCGCCCGCGGCCGTTCCACCTTTCTCGTGGAGATGAGTGAAGTGGCCGCGATCCTCAATCTTGCCACGCCCCGCAGCCTCGTCCTGCTCGACGAGGTGGGCCGCGGCACTGCCACCTTCGACGGGCTCTCGCTCGCCTGGGCCGTTGTCGAGCATCTCCATGCCCGCACTCGCGCCCGCACCCTGTTCGCCACCCACTACCACGAATTGACGGAGCTCGGCGGCCTGCTCCCCGGGGTCAAAAACGTTCACGTCTCGGTTCGTGAATCGGGACACGAAATTGTCTTTCTCCGCCGCGTCGAGCCCGGCAGCGCCGACAAGAGTTACGGCATCGAAGTCGCGCGCCTGGCCGGCCTGCCTCCCGCGGTCATCGAACGCGCGCGTGAAATCCTCTCCAAGCACGAAGTGAAAGAGCACAAGCTCACTGCCGAGCTATCGCCCGGAGCTGCCGGCGGAAACGGAACCGGCGCAACGCCCGCCCCGCAGCCGCCCATGTTCACCGCCATCGATCGCGAGGTGCTCGATGCGCTTCGCCAGGCTGACCTCGATCACATGAGCCCGCTCAGCGCCATGAACCTGCTGGCCAAATTGAAGCAGCAGGTCACCGAATGAGCCCTCGGCACCGCGGCCCGTCTGCCGGCCCCGCCATGCGCGTCCTGGGAATGATGTCCGGCACCTCCGCAGACGGGATCGATGTCGCGCTCGTCCGTGTGGGCGGCCGCCCGCCTGGCCTGCGCGCACGGCTGGAAGGATTCGCTTGCTTCCCCTACCCGCCGCGGGTGCGTCAGGAGATTCTGCGCATTGCCTCGGGAGCGTCCGCATCCTCCGGCGACATCGCCAGGTTGAACGTCCTGGTCGGCGAGCTGTTCGCGAAGGCCGCGCTCGACGCATGCGGAAAATTTCGCGTTCCGCCTCGTAGCGTTCGCCTGATCGGCTCTCACGGGCAGACCATTTTTCATCAGGGCCAGCCCGCGCCCTATCTCGGCGCGCGCGCCATCGCGGCCACCCTGCAGATTAGCGAGCCCGCCGTGATCGCCGCTCGCACGGGCATTCCCACTGTGGGTGATTTTCGTCCCGCCGATCTCGCCGCCGACGGTCAGGGCGCGCCCCTCGTCCCTTTCGTGGATTACCTGCTCTATCGTCATCCGCGCCGCGGCCGCGTGGCGCTCAATATCGGCGGCATTGCGAATCTCACCGCCATTCCGCCGGGTGCCCGCGCAGACGAAGTGTTCGCCTTCGATACCGGCCCCGGCAACATGGTGATTGACGCTCTCGCGGCTCGCGTCACGAGCGGCCGGATGCGTTACGACCGCGGCGCGCGCATGGCCCGGCGCGGCCGAATGGTCCCGGCTCTTCTGTCCGAACTTCTGGCAGACCCCTTTTTCAGAAAGAACCCGCCAAAATCAGCCGGCCGTGAGCAGTTCGGCGACGAATTCGCCGATCGCGCCCTTCGCTGGACCAAACGCAGCACCGTCAGTATCGAAGACGTGCTCTACACCGTAACCGTGCTCACTGCCGTCACCATCGCCAAAGCCGTCCGAAAATGGGTGGCCCCGTGTATGCCGGTGGACGATCTGATCATCTCAGGCGGCGGGGCTCACAATCCGCTGCTGATGGAGCGCCTGCGGGCCGGCTTCACTGGCGTAAATATTTTTTCGTCCGGTCAGTTTGGAGTGCCTGAAGATGCGAAGGAGGCTTTCGCGTTTGCGCTGCTCGCCTACGAGACCTTTCACGGCCGGCCCTCGAATCTGCCCCGGGCTACAGGCGCGCGAAAATCTGCCGTCCTCGGTAAACTCTGCAGGTGAGGACGTCCCGGAGCCCTGATTAGTTTGCTGCGGAGTGTTTCCCGGGCGCCGCGGCGCCGCCTTCAATCACAACGCGAATCTCGGCCTCGGAAACGCGTCCTTCGCGGATAATCCGCCAGCCGCTATCGCGCAAATCCACGATGGTCGAGGCCAGCACCGCCCCCGTCTCGCCCCCGTCCAGAATCAACGGCAGCCGGTCACCCAGTTGCGCTGAAAGCAGTTCGGCATTCGTGCTCGATGGCTGACCCGATAGATTCGCGCTCGTCCCCGTCACCGGCCCGCCAAACGCCTGAATCAGCGCCCATACCAGCGGAGCGTT
>JASHSV010000013.1 GCA_030038535.1 Candidatus Acidiferrales bacterium
CAGGTATTCGGGCTGGGATTCCTTTTCGTGCCGATCAACCTGACGTCTTACATCGGGATGCCGGCGGAAAAGAGCAACAGCGTGGCCGGGCTGGTGAATTTCATGCGGAATATTGGAAGCAGCGTGGGTACGTCGCTGGTGACGACGCTCGTCGCACGGCGGGCGCAGGTGCACCAGGTATTCCTGACCCAGCGGGCGGGGCTCGGACAAGTGCCCTGGGAGCGTGGATTCGGAGGGATTGCAGCGCACGTTGCGACCGGAGGGGGAGGCGCCGGGTTTAGTGCAGTGGACGCGGCGAGACACGCCTACGGGCTGCTGTATCAAAGCGTGATCCAACAGGCGACGACGCTGGCGTACATCGATACGTTTCAAGTGCTGGCGATAGTAGCGGGGCTGATGTTTCTGGTATCGTTCCTCCTGAAAAAGAACGAGCTGGGCGGAGGCCGCGTGGCAATGGAGTAAGCGGCGCGGACGGCGAACGATGATTCGAGTGGTCACTGTCGAGCGAGAGTATGGGAGCGGGGGGGTGGAGATTGCCCGGCGACTGGCGGAACGGCTGGGATGGAAGCTGTGGGACCAGTTGCTAACCAACGAAATCGCGGCGCGTCTGGAGTGCGACTGCCGCGTAGTGGAGGAGCACGAGGAGAAGAAAGACCCGCTGTACTACCGCCTCTTGCGGGCCTTCCTGCGGGGCAGCTTCGAGGGCAGTTTAAACGCGCCCCGGCTGAAGATTGCGGACACGGATTGCATCCGGCAGGTGGCGGAGAGCGTGGTGAAGAGCGCAGCGAAGGACGGGCACTGCGTGATCGTCGGGCGGGGAAGCGCCTACTACCTGAAGGACGAACCGGAGGCGTTCCACGTGTTCGTTTACGCGCCCTTTGAAGAAAAAGTGCGGCGATTGGAAACAGAGGGAAAAAGCGAGAAGGAAGCGCTGCAGCTTGTCGAGACGGTGGACAGCGACCGGGCGGCGTTCATCAAACAGTATTTCCACGTGGACTGGCCGGAGCGGCAGCGATACCACCTGATGATTAACTCGACGATCGGCCTGGACGGGGCAGTGGAAACCGTTCTAAACGGGATTGCCCTCTTTGAAAAAGAGCAGGCCGGAGTGGCATAGCATCCACAAAGCCAACAAGCTGACTGTTCCTCCCGCCGGCGCCGCGATACGCGGTCGGTACAGGGATCGATCGCCGGGCTGTGGACGAGTCCGGGTCACTGCCGCGGCAGAATCTCGGCAATTGGCGCAGCGACGCCAGGGGCGGCGCGAGGAAAGGCACGGCGGAAATCCTCGCCGAGGAATGCCGCGACGGTGGCAGCAATTTGAGATTGCGTGAGAGGCGCGGCATTCGTCTGCTCGCCCAAGGCGGGAGTATCCGGGCCGATCACCGCCAGCCAGATGTTCTCGGAGCCCTTTTGCTTTCTGCCGTGGTCCTTCCATTGGGAGGGGCCGGAACCGCGGCCATGGTCGGCAGTGATGAGGAAGGTGACCTGGTCCTTGTACTCCGGAATCTGCTGCATGGTGTTCCAGAGCTCGGCGACGAAATGGTCCCACTCGTGGGCGCACTGGAGCACCAAATCGTAGCGGCCGGCGTGGGCCCAGTTGTCGGTCTCACCGTAGCCAACGAAAAGGGCGCGAGGCTTCTGCGACCGAACGTAGTCGAGCAGCGCAGGCTGGAGGAACGAGTTGGGGATGTCGTCGTCTTCGAGGCGAGTCGAATGGAGATAGAGGTCATTGAGCAACTCCTGGCGGGGAGCGAGCGCGACGCCCGTATAGGGCGGGTCCCAGCCAGCGTGCACGTCCAAATGGCTGCGAGGCTCGTTGAAAATGTCCTTGAACACGGCCCAGGTGGCGAAAACGGCCACGTGGCCCTGGAATTCCGGGAGCGTGTTGAGCCATTCGAACACGGATGTATTGGGATTGGGGCCGAAGTGGTTGGAGTTGATGCGAGGGTCGGGTGAGCCGGTGAGCATTTCGTTGTAACCGGGATAGGAGAACGCGAGACCGTTAGTGACGTGGACGTCGCTGCCTTTGGTCCGATTGCCGAAGAGCATGCCCTGCTTTGCGACCACGCCCCAAAGAAAAGGGAGAAGGACCGCGCGGCGTTCGACCACATCATCGCGCCAATAGGCGTTCTTCAACGCTGCCGCGTCGCCCCAAACGCCGCCGTGCCTGGAGTCGAGCAGGAGCGGGTCGGCGCCGGTGAAGACTTCCTGCCAACGAAGGCCATCGGAAACAATAAGGACGACGGCGCGAGTCTTGAGCGAAAGCGCGGATTCGCGGGGATAGGCAAGGGAGACGGCGCAGATAGAGATCAGGAGGGCTGCGGCGACGGCGCGAGAGCGAAAGAGCATGGGGTGACCGCCTTTCGGGGAGAGAGCTTCGCATTTTGAGAGGGAGTAAGCCAGCCGTGGGCTATACTGGCGGAAGGCGTACAGGGCGCCGCCCGTCCGCGGGAAGGACCGAGTCCACCTGAACGAGAGTACGCGACAAAGCAGGACACGAATCTCCTTTTTGCCCGGACAAGCGGACCTCGGGCACGAACCTAGAGGAGGTCCGTGATGAGCAAACGCCACTTCCCTGTACGACCCAATCTGGAACAACTGAGGCATCAAGCGAAGGATCTGCTTCGGGCGATTCGACGCGGAGACGCCGATGCAGTGACGGAGCTGCGAGAACATCATCCGAAAGCCATCAAGCCAGCGGAGGCAAAACTGGCGGATGCGCGGCACACGCTGGCGCGCGCGTACGGTTTACCAAGCTGGCCGCGGCTGGTGACGGCATGCCGGATGACGGAAGCGATCTGGCGCGGCGATGTGGATGCGGTGCGCGCGCTGGTGACAGAGGAGCCGCGGCTGCTCGAAGAGAACGCTCGCGGAATAGCGGAAAGCAATTGGGGTCCGCCCATGTCGTACGCGGCAAACGTGGGGCAGGACGCGATCATAAAAATGCTGCACGAACTGGGCGCAAAGGACGTGCAACATGCCTTCGACCGGGCGTGCTTGCAGGGAAAGATCGAGACGGCGGAGAAACTCAGGGCGAAGGGCGCGCAGCCCAGCGCCGAGGCGGTGATGTGGTCGTGTGAAACACTCTCGGCAAGCGGGCTCAAGTATCTGCTGGGGCTCCAGGCGCGGCTCGCAGACAGGGATGGGAGCGAAATCGCGCCGGTTGGGATGCTCCTCCAGACGTACAGCAGGTATCCCACAGGAAAGCACGAATGCCTGGAGATTGCGGTGAGGCAGGGAATCGTCCTGCCGGATACGGCGCCGATGGCAGTGCATCGCGGGCGGATGAATTTGCTCGAGGAGCATCTGCGGCGCGATGCGGGACTGTTCCGCCGGACGTTTTCGCACGAGGAGATTTATCCGCCGGAGGTGGGCTGCGACGCGGACCACTCGCTGGCGCTGCACGGCACTCCCCTCGCGGGCGGTACGCTGCTACACCTGTGCGTGGATTTCGACGAAATCGAACTGGCGCGGTGGGCGCTCGAACGTGGGGCGGATGCAAACGCGCGTGCGGCAGTGGATGCGGAGGGATTCGGCGGGCACACGGCGCTGTTCGGGTGCGTGGTGTCTCAATCCTACCGGTGCGGACGCCAGAGGGATGGCGAATTCGCGCGGATGCTGCTGGATCACGGAGCGGACCCCAACGTGAGGGCGTCACTGCGGAAGCGGCTGCGATTTGTCGAAGATGAGGCGATGCACGAATACCACGACGTGACGCCGGTCGCGTGGGGCGAGCGCTTTGCGGGCAAGGAATGGGTGAACCGGGAGGCGATGCGGCTGATCGCGAATCGGGGCGGACGCATCTGAGCAAGCGCGGGCGTGCTGACGCACCAAGTGGGCTAGAATACGACCGACCGAGCGGGCCGGGAGACGAGCGGCGGGATGAAACACTGGATGCGGACGGGGGCGATTGCAGCGGCGCTGGCGCTTCCAACGACCGCAGGGGCACAGTTTGGGCACCATCACCACGATGCGGGCGCAGTGCAGAAAGACGTGACGATGCAGGTCCACGCGGTGGCCAGCGACGCGGTAGAAATCCGGCTGGGGCCCTACGATCTGCCCGCACATACTTCTCATGATGCGATGCCGCAGGCGCCGGACTTCTATTGGGTGGTTCCGTTTGACGGGTGGCTGGTGGCGTACTCGCCGAGCCTGCTCGACGCGGACGGGAATGACATCGAGGCGAAGCTGCTGCACCACGTCGCCTTCTGGAACACGGGGAGGACGGACTTCCTGTGCCCGAACAAAGAGGAGCACGTGTTCGGGGCAGGCGCGGAGTTGACCCGGTGGCCGCCGCTGCCGGGATTCGGGTACGAAGTGCATCACGGAGACCGGATCCGGATCAGCACGATGTTCCACAACCCGACGGGGACCGCGTATCCGAAAGCGTATCTGGCGCTGGAGGTGAACTACGTGACGGAGACGGCGGTGGAGTCGGGAATCCCGAAGCTGCGGAGCGTATATCCAGCATGGTTCGACGTGATGGAGTGCGGAGAATCGGGATACGACCTGAAAGTCGGCGAGTCGGTGAGAGTAGGACAGTTCGAGATGCCCGAGGCCGGGCTGCTGCTGGCCGTCGGGGGGCATCTGCACGACTACGGACGCTCGGTAACAGTAGTGGACGCGACGAGGAAACAACAGATCGCGAAACTGACGGCGGAAGTGGATTTGAAAGGGATGCTGGATTCGGTGCCGGTGGTGACGCTCCTGTCGCGCGGGGGCTATCACCTTGCTGCGGGGGACAAGGTGCAGGTGGCAGCGGAGTATATGAATTTCTCCGGCCAAGCAGTGCGAGATGGGGCGATGGGGATCGCGGTGGGTTATTTCCTTCCGGATGATGCGACGGCCATGGATGCGTTCCAAGGGGCACCCAAGGAGAAAAAAACGGGAAAGAAGTAAGCGGCGAGAATTGGGGCGAGGCGCATGGCGCGCGAAGGGAAGTTGTGCGCGGCGCAGAGTCGCCGGGATTTTCGGGAGCGGCGGTTTTGATGCTAGGATAGTGCGTTTCTGAATTCATCGAGAGACAGGAGTGTGCGATGGCGCATCGGTGTGAAGTCTGCGGAAAGGGCCCCAATTACGGCAATGTGGTGAGCCATGCGAACAACGCGCGCCGGCGCCGGTGGAACGCGAATTTGAGGAGCGTGCGCGCAGTGGTGGGGGGCGCGCGCCGCCGCGTGAAGGTCTGCACGACCTGCCTGCGATCTGGCAGGGTCCGCAAAGCTACCTGAAGGAAAATCCGGAGAAGCAGTGAACCGCCGCCTGTTTGCGAGCGTGGTGCTGGCCGTCCTGGTGGCCGCGTGGGCCTCCTGCCACCGGCAAGAAACGCCGTCGGCGGACGTGTGGGCGCGCGTGAACGGGCACGAAATCAAGCGGGAGGAAGTGGAGAAGTACTTCCGGGGATTGGTGACCCAGCAGGGGCAGGAGCCTTCGGCGGAAGAAGCGGCGCTGCTGAAGCTGAACATCATCGATGAGCTGGTGAACAACGAAATCCTGCTGGAGCGGGCAAGGACGCTGGGGCTGGAGGCGAGCGACGGTGAAGTGGAAGACAAATTCACCGAGCTGAAGAGCCCCTACACGGAGGAAGAGTTCCAGAAACAACTGAAGGACCGCGGGCTGACCGTGGACGACCAGAGGCGGGTGCTGCGGCAGCAGATTTCGATCCAGAAGCTGATCAACCGGGAAGTGGTGAGCAAGATTACCATCACGGACCAGGACATCGGCGACTACTACAACGCGAACCTCTCGCAATTCAACGTGGTGGAACCGCAATACCGGGTGGCACAGATCCTGATCACGCCGAGGAAGGACCGGCAAATCCGCAACCGCAAGAACGACGACGCGACCACCGACGCGCAAGCGCAGAAAAAATCGGAGGCGCTGCTGAAGGCGATTGACGGAGGAGCAGATTTCGCTCAGGTAGCCATGGATTATTCGGAGGACCCGGCAAACGCACCGACGGGCGGGGACCTGGGGTGGATCCCGGAGTCGAATCTGCGGGATCCGAAAACGGACACGCCGGAACTGAGCCGGGCAGTGCTGGAGCTGCGTCCCGGCGGAGTGAGCCGGGTGGTGAAGACGCGCGACGGCAACTATCACATCCTGAAACTCATCGCGCGCGAAGGCGCGGGACAGCGATCGCTGGCCGACCCGCAAGTGCGGGAAGCGATCCGCGGGAACCTGCGCAACCGGCGGGAACAGCTGCTGCGCGCGGCGTTTCTTGCTGTGGCGCGGGAAGAGGCGCGAGTGGAGAATTACTACGCGCGGCAGGTGTTGGAAGTGGCCGGACGAGTACCGGCGGAGCCGGCGAAGCCTGCAGGACAGAAGTAAAAGGAGAGATATGATTGAGAACGAACCGCAGGGCCTCGCCCTGCGCTACATGACGACGGCGACCACTTCACCGGCATTCACCGCCTGACCCACGGTAACCAGCAATCGCTCGACGGCGCCCGTCTTGGGCGAGCGGATTTCATTCTGCATTTTCATCGCCTCGACGACCAGAATTCCCTGGCCGGAGTCCACCTTTTCGCCTTGCTGGACGAGAATGCGCACAACCTTGCCAGGCATGGGCGCGACAATTTGCTGGCGGCCTTCGGCCTCGACGGAACCGCCGCGGCGTCCCTTCCACTGGCGGGGATCCACGACGCGGACGGGTATGCGAATGCCGGCGATGGCGACGGTGAGGCCGTCGCCCGCGGGTTCGACTTGCGCTTCGAACGAGGCACCTGCAATGAGGATCGAGAAGATCCCGGGGCCGATTTCGACGGCATCGGCCTCGACCGCGCGCCCATCGAGTGCGGCGGCAAGGCGCGAGCCAACGCGCGCGAGTTCCAAAGTGCGGGGACGGCCGGCGAGCTCGATCTTCAGCTTCATTCGCGGCATCACTCTCGAGGATCGCGCCAGACGGCAGCGCGACGGGCTTCGCGCTTCCACGGCGACGCAGAGACCCCCGGCGCGGCCGGCGCAGAAGACGGACCTTGGCCGAGGCCGTTGGAGGAGAGATGGAAGAGCGCCGCAGCGAGGACGGCCACAGTTTCGATGGATTCGGGGAGCTGAGAGGGCCCGGCGGATGGGGAGCTGCGGGCGAGCCAATCGTCAAGCCAGCGCGTGTAGATCTCGCCGCGGACGTAATCCGGATCGGCGAGGATGCGGCGAAAGAGGCCGACGTTGGTCTTGATTCCCCCGACCGAATATTCCTCGAGAGCGCGGCGGAGACGGGCGATAGCCTCGTTGCGGTCGGTGCCCCAGGCGATGAGTTTGCCGAGGAGGGGGTCGTAGTCGGTGGGAACAACCCATCCGGGATAGACGCCGTCGTCCAGGCGGATGCCGGGGCCGGCGGGAACGCGGCGCGAGAGAATTTTCCCGGGCGAGGGGAAGAAATTGTTGTCGGGGTCTTCCGCATAGATGCGGCATTCGATGGCGTGGCCACGAAGCGCGACGTCCTGCTGGCCGAGAGGCAATGGCTCGCCGGCAGCGACGCGAAGCTGAAGCTTGACGAGGTCGAGGCCGGTGATCATTTCGGTGACGGGGTGCTCGACCTGGAGACGTGTGTTCATTTCGAGGAAAAAGAAATTGCGATGGACGTCCACGAGAAATTCGAGCGTGCCCGCGTTGGTATAGCCACCGGCACGGGCCAGGCGGACGGCGGCCTCGCCCATGGCCTGGCGAAGAGCAGGGTCAACAACGGGCGAAGGGGCTTCCTCGATTACCTTCTGATGGCGCCGCTGGACGGAGCATTCGCGCTCGCCGAGATACAAGGTGTTTCCGTGATGGTCGGCGAAAATCTGAATTTCGATATGGCGGGGGCGATGGAGATATTTTTCGATGTAGAGGCGGCCATCGCCGAAGGAGTTGAGGGCTTCAGAGGAGGCGTCGCGCCAGGCGGCGGGCATCTCGGCCTCCGATTCGACGCGGCGCATGCCTTTTCCGCCGCCGCCGGCGACAGCCTTGAGAAGAACGGGGTAACCGGCGTCGCGGGCGAAGGCGGCAGCCTGTGTGGCTTCGGCGAGAGGCTCGAGCGTGCCGGGAACCATGGGAACGCCGGCGGAACGAGCGACGTGACGTGCGGCGGTCTTGGAGCCGAGCTTCTCCATGGCTTCGGGCGAGGGACCAATGAAAGTGATTTTGTTCTCGGCGCAGGCGCGGGCGAGCGCGGCATTTTCCGCAAGGAAGCCGTAGCCGGGATGCAGCGCGTCGCAGCCAGAGCGGCGGGCAACATCGATGAGTTTGTCGATGCGGAGATAGCTTTCGCGCGAGGGAGCCGGACCGATGGGCCAGGCCTCGGCCGCGAGCCGGACGTGCAGCGAGGCGCGGTCGGCGTCGCTATAAACGGCGACGGCGGCGATGCCCATTTCGCGGCAGGCGCGGAGGATACGGATGGCGATTTCGCCGCGATTGGCGATGAGCACTTTGCGGAACATGGGGGAACCGGCCCTGAGCGGCGAAAAATTCTAGCACAGGGCGCGCGGCCGAACTCGATTGACACGTTGCGAAGCGGTCCATAGACTCGTGCGGGGTGCGGAGAACACGAGGAACCCCATGACTCTCCATGCGGCCTCGCTAGTGGCGGGAACTTACCGGCATCTTTAGCATGTGGTTGCGCATCTCTAATGGAGGGGCGTCCTGACCGGAAGACGGCCGGCAGGAAACCAGGTCGGCATCGAGGTAAAGAATGAAATTCATGTGGAAGCAAACGATTGCGTTCGCCGTGCTGTGCGGCGGAGCGGCGATGGTCTGTGCCGGGAGACTGGGAGCGCAGGCGCCCCCGGGACCGATCAACGTGCCGCAGTCGGCGCAGCCCACGGCCGACTCGTCGCAGCCGGCTCCGCCACCGCGCTATGAAGGAAAGCCGACGATCATTGGAACGTGGAAATTAAATCGTGACGAGAGCGACGACGGGCGCGCGAAGGTGCAGCAAGCGCAGCAGGCACAAAACCGCGGCTACGGAGGCGGAGGACGGATGGGCGGCGGGTATCCGGGCGGCTATCCGGGAGGGGGCTATCCCGGAGGGGGAGGATATCCCGGCGGCGGAGGAGGAGGCGGTAGGCGCGGCTCTGGTTCCGGTTACAGCGATTCCGACCTGGCGAAGATGGGCGATCTGATGAACCCCTCGTACACGTTCACGGTGACGCAGAAAGACAGCAATGAAGTGTTGCTCGACGACGAACAGGGCCGGCAGCGCGCGCTCTATACGGACGGGCGAAAATTGCAGAGCGGGGGCAGCGACGTGTACAAGGAAATCGCGGCGAAATGGGACGGCGACCGGCTGATGACCACCGAAGACGGCCCGCAGAAAAACAAAATCGAGCGAATCCTAGCCTATTCGGAAGGCGGTGCGGTGCTGATCCAAACGTTCCGCATACTGGACAACAAATCGAACCCGACGCTGGTGGTGCGGTACGTGTTTGACCGGGACATGAAAGCGGCAACGTCGAAACCAGCGGCGAAGCAGTGAGCGGCCGTCCGTGACTCCTGGCCGGTGAGCGACCGGCGGAAAACGCCGGCTCCTGCGAACCACGCTACTTGTAAACCGTTTTGACCTCGGCGCCATCGGCGACGAGGGCCATCTCCGCCATATTGAGAAACAGGCCGTGTTCGACGACGCCGACCATGGCGCGGATGGAGGCGGCGAGCGCCTCAGGGTCCGCAATTTCGCCGCAGGAGCAATCGAGAATGAGGTTGCCCTCGTCGGTGATGTACTCTCCGCCCGTTTTTGCCTGCCTGACCTTCGAAGAAATACCCAGGGCGAGAATCTGTTTTTCGACCAGGGGCGCAGCCATGGGGATGACTTCAACGGGGAGGGGGAATTTGCCGAGGCGGGGGACGATTTTGCTGGAGTCGGCGACGACGATAAAGCGTTTGGCCGCGCTGGCGACAATTTTTTCGCGGAGGAGCGCTCCACCGCCGCCCTTAACGAGCGCGAGATGCGGGCCGATTTCGTCGGCGCCGTCGATGGCCACGTCGATCACCGGAGACTGGCGGAAATCGGTGATGGGAATCGAGAGCGACCGGGCCAGATCTTCGCTGGCTCTGGAGGAGGAAATGCTGCGGATTTTCAGGCCGGCTTTCACTTTTTCGCCGAGAAGCTTGATGAAGTGAGTGGCGGTGGAACCGGAGCCGAGGCCGACGACCATGCCGTCCCGAACGAACTCGAGGCTTTTCTGCGCGGCGACGACCTTGGCGGCTTCTGCGGGATCCATGATGGGCTCCTCTGCGGGGCGATAGTCTGGCACAGAAAGAGGGGAAAAAGCAGGAGATGAAGAAAAGCTAAGGCAGAGAAGGGAGGGGAGCGCAACCAGCCCCGAAGCTTCGGGAGGCTGCGCCACTCAGAGCGGGATATTGCCGTGCTTTTTCTTGGGGTTGGTGTCGCGCTTGGTGTCGAGGGCACGAAGGGCGGTAATGAGCTTCGGGCGAGTAAGCGCGGGCTGGATGACGGCATCGATGTAACCGCGTTCGGCGGCCACGAAAGGGTTGGCGAAGCGTTCGCGGAATTCCTCAATTTTTTCCCTGCGGAGGGCCTCGCGGTTGTCCGGGGCGGTGCGATCGAGCTCGCGCTTATAGACGATGTTGACGGCGCCCTCGGGGCCCATGACGGCGATTTCAGCAGTGGGCCAGGCAAAATTCACGTCGGTGCGGATGTGCTTGGAGGCCATGACGCAGTAGGCGCCGCCGTAGGCTTTGCGGGTGATCACGGTGAGCTTGGGGACCGTGGCTTCGGCGAAGGCGAAAAGCAGCTTGGCGCCGTGGCGGATGATGCCGCCGAATTCCTGCTGAGTGCCGGGGAGAAAACCGGGCACATCTTCGAAGGTGACGAGCGGAATATTGAAGGCGTCGCAGAAACGGACGAAGCGCGCGCCTTTGACCGAAGCGTTGATGTCCAGGCAACCGGCGAGAAAGGCGGGCTGATTGGCGACAATGCCGACGGGCCGGCCGTCAAGGCGGGCGAAACCGACGACGATGTTCTTGGCGTAATGCTCGTGGACTTCGAAGAAGTAGGCGTCGTCCACGACGGCGTGAATCACATCCTTGATGTCGTAGGGAACCATGGGATCGGGGGGAATGAGGCGATCGAGGCCGGGCTCGGCGCGATCGGCCGGATCGGACGAGGCGCGGCGGGGCGGGTCTTCCAGATTATTGGAGGGGAGAAAGCCGAGCAGCTCGCGGATCATGGCCATGCAATCGGCATCATCGCGAGCGATGAAATTGGCGACACCGCTGGTGGTGTTGTGAGTCATGGCACCGCCGAGCTCCTCCTTGGTGACGTCTTCGTGGGTGACAGTCTTGATGACGTCGGGGCCGGTGACGAACATGCAGGAGGCGCCGCTGGTCATGAGAACGAAATCGGTGATGGCGGGGGAATAGACGGCGCCGCCGGCGCAGGGGCCGAGAATGGCGCTGATTTGCGGAACGACGCCGCTGGCGAGAGTGTTGCGGAGAAATATTTCGGCGTAACCGGCGAGCGACATGACGCCTTCCTGAATGCGAGCGCCACCGGAATCGTTGAGGCCGATGACGGGAGCGCCGGTGCGCATGGCATGGTCCATGATTTTGCAAATCTTCATGGCGTTGGATTCAGAGAGGGATCCGCCGAAGACGGTGAAATCCTGGGCGAAGACGAAAACGAGCCGGCCATCGATTCGGCCGTAGCCGGTGACGAAGCCGTCGCCCACGATGCGCTGCTCGGCCATGCCGAAATCAGCGCAGCGATGGGCGACGTATTTGTCGAGTTCTTCGAAGGAGCCTTCGTCGCAGAGGAGTTCGATGCGCTCGCGGGCGGAGAGCTTGCCTTCCTTGTGCTGGCGCTCGCGACGTTCCGAGCCGCCGCCGGCTTCGGCGAGGGCGTCGCGCTTTTTCAATTCTTCGAGGCGTTGCTTGGTATCCATCGGAGATCCCTTCTCTAGCGCGCGAGCTTGAGGCCCTTGGGGCCGACGTATTCGGACTGGGGGCGGATCAGATGGTCTTCGGCGCGCTGTTCGATGACGTGGGCGCACCATCCCGCTGTACGCCCACAGGCAAACATGGCGACAAAGGTGCGCGGCTCGAGGCCAAGGGCTTGGAGGACCAGCGCGGTGAAGAATTCGACGTTGGTGCGGAGATTGCGGCCCGGCTTCTGCTCTTCAAGAAGGCGAAGGGTGATCTTTTCGACTTCGCGGGCGAGGTCATAGAGCTGGCGATTCTCCAGGCGCGCGGCGCCCATGGATTCCGCGACGCGGCTGAGGACGTCGGCGCGCGGGTCGCGGACCTTATATACGCGATGGCCGAAGCCCATGATGCGGCGGCCGGCGGAGAGCTCGCCGCGTAGCCAGGCTTCGGCGCGGTCGGCGCTGCGGATTTCCAGGAGCATATCGAGGACCGGGCCGGGAGCGCCACCGTGGAGAGGGCCCTTGAGCGCGCCGATGGCGCCGGTGACGGCGCTGACCATGTCGGAGCGAGTGCTGGCGATGACGCGGGCGGTGAAGGTGGAGGCGTTGAGGCCGTGGTCCATAACGGTGACCCAGTAGGAATCGAGGGCGCGCGCGGCGACGGGATCGGGCTCGCGGCCGTGGACCATGTAGAGAAAATTAGCGGCATGAGACAGGTCAGCGCGAGGGGCGATGGGTTCGAGACCTTTTGCAGCACGTATATGCGCGGCGAGCGCGGTGGGCAGGCGGGCAGTGAGGCTCCGCGCGGCAGCCAGATCGGCGGCGGGAGAGATGTCGTCGGGATCCGGGAGATCG
>JASHSV010000014.1 GCA_030038535.1 Candidatus Acidiferrales bacterium
TTGGCGGAATTGTGGTGAAGGGGCTTTCCCTGGAGCCAATGGAGGGTGCCCCGGCACCGCGAGTCTGCGAAACCCCCTCGGGAATGCTGAATGCGATTGGCTTACAAAATGTGGGTGTGCGGGCGTTCGTGGCGGAAAAGCTGCCGAAACTGGCGGTCTACAAGACAGCGGTGGTGGCGAATGTGTTCGGCACGACGGTTGAGGAGTACTGCGAAGTCCTGAGGATTCTAGAGGATGCGGAGGGCGTGGCGGCCTACGAGCTGAACATTTCGTGCCCGAATGTGAAGAGAGGGGGGCTGCAGTTCGGGAGCGACCCGGCAATGGCGGCTGAGGTGGTTTCCGCGGCCAAACGGGCGATTTCCCGGCGGAAATTGTGGGTGAAGCTTTCGCCCTTGGTATCGGACGTGGGGGCGATGGCGCGGTCCGTCGCGGAGGCCGGGGCAGATGCCCTGACCATAGCCAACACCTATCCGGCCATGTGTTTAGACGTCCCTACCCGCACATCGCGGATTGCCAGCCCCAGCGGGGGTCTTTCGGGCCCCGCGATCCGGCCGATTACGCTGCGGCTGGTGCACGAGGCGTCTAAGGCGGTGAAAATACCCATTTTAGGGCTTGGAGGGATCGAAAAGGTGGATGATGCCCTCGAATATCTCCTTGTGGGAGCCTCGGCGGTGCAGGTTGGAACCGCGCATTTTGCCGATCCCAGGGCTTCCCAGAGACTGGTGAAGGCTTTGGCGCGGCGCTGCGAGGAGCTAAGTATTAGTACAATCAGCGAGTTACACTGTGGATTCCGGACCTGAAAAGCTTGCATTTCGAGCCCCTTTGGGGTAGACTTTTGGCTATGAAGTACCAACGAAACGGGCCTCGAGCCCGTATTTTTTTTGTATGGGCAGGGCTACGGTGGCTGCTCCTGATGTTTCTGATTACACCTGTCGTGCAGGCGCCCGCCCTGGCCAAATTAAGCGCTCCCCCCAAGCCCCTACTGACCTGGACGGGACGTGCGAGCTGGTATGGGGCTAATTTCCACGGCCGCGAGACGGCTTTCGGCGAGATCTACGACATGAACGCCATGACCGCCGCTCATGCCTATCTGCCGGCCGGGAGCATCATCCGCGTTACGGCGTTGCGGACCGGTGTTAGCCGGGTGGTCCGCATAAACGACCGGGGACCCTACTTTCCCGGCCGTGAACTGGACCTATCGTTCCGCGCAGCGGCGCAACTGGGTATAATCGAGAGCGGTGTGGCTCGGGTGCGCATCGAGCTTCTCGAAGTACCCCGTGGACATTGGACAACGAAGCAAAACGGCGAATAATCGTCGCGCTGGATTTTGACCGTCTGGACGCCGCCTGCCACATGGCGCGCCTGCTGACCGGCCATGTGGGAATGTTCAAGGTGGGGAAGCAGCTGTTCACTCTCTCCGGGCCGGAGGGGCTGCGGCAGCTCTCCGAACTGGGCGCTAAAATCTTCCTGGATCTGAAATACCACGACATTCCGAACACGGTGGCGGGCGCGGTGCGCGCGGCGGTGGAATTGCCGGGCGTCGAGCTGTTGAACGTGCACGCGCTGGGCGGGCGGGCGATGATGGAGGCGGCGGTCGGAGCCATGCCGCGCGGGCCGAATCGGCCCAGGCTGCTGGCCGTGACCATTCTGACGAGCCTGGACGGGCGCGCGCTGCGCGAGGTTGGAATTCAAGGGACGCCGCACGATCGCGCGGTGAAGCTTGCGAAGCTGGCGCTGGCCTGCGGGATCGACGGAGTGGTGGCATCCCCGCACGAGCTGCGGGCGATACGCAAAGCCTGCGGTCCCAAATTCCTGCTGGTGCCGCAGGGGATTCGCCCGGCGGGCAGCGACGTGCACGACCAGAAACGATTCGCGACCCCCGCCGAGGCCATCCGCGACGGTGCAAACTACGTGGGTGTGGGGCGGGCGATCACGCAGGCTGCAGACCCTGTGGCGGCCGCGGAGGCGATAGCGAGCGAGATTGCGCGAGCGCTGCGCCACAAAAATTGACCGCTTCGAGCCCCGGCAGTAGCATTCCCGCGTGACCACACCTGTAGCGCAATCCCGCGCGCCTTCTCCCAATACCAGCGCCGAGCCGCGCCGCCACGTGATCGTAGGGACAGCAGGACACATCGACCACGGCAAATCCACGCTCGTCGAGGCGCTCACGGGGACGCATCCGGACCGGTTAGAGGAGGAGAAGCGGCGGGGCATCACAATCGATCTCGGATTCGCGTTTCTCGATTTCGAGGGCGTGCGGTTCGGATTTGTGGACGTGCCGGGACACGAGCGGTTCGTGAGGAACATGCTGGCGGGAGTGGGCGGCATCGACCTGGTGCTGTTGGTGGTGGCTGCGGATGAATCGGTGATGCCGCAGACGCGTGAGCATTTCGAGATCTGCCGGTTGCTGGGGATTCCGCGGGGGGTAGTGGCGCTGACGAAAAGGGATGTGGCGGATGCGGATGCACTCAGTCTGGCGCGCCTGGAGACGGAAGAGCTGGTGCGCGGAAGTTTTCTGGAAGGGGCGCCGATTGTGCCAGTGAGCGCGCGCACTGGAGAAGGGCTCGGGGAACTGAAGGAAGCGCTGGTGCGCGCGGCGGAGAGCTCTCCGGGGCGGGACACGAAGGGAGCCTTCCGGCTGCCGATCGACCGGTCGTTTGCGATCAAAGGATTCGGAACGGTGGTGACGGGGACGCTGGTGAGCGGGTCGGTGCGCGCGGAGGACGAAGCGGAGATTCTGCCCGGAGGCACGCGAGTGCGTGTGCGCGGGCTCGAATCGGGCGGAAAGAAGATCGAGGTGGCGCGCGCGGGCCAGCGCACTGCCGTGAATCTGGCAGGAGTGGAGCATTCCGCAGTCGCGCGGGGCATGACGCTGGTGCCCCCGGAGCGGTTTTCGCCGACGTCGCGGATTCACGCCCGGATCGAGCTGCTGGCGAGCGCGCGGCCGATGCGGCGGCGGTTCCGCGCGCACCTCTTCCAGGGGAGCGCGGAAACGATCGCGGTGGTGCGGATCCTGGATCCGGCGAGCGAGGAGCGCGCCATCGGGCCCGGGGAATCGCGGTTTGCGGAAATGCGGACGGCTGCGCCGATCTTCGTGTTGCCAGGCGACCGGTTCGTGCTGCGGCAGTATTCGCCGGTGGTGACCATGGGCGGAGGAGTGGTGCTGGACGCGGCGCCGACGCGACGCACGCGCGACGTGGCGGCATTCCGGCAACGGCTGGAGACGCTGGCCACGGGCGACCCTCCCGCAATGCTCGAGGCGCTGGTGGCGGATACGCCGCGCGGACTGACGTTGGGCCACGCGAGCCGGCGCACGGGATGGAGCGAGGAGGAAGTGCGCGCGGCGGCGGAGTCGCTGGCCGCGAGCGGAAGGGCGCGCGTGCTGCCGGGCAGCGGAGGCGAGGGGGGAGTGATCGCGCCGGCAAAGGCTTACGCGGCGCTGGTCGAGCGGTTGCGCGAAGACGTGGAGGCGTATCACCGGGCGAATCCGCTGGCGGAGGGGATTTCGAAGGAGGAACTACGCATCCGGGTGGCGCGGATGGCGGGCCCGGCGATGTTTCGCGCGGCGCTGGCGGAACTGGCCGCGGCGGGCCAGATTGCGGTCGCCGGAGACACAGTGAAGCGAGCTGGGAGGGAGATTTCGCTGGCGCCCGAGGAGGCGAAGGCGAAGGAGCAGATCGAGCAGGCGTTCGCCCAGGCGGGGCTCACGGTACCGTCGATGAAAGAGGTGCTCGAGAGGCTGCCGGTGGAGGCGGCGCGTGCGCAGAAAATCGTGCAGATTCTCTTGCGCGAGCAGGTGCTGGTGCGGGTGACCGCGGAGCTGGTGTTCCATCGCACAGCACTGGAGCGCGTGCGGCAACTTTTGGCGGATTACAAGAGAGAGCGCGGGGAGCGGATGAGCGTTCCTGCGTTCAAAGAGCTGACCGGGATTACGAGGAAATACGCGATTCCGCTGCTGGAGCACCTGGACCGGGAGCGGGTGACGCGGCGCGTAGGGGACGAGAGGGTCATTCTTTAGGGCACGGCTCGGCACCACCCCGGCCGCGTGCTATAATTGCCAATAAGAGCAGACCGGCCAGGGACATGTGGCCGGGCTGCGAAGGAAGACGTATGGAACTACTGGCTCCTGGACATCTCCTGATCATCCTGCTGATCGTGGTGATCCTGTTTGGCGGGAAGAAAATTCCCGAATTGATGCGGGGAATGGGCGAGGGCGTGCGCAACTTCAGGGAAGGCATGCAGGGCAACCCACAGCAAAATCCGCCGCAGAATCCGCCCCAGCAGCAGCAGCAACCACCACAGCAGCCACCGCCGCCGACGGCACAGCACTGAGCGGCTGCGGGCGAAAGGGTTTGACGGCGTCCCGGGAGACTGGGACGCCGTATGTGTTTTGTGGGGCCGACGGGACAGAAGAAACAGCAGATCCCTCCTCGCCGGAGCGAGTCGGGATGACAGCCAGGAAGGAATGCGAACTCCGCCTTTAATTAGACGGCCTA
>JASHSV010000166.1 GCA_030038535.1 Candidatus Acidiferrales bacterium
CCCCCTCGCCGCGTGCGGATTGCTCAGCGCCATCCTTCCCGGTAGGATGTACAGAGCCGGCCAGGCCCGCCCGACTCCCTTCGCCTCCGGCCAATTTCGCACGACGCGAGGAACCCCATGGCCACCACTACCACCACTGCTTCTCATACCGCCGCTCGCGGCGGCAGCTTTCTCGTGGAAAGCCCCCGTCCCGAAGATGTCTTCACTCCCGCCGACATCAACGACGAGCAGAAGCTGATCGCGCAGACCACGTCGGAATTCATCAACGACGAAGTCGTGCCCCTTATCGACGACCTCGAGCACCATAAGCCCGGTGTGATGATCGGCCTGCTGAAGAAGGCCGGAGCGCTCGGCATCCTGGGCGGCGCGATTCCCGAAGAATACGGCGGAGCCGGACTCGACAAGGTTTCCTCCACGCTTCTCTCCGAACAGCTCGCCGCCTACGGCGGTTTCTCGGTTACACACGGCGGCCATTCCGGCATCGGCACGATTCCCATCGTTTATTTCGGCACCGAGGAACAGAAAAAGAAGTACCTGCCGAGAATCGCCGCGGCCGAACTCATTTCCTGCTACTGCCTTTCCGAGCCTCAGGCCGGCTCCGACGCCCAGGCGCTGCGCACGCGCGCCGACCTCTCCAAGGACGGCAAGCACTGGATCCTGAACGGCCAGAAGATGTGGATCACGAACGGCAACTACGCGGATCTCTTCGTCGTCTTCGCCAAAGTGGACGGCGACAAAATCTCCTGTTTTTTGGTGGAGAAGGGAACTCCGGGCTTTTCCGTGGGCGCGGAAGAAAAAAAGATGGGTATTAAGGGCAGCTCCACGACCGCCCTGTTCTTCGAAAACGCCCCCGTACCGAAAGAGAACCTGCTGCACGAAATCGGCCGCGGCCACATCGTCGCGTTCAACACGCTCAACGCGGGCCGCTTCTCGCTCGGCTGCTACTGCCTGGGCGGCGTCAAGCGCACCATCGAGGTCTCTTCGAAGTACTCAAAGGAACGCACCGCTTTCGGCAAGCAGCTCGCGGAATTCGGCCTGATCCGCCAAAAGCTCGCGGAAATGGCCATCCGCGCGTTCGCCCTCGAGTCCATGATCTACCGCTCCGCGGGCATGATGGACGCGTTCATGGCTTCCGCCGAGGCCGGCACGAACAGGACGCAGCACATGATGAAGGCGCTCGAGGAATACGCCATTGAAAGCTCCATCAGCAAGGTGTACGGGAGCGAGGCACTCGACTTCGCCGTGGACGAGGGCGTGCAGATTTTCGGCGGCTACGGGTATCACGAGGATTATCCCGTGGCGCGCGCCTATCGCGACAGCCGCATCAACCGCATCTTCGAGGGCACCAACGAAATCAACCGCATGCTCATTATCCAGATGCTCATGAAGCGCGCGATGGGCGGCGTTCTCCCCCTGATTCCGAAGGCCATGAAGCTGATGGAGGAAATTCTGGCCGGCCCGTCCTTCGAGGAGGGTTCCGGCGACGCTTTTGCCGAAGAAGAGCGCATCGTCGCCAACGCCAAGAAAGTTTTCCTGCTTACCTCCGGCAGCGCCGTGCAAAAGCTCCGCGACAAGCTCGCCGAGCCCGAGCATCAGGAGGTCGTCGCCGCGCTTTCCAATATCGCCATGGATGCCTACGCCATGGAATCCTCGCTGCTTCGGGTCCAGAAGGCGGCGGCCCGCCGGAGCGCAGGCGACATCGGCGTCATGTCCGCCGCCATGCGCGCTTTCCTCTCCGATGCCGCCGACCGCATCGAGCACGAGGCCCGCACTGTCCTGGGCGCCGTTGCCGAAGGCGACATGCTGCGCACCCAGATGATGGCGCTCAAGCGCTTCTCCAAACGCGAGCCGGGCAATCCCATCGCCCTGCGTCGCGAAGTTGCCGCCTCCATTCTGGCCGGCGACCGCTACCCATTCGAATATCGCTGACGCATTTTGTACCGCCGGCTCCCGAACGCTCGGGATTGCCGCCGTCTTTCGCCTCACCGCCCCTAGCCCCGCAGGGGCACGCTCCCGCATCCCGAGGATTCGGGATTGGGTTCGCGACGTGCCCGATGCCCGCGCAGCGGATCGGATTGGGTTCCGGCAAATCCTTCCGCGGCGCCCTGTCCTTCCGGACAGGTTCGTGCGCTCCGTGCACGCTAGTACTACTGGGGGGTTGTGAAGGCGCTCGAATCCTCGTATCCTCTGCGCATGGAATCGACCAAAACATCGAGGGGCTTTCTGGTCGCGATTCTGCTCGTCGTCGTTGTGGGGCTAACAGCTCTGGACATCTATCAGGACCGCGTCATACAAAAGCAGCGCTATGAACTGCGCTGGCTGGTGACGCACGCCACCATCCATGTGGACGCGAATTCTGCCGATGCTGCAAAGACGGCACCCAGCGCTTCTCCCAGCAACGCGGCCAAGGCGCCCGCAGCCGACGTTGCGGTGCTCCCGCAATCCAGCAAGCCTGCCGCGACCGCGCACACCGCCAAGCCCTGACCCGGAAAGCAGTCAGCGCACATCCTGAGCCATCGGGACCAGGGGGGTCGAAGCCTGTCTGCTGCGGTCCCGGCTTCCAGCCTCTAGTAGAACGCCATCCCTCCGTCCACATTGAGCGCCTGGCCCGTAATGGCCGACGCTTCCTCCGAACACAGAAACGCCGCCGCCGCCGCGATTTCGCTCGCCGTCTGCGCGCGCCCCTGCAGAATCCCTTTGAGCGCGCCCTCCAGAATGGCCTTCGGCTCCCGGCCGAACATGCGCCCCAGGCCCTCGCCGATTTCGCGCGACATTCGCGTCTCCGGCACCGGCCCGGGACAAATCGCGTTCACGCGCAGCCCCCGGCCCGAAGTTTCCGCGGCCAGCGTTCGCGTCAGCGCCAGCAGCCCCGCCTTCGACGCCGCATAGGGCGCGTTGAACCCGAACGCCATCTTCGCTCCCACCGTGGAAATGTTCAGGATCACTCCGCGCGCGCGCTCGAACATTCCCGGCACGACCAGCCGCGAGAGCAGAAACGCGCTGCGCAGGTTTGTCGCCAGCACCGCGTCCCACTGTTCGGGTGTGATGTTCTGGACCGGCTCGACCGGACCGAAAATCGCCGCGTTGTTCACCAGAATGTCCACCGCGCCGAACGCATCCACGGCGGCGCGGAACACCTGCTCGCATCCGGCCGGTTGCGAGACGTCTGCCGCCAGAGCCACGGCGCGCCCGCCGCCGCCCAGCTTCTGCGAGCGGATTTCATCCGCAACCGCATCTACCTCTGCTGCCGTGCGCGCCGTCACCAGCACCGACGCGCCCTCTTCGGCAAATCGCAGCGCGATGGCGCGGCCGATTCCTCGTCCTCCGCCCGTAATGATCGCCCTCTGGCCTTTCAGCAGCATCGTCGCTTGTCGCCTCCTGAAGTTCCTCGCTCCCGTGCGCCTATTCCTTCCTTCTCACCACCAGTTCCATCAGCTTCCTGGCCGGCTGCTCCCCAATCGTGATGTCATGCTCTTCCGTCCATTCGCCGCGCTCGTTGATGCGCAGCACGGCTCGCGTCCGCACGTGTTCTACGGCAAATCCCCACGAAAGGCCCTTTCCGTCGTCCGCTAAGTGCGCTTCGGATTCGAGAAAGCGGCCGTCGTTGAACGCCCTCATCCGGTACGCCTGCGCCGCATCGTCGTAGCAGATGAATCCGAACGCCTGCAACGCCGGCTTGCCGCTCGATGGTTCCCGGCCTACTCCCTCCATCAGCAGGATTAACCCGTCCAGCCGCCAGCTCGCATCCTCTGTCATCTGGAACACGGCGGGATGTTCCGATCCGCGATACGCGCGCAGCTCTCCTTCCCATTTGCCCACCAGAAAGCCGAGCTTCGCCATCGCCGCGCGCTGCGCTTCGAGATCGGCCTTCAGTCCAGCCACTTCTCTTCCTCCCGTGCTACGACACAGGCCTCGACACTCTAACCCACATCGTTGCGCCGCGTTGGTTTCTCCAAGGAGCGCGGGGGGCTGCGTTCCGGTCTGTTGTGCCGCCCCCCTGCGGCGGGGCGGGGACGGCATTTTATCCCTGTGGCGCCGAGGTTCGCCCCGCACCACCCATTCTTCTATGTTCATAGTTTGCCTTTTCATGTACACTGAAAAGCCGGTAGTGGGGAGGCCTCGCCAATGGCCGGCGGCAGAAGCGTAACGCATAAGCACTTCCGCTTGAACGCAGTCAAAATCAAGCGCGCACAGAGGGCTCTCAGTGCCCGCACCGAGACGGAAACAGTCGAGAGGGCGCTGGACCTGGTGATTTCCGAGCAGGAAAGTAATCGCCTGGCCCTCCGGGCCAACGACCGCTTCGTACGGAGCGGCGCGAAAATCAGGGACGTGTACGGCGCGCTGGAAAAATAGATGGATGCCGTTCTCTTCGACTCTTCCGTCTACATTTCGGCGCTTCAGGGGAAGGACGACGCATCGCTCAGCCTGCGCCGCCTTGCCGGCGGCTCTCCGGTCTGGCTTAGCGCCGTAGTGCTCGAAGAACTCCATGCGGGCGCCGGAGCCCGCAGCCGGCGCGCGGTCGAACGCCTGGAGAGGGATTTCGTTCTTGCGCGACGGATTCTGGTTCCCAATCTCACCGACTGGACGCAAACAGGAAGGGTGCTCGCCCATCTGGCCGCCCGGTATGGTCACGAGCACATCGGCAGGGGGCGATTGACAAACGATGCCCTGATCGCCATGAGCGCGGGCCGAATGGGAATAGCGGTGGTTACTCGAAACGCGCGCGATTTCGCCAAGCTCGCGGAATTCCGCCCCTTCCGATGGCGTTTGGCGCTGTGAGTTTCCAGTCTCCCGGGGCTCACCGCAGCCACCTTAAGCTGCGCTCAGGACCAGTTCGCGTAGCGGCCGGCCGTTTTTTGCCTTGAAGTGCCCCGGGAAAGGGCCCTGGCCGGACATGGATCAAGAAGTGGACGTATTAAATTGGAGTGTGCGCCCGGCGCACAGGGTCTAATTTCGGCGATCGACTTGGGCTGACGGGTAGAGGCTTAACTCGGCGGTGGCGAGCGCAGACGGCTCCCGTACCATTCGGTACGGGGCAGGCAGGGTCTGATTTCGACGAAAATTTTGGCAACCTGGGTGAGGGGCAAAGAGAACAGTGGCGAGTGGCCCCTCGGCTTCGCTCGGGACGCAGTCCCGAGGCATCGGGAGCGCGCGAGTCCCGAAGGGTCGGGATCTCCGCCCCGAAGCCGGGGCTCCGAGGGCGAGGGGGAAGGGGAAAAGCAGATCCCTCACACCAGCGAAAGGCGCTGGGTTCGGGATGACAGCGCGTGCGGGGAGGGCCCTTCGCCAGGGCGGGCCAGGAAAAAGCAGATTCTCCGGTTTCGGGAGTCTGATGGACTCCACCGGAGTCCGAAAATCGGACCTCACCACCATTCACGGAGAGCGGGTCCACCCTTACGGGGGAGGGGAAGATGCCGGCAGGATGCCGGCGGTACGAAATGGGCGGGGCGGGCTATGTCGCGGCTGAAGCCGTGACGCGCTGAAGAGGGCGCAGCAAGCAGCGCCCCTACTGGGGAGGGGAAGATGCCGGCAGGATGCCGGCGGTACGAAATGGGCGGGGCGGGCCATGTCGCGGCTGAAGCCGTGACGCGCTGAAGAGGGCGCAGCAAGCAGCGCCCCTACGAAGGCCGAGGAGGGATGGACCCGCCTACGCGGTGCGACTGCTACGGCGAGGCAAGGGGGGTACCGCTCTGTTTCCAGGAGCCAGTGGAAACTTGGGGCCACATCGCAACTCGTGTATGATACGTGGTTTATGGGCGAAGCAGGGGCCAAACCATCCGTCGAGACCCGTACGCAGCGCAAGCTCGTACGCGTGAGCCCACGCGGCTTCTGTGCCGGAGTGGTGCGCGCGGTGGAAATTGTGGAGCGCGCCCTGGAAATCTTCCGCCCGCCCGTCTATGTCCACCACGAGATCGTGCACAACCGCTATGTGGTGGACCAGCTACGGCTTCGCGGCGCCATTTTCGTCGAGTCCGTTGAGGAGGTTCCCAACGGGGCTGTCCTCATTTTCAGCGCCCACGGGGTGCCACCCGCGGTTCGCGACCAGGCGCGCGAGCGCGGCCTGCGCGTGATTGACGCCACTTGTCCGCTGGTCACAAAAGTCCACATGGAAGCCCTCCGCTTTGCCCGCGAAAACCGCACCATCATCCTGATCGGCCATCGCGATCATCAGGAGATCGTCGGAACTTCCGGCGAAGCGCCCGACCGCACGCTCGTCGTCGGCAGCGTGGAGGAAGTGGACCAGCTTCGGGTGGAAGACCCCAACCGCCTGGCCTTCCTCACGCAGACGACGCTCAGTCTTTATGACACGCAGGAAATCGTGGCGCGGCTTCGCCAGCGTTTTCCGAACATTTTGGGGCCTGCCTCGGACGATATTTGCTACGCCACGCAGAACCGGCAGGAGGCAGTGGAGCAGATTGGCAAGGAAGTGGACCTGATCCTTGTGGTCGGCTCGGCCAACAGCTCGAATTCCAACCGGCTGGTGGAAGTCTCGCAGCGCGGCGGAACACAGGCACGCCTGATTGAAGACGCAAACGACATCGACGCGTCCTGGCTCGATGGTGTGGGCAGCGTCGGTTTGACGGCGGGCGCCTCAGCGCCCGAGATTTTGGTGCAGCAGGTGAGCGAACGGCTGGCAAGTCTCGGATTCAGCGAGCAGAGCGACCTCGACTTCATCCGAGAAGACGTGCGCTTTACGCTTCCGCCCGAACTCGTGTCGATCGTTCCCGCTTCGGCCGCGGCTGGGCCGGCGGCTGGCTAGGGGCGTTCCGCGGGTGATTCGGGGGGTCGCCCGGGCCGCGGGACGTGCAGAGCGAAAGGGCAGGTGCTTGGCGGTTAAAATCCACCGTGACCCGAAAAAGGTCGCGCTGATCGGCGTCCCTTCGAGCGCAGGCTCACACGGGCCGGGAGCCGAGCGCGCTCCCGCAGCACTACGCGCCGCGGGCCTGGCGGCGCGGCTCGAAGCCGCAGGCTACGAAGTCGTCGACCACGGCGATACTCCCACCTACCTGTATCAGCCTGACGAAGAGCACCCGCGCGCTCGCAACACCGACGCCGTAGTGCAGGCCATGAGCGCCCTGCGCGCGAAAGCGGAGCTGGCCGTCAAATCGGGCGCGCTGCTGCTCATCCTCGGCGGCGATTGCGCCATCACTCCCGGAACGGTTGCCGGGGTGCGCCGCTACTACCGCGAGGTGGGCGTCTTCTGGATGGACCGTGACGCGGATCTGAACACGCCAACCACCACTCCCTCCGGTTGTGTGCATGGGATGACGGTGGCTCACCTGATCGGCCGCGGCGCGGCGGAGATTGTGCGCTTCTCCGCCGACATGCCCATGGTGCGCGAGCCGAATTTGGCGCTCTACGGCATCGAACGGCTCGACCCGCCCGAGGAGCAAGTGCTTCTCTCCACACCGCTCCGCGCGTACTACGCCGCCGATATTCTCCGCCGGGGTCCCGCGGCGACCGCCCGGGAGGCCGTTGAGCGGATCCACTCGCAGCAGTCGCCGTTTATCCTGCATTACGATGTGGACGTAATCTCCAGCCCCGATTTCACCGCGTGCGGTTTTCCGGCCGAAGGCTCGCTCGATGCCTCGCACATTCGCGAGGCACTCGCGCAAGTCGTGGCCTCGCCGCAACTACTGGCCATCGAGCTATGCGAGTATTTTCCGGATCTGGATGAGGGCAGTGCCGCTGCGCGATTTCTCGTCGATCTCTTTGCAGAAGCGCTGGCCGCACGTCTCCGCGCGCTCACCGCTCCGCCTGTGGAGAAAGAGGCTCAAGCTGAAGCGACGCCTGCCGCGGAGCAACCCGCCGCGGGCCTCACCGCTGATGCCGAGCCAGTTGCCGCGCAGCCGGAGTCTGCCGCCGCGGCTGCCGTCAGCGGCTCCGCGTCCGACGCGACCGCCTCTGCCAGGGAATAACTCTCGACAGCACGACAGTCTATCCGGCGGACCCCGGTCGGCGAAGCCTCTGCTCTGAACTCAGTGCGCGGCCGGCTCCGTGGGACGTGCGCCGGCCATCACGCAATCGCGCCCTGCGGCTTTCGCGCGATAGAGGGCGAGGTCTGCGATGTGAAGAAGCTGCTCCGCAGTTGTTCCGTGGTCGGGGAAGCAGGCGATTCCGACTGAGATCGTAACGTTGCCCAGGGATTGTCCGTTGAGCGAAATATCCAGGCGCTTGCAATCCTCGCGCAGGCGTTCCGCACGCTGCGTGGCTACCTCCAGCGAAGATTCCGGCATGATGATTGTGAATTCCTCGCCTCCGTACCGGCACACGATGTCGTCTTTGCGCATGCGCGACTGGAGAAAGCTGCCGATCGAGCGAAGCGTGGCGTCGCCGGCCGCATGGCCGAGCGTGTCGTTGAAGCGTTTGAAGTGGTCGAGATCCAGCATGAGCGCGGCCAGGGGACGCTGTTTGCGGTCGGCCCGGCGCAGCTCCCGTTCCAGCGATTCCTCCATGTATCGCCGGTTGAACAAGCCGGTAAGCGGGTCGCGAATGGACTGGTGATGCAGCGTCTCTCGAAGCCGCAGGCTCGCGAGCGCGAGGCCGAGATGATCGGAAACGGAGAGGGCCAGGCGGTTTTTCGCGTCGGTCATCACGGGGCGGCCATCCGGCGGAGGCGGTCCCATTTCCAGATGGAGCACTCCGATGGCTTCGCCCTGCGCGACCATGGGCACGCAAAGGTAGCCGTTGCGGATTCCGGGTCGCACGTGTGTGCAGACCGGCGATTTGGCCGGATCATCGACGCGATGGACCCGTCCGCTGCGCAGGGCCCAGCAATTCTCCGGCGCGAAGACGGGTTCCTGCGCCGTGAATCCTCCCCAGACCGCCATCACCTCGACCAGATTCTTGGAGGCGTTGGTTACGAACAATGCGCCGCAATCGTTCGGGAAAAGCAGAAGCGCGGATTTGGTGATCACGGCGCAGGCTTCCTCCGTGGTGAGGCAGGTTTGCAGCCGGTCCCCCATTTCGTTGAGCAGCAGCGTCTCTTTGTTGCGCACCTCCAGCTCGCGCACCCACTCGGTGAGCATTTCGTTGGCCTGTTGGAGCGCGTTCTGAGCCCGCTGGCGCTCGCGGTCGGTTATGTGGAGCGAGATCGCCGTGCGTATGATGAGTCCGCAGAAGACCACGACGTTGGAAAGAGCGAACAGCAGGAGGGAGGTCTCGAACGAATAGAGCCCCAGGTTCTTACCATGCCAGCAGAGATAACCGAGCAGGGGCGGAATCAGGATCGCGGCCGGGAGAAACCGGCGGGCCATGACGCCGCCGGCGCTGTCGGAGTGCGTAACTTCCAGCAAACCGCCCTCGAATCGCTCCATCAGGAAGCCTGCAGCCAAAAGCAGCAAGCCGAGCGAGCTGGCCGGGGGCATGAGAATAATCGCGCCCGCCTGGCCGGTGGCCGAGTCCTCGTAGCTGCCTGCCAGCAGCGCGGCGAGAGCTATGGTCCCCGCGCCCAGGCAAAGCAATTGTCCGCGCGCCACGCGTTTTGAGTTACCGGGCTCCACGACGAGCAGCGCGAGCCCGAGCAGAGCGAAGCAGATCGCCGTGTTGGGAAGCACTCCCGCCAGGGCGCCGGGTTCTGCGGCGGCTCGACCAGATTCACGGAGCGCGCCGATTACTCTTAGTCCGGCATAGACGGTGACCGCAAACGCGGGCAGCGAGCGCGCACCCGGGCTCCAGCGGTGCCAGAACTCGCCGGATGGCGGGCGCAAAAACCATAGAGACACGCTGAGAAGCAGGAAGCAAAACGCAGAGGCCAGACTGGCGGGCGCGGAGCCAAGGAACAACGCCTCCAAGGCGCGCGAGCCTGTGGCATAGCCAGCCAGCGACACCACAGCGCCTGCGGCGACAAGTATGGCTGCAGAATGCGCGGGTGCTTGAAGCACCGCCGCCAGCCGGTCCTTCATTCTGTGCAGCGCCCCGCCGGTTTGAACCCTCCACAGGCAGCTCATTCACCCGCCTGGTTTCGACGGGGATGCCACGAGGGGAGAGCCGAAGCAGGGCGGCGACCCTCCAATCCTGGTGCACAGCATTATCCTGCGCACGCCAACAGTCAAGAACCAGTGTGCCCCGCCCACGCGCGCAGGGCTAGAGCGATTCCAGACGGATCAGGTCGCCGGCGCGTTCACGGCGGCGTATGCGCCGGGCCGACCTGCCGTCCACGAGAATTTCCGGCGGCTTCAAACGCGAGTTCAGATTCGAGCCCAAACTCGCGCCATACGCGCCCGTATCCAGGATGGCGAGCAGAGCACCCTCGGGAATCCCGGGCAGATGAATGCGGCGAGCGAAGAAGTCGCCGGTCTCGCAGATGGGGCCGACAACATCGGTCTTTTCACCTCGCGCCGCGCCGGCGTGCGTGAGCCGAACCGGCACGATTTCGTGCTGCGCGCCGTAAAGCGTGGGGCGAATCAAGTCGTTCATCGCAGCGTCTACGATCAGAAAGCGGCGGCCGCCATTCGTTTTGCGGTAGAGAACCCGGGTCAACAGCACGCCAGCGGGGCCAACGATGGCGCGGCCGGGTTCGAGAAGAAGATGAACGCCGAGACCGCGCAGGGGACGCGATACGGCGCGAGCATAGGCCGAAAATTGCCGGCGAAAATCGGGGCGCGAACCGTTGTAGGGAATGGCGAGTCCGCCTCCGCCATCCACGTAGTGGATCGAGTGTCCGGCGCGCCGCAGCCGGACGACAAATGAGGCCACACGTTCGATTGCCGCCGCGAACGAGCGGACATCAGAAATCTGCGAGCCGATGTGCACGCTCACACCCGCCACGCGCAGCGCCGGATGCCGCGCGGCTTCCGCATACAGCCGTTCCGCATCTGGAATGGGCACACCGAATTTATGGTGGCGCAGCCCGGTGGAGATATACGGATGCGTCTTTGCAGGCAGGTCGGGATTCACGCGAATGGCGACGCGCGCCTGACGGTTGAACCGCTCGGCCGTCTCCGCCAGCACGCGAAGCTCGCTTGCGCTCTCCACATTGAAGAGGAGAATGCCGGCGCGAAGCGCCCTGGTGATTTCGTCGCGCGTCTTGCCCACGCCCGAGAAGACGATCCGGCTCGCTGACCGCGGGCTGGCCCACAGCACGCGTTCCAACTCGCCTCCGGAGACGATGTCGAAGCCGTGGCCGGCGCGAGCTACCAAGCGCAAGATGGCGAGTGATGAGTTGGCCTTGACTGAATAGCACACCGTGTGGCGAATGCCGCGGAACGCCGCATCGAAGGCAGACAGCCGGGTGCGGATTGCCAGAGCCGAATAGACGTAGAGCGGCGTTCCGTACTCTTCCGCGAGCCCGGCCAGGGGTACCGCATCGCAGAACAGTTCACGCTCCGGGTGGCGCACGGCACTGCTTACAATGCGGCGATAGGCAAACGATGGAGGACGAATCACGGCCGGAAAGTGTACCTCAGCCGTCCCGGCTCCAGAAAAGAGAGGCGGTTCGTCTGCGAGGTGCCAGCCGATGGCGCCTGGAGCGGGGGATGCACGAGCGAGAAACGGAAGCGTGGCGGGAGGCAGACATGGCATTATGCGGGAGCCCAAACCAGGCCGTGGGCGGGGCTGCAATCCTGTGCCGCCGATGAAGGAAATGGAGACACCAAGATGGCCGAGATCAAGATTCCGGACGCACTGAAAGCCGACGTTCCGCAGACTTTCTGGGGCAAGATCCTGAGCGCAACCCCCGTCGTCATGACCGTGGTGGCGACGATGCTGGCCGGACTAGCGTCCAGCGAGATGACGCGCGCGCAGTACAGCCGGGCGCTCGCGGCGCAGGAGCAGTCGAAGACTGGCGACCAGTGGGCTTTCTTCCAGGCCAAGCGGCTGCGAGGCGCCGTCCAGTTGAGCACGCTCGACGTGCTGCAGAATACGTCGGAAGTGCACCGGCTCGACGACGCAGCGCAGGCACAGTTCGCGCCACCGGCGCCGCCCACCGTTTCCCCGCTCGACGCCTCCGTGAAAGCCGCTCTGGACGCGGTCGCCGCGGGCCGCCCAGACACAGAAGTCGCACCGCTAATCGCGAAATTGAACGATCAGAACTTGAATGATGCGGTGCGCGCAGCCGTCGAGCGTTCCGACGCTTACACCGCCGCGGAACAGCCGGGCAACAAGACTGTCGAGCAGCTCGAAGATGACTCGACCGGCAAGCCGAACCACCGCGACATCGTGGCCGCGCGGCTGCGCTACACGGCCCAGCGGTACGAAACCGAAGCGCGGCTGAATCAGGCCATCGCGTACCTCTACGAGTTGCAAGTGCGGAAGAGCAACCTGACCGCGGAACGCCATGAGCGGCGCAGCCAGCGGTTTTTCTTCGGCATGCTCGCAGCGCAAGCGGCGGTGATTATCGCCACGTTTGCGCTGGCCGCAAGGCAAAAGAACCTCCTTTGGGCCGTTGCTGCAGCGGCGGGGGCAGCCGCGGTGGGATTCGCGATTTACGTGTATCTGTTCATTTAGGCAGGGAGAGCGGGCGCACGAACCGGCGATGGTGCGGGACGGCGAACGCGGGCTATAATCCGCCGCATTCCATGGCTCTCTCCACAGGCACAAAGCTGGGCCACTACGAAATCGTCGCGTCGATCGGCGCGGGCGGAATGGGAGAGGTGTATCGCGCCACGGACACGAAGCTGGGGCGCGAAGTAGCGATCAAGGTGTTGCCGCAGGAGTTTGCGAAAGACCACGACCGGGTGGCGCGGTTCGGACGTGAAGCGCAGGTGCTTGCCTCACTGAACCATCCCAATATTGCCGCGATTCACGGATTTCTGGAAGCGAATGGAGTGGTCGGGCTGGTGCTCGAACTGGTGGAGGGCCAGGACCTCGCGGAGCGGTTGAAGGGCGGGACGATTCGCGCCGACGAGGCCATGGGAATTGCGCGACAGATGGCAGCAGGGCTGGAGGCCGCACACGACCGGGGCATCGTCCACCGGGACTTGAAACCAGCGAACATCAAGGTGACGAATGACGGGATAGTGAAAATCCTTGACTTCGGTCTAGCCAAAGCGCTGGAGGACACACCCGCAGCGCGCGATCTGAGCAATTCGCCGACAATCAGCGTGGCGCAGACGCGCGCCGGCATGATCCTAGGGACTGCGGCGTATATGAGTCCGGAGCAGGCGCGCGGACAGCAGGTGGACAAGCGAACGGACATTTGGGCGTTCGGCGCAGTGCTGTACGAGATGCTGACTGGGAAGAAGACGTTCGCGGGCGAGACGGTGACGGACACGCTGGCGGCGATCCTGACGTTTGAGCCGGACTGGAACGCGCTGCCGGCGTCCACGCCGGCGGGTGTTCGCACGCTGCTGCACCACTGCCTGGAGCGCGACCCGAAGAAGCGGCTGCGCGACATCGGCGACATGCGGTTTTTGCTCGATGCAGCCGTGCCGACGGCGACCGAAACGCACGCCACGCAGGCGGCGAGCGTATGGAAGCGAGTCTTTCCATGGGCAATGGCGGCACTCGCGGCGCTCGTTGCGGTGGCAGCGATTGTCTCCCTCAAGCGAACCGAATCCGCGCCGCGCCAGGTGATGCAGG
>JASHSV010000167.1 GCA_030038535.1 Candidatus Acidiferrales bacterium
GCCACAGGACAACCGGCCGGCTTCTTTCAGAAGTGGTGGGCCCTTCGTGTCTCCCTCGCCATTAGCCTGGGCATCTCCGTCATTTTTCTGCTGCTGTATTACTCCGTCCTGTTGAGCGAGCGCACCAGCGCCGCCGCCAACGTCCTGCGCCGCTTCGAGCTATCCACGGTCGACACGCGCTTTTTGCTCCGCCAGAAGCTGGCCAAGCCTTCCCCCGATTCCCGCATCGTCATTGTGGAAATCGACCAGAAGGCGCAGGAAACTCTCGGCCGCTGGCCCTTCTCCCGCAAATTTTTCGCCGAAATGCTCGACGCCCTCCGCCAGGACGGCGCGCGCACCGTCGGCTTCGACGTCACTTTCAGCAAGCCCGACGATTCCGCCAGGCCCCTCCGCGACGTTCGCGATGACCTCCTCGCCCAGGAAAAAGCCGGCCAGCCCGTCGATCCCAAGGTCATCGCCGAACTCGCCCGCATCGCTGGACAGTACAACGTGGACCAGCAGTTCGCCGAGGCCATCCGCCGCTTCGGCCCTGTCGTCCTCGGCAACTTCTTCTTCATGTCTCCCGAAGAGGCCAGCACCCTCGACAAGGCCACCATCGAAAACTACGCGCAGATCATCGACGATTTCCCCTTCCCCCAGGCCCGCAGCGCCAAGTCCGCGCAGGGCCAGCAGAGCTACATCCGCATGATGGACAACTACGACGAGCTCGGCATGGCACCCGTCGCCGCCGAGGCCAATTTGAAGCTCCTCAGCGATGTCCTCAACGCCGGCCATGGCGGCACTGGTTTCTTCAACGTCTTCGCCGACCCCGATGGCGTCGTCCGCAAGGGCATCCTCGCCCTTCCCTTTGGCCTCTCCCCCAAGAAATCAGAATGGGACCTCTACGCCTCGCTCGACGTCCAGGTGGTCCGTTCCTACCTCGATCTCTCCAACGACCGCATCATCCTCAACTTCGGCGAAAACGGCATCGAAAACATCGAGTTCGGCAGCTCCGACATCGTGCAGCCCGACGACGTCGGCCGCGTCAACATCAATTACCGCGGCCCGGCCCGCACTTTTCCCTATGTCTCCATCGCCGACGTGGTGAACAAGAAATTCACCCCCGGCACGTTCAAGGACAAGATCGTGCTCGTCGGCGCCAGCGCCGTGGGCATCGGAGACCTCCGCACCACTCCCTTCAGCGCCTTCAATTATCCCGGAGTCGAAATTCACGCCAACATCGTCGACAACATCCTCAACCAGCGCTTCCTCGAACGCGAGACGCGCGAGTTCCTTCTCGACTTCTTCTTTATTTTCCTTTTCGGCTTGCCCGTGGGATTCTGGCTCGCCTCCACGCTCCCCGCTTTGCTGCCGGCCACCTTGCTGCTCTGGATTCCCTTCGGCGCCTTCGTCCAATGGGCTTTCGACCGCGGTTGGCTGCTCAATGCCTCCCTTCCTGCTCTCACTCTCCTCACCAACACGCTCGCTGTCGCCCTCTATCGCGTCCTCATCGAGGAAAAAGAAAAGCGCAAAGTCCGCGGCGCCTTCCAGCAGTACGTCAGCCCGGAAGTTATCCGCCGCGTCCTCACGCGCCCCGAGAGCGTTTCCCCCCGCAAGCAGGAAATCACCATTCTCTTCAGCGACATTCGCGGCTTCACCAGCATCTCCGAAAAGCTCGACGCCCAGGCCCTCGCCGACCTCCTCAACCAGTACCTTACCGAGATGACCCGCATCATCTTTCGCAACCAGGGCACCCTCGACAAATACATCGGCGATGCCGTCATGGCCTTCTGGGGCGCGCCCTTTGAAGATACGGCCCAGGCCAGCCATGCCGCCCGCGCCTCATTCGAAATGCTCCAGAAGCTCGAGGAGCTGCAGCGCGTCTGGGCCCCCAAAGGGCTCCCGCGGCTCGATATTGGCGTCGGCATCAACAAAGGCGTCGCCTCCGTCGGCAACATGGGCTCCAACCTCCGCTACGGCTATACCGCTCTCGGTGATTCGGTGAACCTCGCGTCCCGCCTCGAGGGTTTGAACAAGGAGTACGGCACGCGCGTCCTGCTCAGTGAATTCGCATACAAGGACGCCCGCGTGCCCGAATATCTTTATCGCGAAGTGGATATCATCCGCGTAAAAGGCAAGGAGCAACCCATCATCATCCATGAGCTTGCCGGCCTGCGCGACCAGAAGGATTTGCAGGAAAAGGTCGAAATGTACGGCCGCGCCCGCGCCTACTACAAGCGCCGCGATTGGCGCCAGGCCAGCACCCTCTTCTCTCAACTTCTCCAACACTGGCCCGACGACGGCCCCGGCCGCATCTTGGCCCATCGCTGTGAGGAGTACTTGCTCGAGGAGCCTGAGCCCCAGTGGGACGGCGTCTACGTCATGAAGCACAAGTAGAACAGGCCTCTGAAGATTCGGAACAGCCTGGGCCTCCTTCCTTCCTGAGCCGGTTATTTCCTTATGTCAGCAGGATTCGCGCTGTTTCGTACGCCGTCGCCCTCGTCCAATGGCAGTCCCGAGCCTGCCTTGTGATAACATTTCTCTGTTTCAGACCAGGCCCGAAAGCCAATCGAGGACCACGACGTGCCCGGACACATAAGCCCCAAGGAGTTGAAGCGCGACCGTTTCGTCGAGACCGTCGAACACGGCGCCGAGTACGCTTACTCCCACGCCCGCAGTCTGTGGCTCACCATCGGTGTGGCAGCCCTCGTTTTCGCCGCCGTTTTCGGATGGCGCTTCTGGAGCGCCCAGCAATCCCAGAAGGCCAGCGTGGCGTTCGATGCGGCAATGAAGAGCTTTGAGGCTCGCATCCGCGCCCCCGGCGAGCCGGAAGAGCCCGGCGAGGTCACCTACGTTTTTGACAAACTCAAGTATCAGGAGTCCCGCAAAAAATTCGACGAGGTCGCAGCGAAGTACTCTCTCACCCAGTTGGGAACTCTCGCCCGCTATTACTCCGCGCTTTGTTCGATACACCTGGACGAAACGGACAAGGCCGGCAACGAGCTTCGCGCCCTCGCCTCCGGCAGCAATGCCGAGGTCGCTTCACTCGCCAAGCTCTCCCTCGGGGAAATGGCCGTCCAGGCCGGAAAGCCCGACGACGCCACGAAATTCCTGACCGACCTGATCGATCACCCCACCGCGCTCGTTCCCAAGGCGCGGGCCCAGATGGCCCTGGCCGCGCTCTACCAGAAATCCAAGCCGGCCGAAGCCGCCAAAATCTACGAGCAGGTCAAAAAAGACTTCCCGGACACTCCGCTCGCCGAGGAGGCGGACCGCAGGCTTTCGGAATTGGGCCCCGTCTCCTGATTCTTGCCGCCCGCACGCGGCCGAGCCTTCGCCAATGCCCCTCGCCGGCTATGCCATGGATGCCCGCCACTCCCGTGGCCGGCGCTATCCCGAGCCTTCCCATCCCTATCGCAACGACTTCGCACGCGACCGCGACCGTATCATTCACTCCCGCGCCTTCCGCCGCCTTCAGGAAAAGACCCAGGTCTTCACCGTCCGCTTCTCCGACCATTTCCGCAGCCGTCTCACGCACACGCTGGAGGTCGCTCAGATCGCGCGCACCGTCGCCGCGGCTCTCGGCCTCAACCAGGATCTCGCCGAAGCCCTCGCGCTCGCGCACGACATCGGCCATCCGCCGTTCGGCCATGCCGGCGAGGCCAAGCTCGACGAGTTGATGCGCGCCCACGGCGAGCGCTTCGACCACAACCTCCACGCTCTGCGCATCGTCGAGCAGTTCGAGCAGCGCTATCTCGATTTCCCTGGCTTGAATCTCACCTTCGAGCTCCGCGAAGGCATCATCAAGCATTCGCGTTCGTGGACGCCCGAGGAATTTCCCGAAGCCGCCGAATACGAACCCGCGCTCCGCCCTCCGCTCGAGGCCCAGCTCATCGACCTCGTGGACGAAATTGCCTACAACACCTCCGACATCGACGACGGCTGGGAATCCCAGCTCCTTCCACTCGAAATGATTCTCGAGGAAACGCCGCGCCTCTCCATCATTTATCGCGAAATTGACCGCCTCTATCCCGCCGCCCGCGTTAAGCTCAAGCTGCTCGAGACCATCAAGCGCGTTCTCGACCACCTCGCCTCCGACCTCATCTCCACCACGGAGAAAAACATCGTATCCCACAACCCGGCGACGCCCCACGACGTCCGCCGCTTCCCGGTCTCCCTCGCCGGCTTTAGCCCCGATTCCGCTTCCTGGTCCGCCGGCCTCAAGAGCTTTCTGCACCGCCGGCTCTATAACCACCCCGATCTGGTCGAAGAGCGCGACCGCTGCGTCACTGCTCTCGAACAGCTTTTCTATTTCTACTCCGAGCACCCCGGCGAAATGCCCCCGCTCCACGCTGCGCTCGCCGCCGAGCAGCCGCGCCATCGCGTGGTCTGCGACTACATCGCCGGCATGACCGACCGCTTCCTCATGAAGGAGCACGCCCGCACCGTAGGCGGAGCGGCGTCCTAGCGCCTCCGCCGCGTATCCGATTCGCGCATCCCGCTTGGCGTTTAATTTGACTCACCCCTCTGCCCGCCTATAATTACCTTTCGCTCGCGCGGCAGGCGAAAGAAGGACGGCCCAGAGCCATGTTCCTCGACGTTAAGGAATTGGCGGTCCGCAAGCTCCGCATCCACAAGTTTTATCCTCCCGGCACAATCGACTACCACACCGAGGAGTTCCAGCAGACCGAACCGCTCGAGGTCCGCTCAACCGCCGAGTTGGTGGACGGCGAAATCCGCCTTCGTGGCGAGCTGCACACCCGCATCGAGCTGGTTTGCGCCCGCTGCCTCGAGCCCGTCACCGAGGAAATCAGCCGCGAGTTCGATCTCTTTTACCGCCCTATGGATTCCATCCGCACCGAAGAAGACGCCAAGCTCGATACCGACGAGTCCGAAGTCGCCTTCTTCGAAGGCGCCGGCTTCTTTCTCGCCGACGCCCTGGCCGAGCAGGTCAATCTGGCCATCCCCATGAAGGCCATCTGCCGCAGCGATTGCCGCGGCCTGTGCCCCCAGTGCGGCGCCAACCTCAACCACGAGGAGTGCCA
>JASHSV010000168.1 GCA_030038535.1 Candidatus Acidiferrales bacterium
GAAAGGCAGTTCCGCCGAAGTGCGCTTTGAGGCGCGCGATCCGGCCAGCGTGCTGAGCCGCGCCGAGTGGAGCCTGGATGGCGGCGACTGGAAACTCGTGCTGCCGGCGGGCCGGTTGAGCGACGCACGGCAGGAAAATTACAGCATCACGCTGCCGGACCTGGTGGCAGGCGAGCACACGGTGGCGGTGCGGCTGACCGACGAATACGAAAACCAGTCCGCGGCGAAGACCGTGTTCCGCGTGGGCGCGGGGTCGAAGTGAGCACGGGACCCACCCTCGACGACATCCGCGTGGCCGCGCGGCGCATCGCGCCCTTCAACCATCGCACTCCGGTAATGACGTGCGCCACACTCGACGCCATGGCGGGAGCGCGGCTCTATTTCAAGTGTGAAAATCTGCAGAAGACGGGCTCGTTCAAAATCCGCGGGGCCACGAATGCGGTGCTCCAATTGAGCCCGGCGGAGGCGGCGCGCGGCGTGGTCACGGAATCTTCGGGCAACCATGGTGCGGCGGTGGCGAAGGCGGCATCCGCCCGGGGGATCGCCGCGCACATCGTGATGCCCAAGAACGCGCCAGCGGTGAAATGCCGCGCGGTGGAGGGCTATGGCGGTGTAATCACGTTTTGTGACGCCAACGTTGAGGCGCGCCAGGCGCGCATGAAGCAACTCCTCGAGGAGACCGGCGGTGTGCTCGTCCACCCGTACAACGACCGGAGGGTGATTGCCGGGCAGGGAACGGCTGCACTCGAATTGCTCGAGGACGTGCCCGAATTGGATGTGCTGCTTGTGCCGGTGAGCGGCGGGGGACTGCTCAGCGGCAACTCGATCGCGGCCACAAGCCTGCGCCCGTCCATTCGAGTGGTTGGCTGCGAGCCGGCGAACGCGGACGACGCCTACCGTTCGCTGAAGTCGGGGCACGTCGAAAAGAACGCGACGACGGATACGATCGCGGACGGGCTCCGGGCGCAATTGTGCGAGCTGACGTTCGGGATCCTGCGCGAACGCGTGGACGAAATTGTGCGCGTGACCGAACAGGAGATTGTCGATACCATGCGGCTGGTGTGGGAGCGGATGAAGATTCTGGTCGAGCCGTCGGCGGCGGTGGCGCTGGCGCCGGCGATTGCCCGCACGATTCGCGCGGATGGAAAGCGCGTGGGTGTGCTCTTTTCGGGCGGAAACGTGGATTTGAGCACTTTGCCATTCCACTGAGTGGCTGGCAGCTTTCGTTCAAGATTGCGCGGATGGCCGGCGAGCCGAATCGATAGCCGCCGCGGAAACGGCCTCTGAAACATGGCCGCTTTGCTCCAGGAACTTCGTTTCAGCCTTCGCATGCTGCGAAGAAATGCCGCTTATACGGCGGTGGCCGCGCTCACGCTCGCCCTCGGTATTGGCGCCGTATCCACACTCTTCAGCTTTGTGAACGCCCTCATCCTCCATCCCTACGCGTTCCGTGAACCGGAGCGAATCGTCGAGGTGTGGGAAACGGCGCCGCGGCAGGGCGTGGAGCGGGCCAAGGCTGCTCCCGCGAATTTTCGAGATTGGCGGGAACAGGCCCGGGGATTCGATCTGCTGGCCGCAGGACACGGCTGGAATGCAAATCTGAACAGCGTCGGGATTCGCGAGCGCGTGGAGGGCTACCGCGTAACTGCAGACTTCTTTGCGGTGCTGGGAATTCCGGCCGAGCAGGGCAGAGCTATCTCGGCTGTGGACTTCCAGCCTGGCCACGCCTCCGTCGCGGTTCTGAGTCACGGATTCTGGAGGCAGCAGTTCGGCGGGAACGCTGCAATCGTGGGCAAGAGCGTGCGACTCGACGGCGAAGCGTTCAGTGTTATCGGGATCATGCCACAAGAGATGGATTACCCGCCCGGCGCGCAACTCTGGGTGCCGCTCGATTTGACCGCCAGCGAACTGGAGGATCGCGCCGATCACTATCTGGACGTCCTGGGGCGGTTGAAGCGCGGCGCGACCGTGGAGCAGGCGCAGGCGAGCCTGGACGAGATTTCCGCGCGATTGGGGCGGCAATATCCGCTCACAAACGAGGGACACCGTGCTCGGGCTGTGGGTTTGGTGGAAGACCTGACGGGGGGCGTAGGCCCGCAGCTCCTGCTCTTGATGTCCGGGGGCGCAGCCTTCGTCCTGATGCTGGCGTGCGCCAACGTCGCGAATCTTCAGTTGGCCAGGGCGACATCCCGCCAGCAGGAAATCCTCACCCGGCGGGCTTTGGGCGCCAGCCGCTGGCAGATTGCCCGGCAGTTGCTGATGGAAAGCGTGCTGTTGGCTGTTCCCGGGGGTGTCGCAGGCATGCTTCTGGCCGGCTGGGGTCTCGATTTGCTGCGCCGCGCCGTCCCGCCCGCGGTGTATCTGCACATCTCCGGGGCCACGCGTCTGGCGGGCATTGATTCACGCGCGCTGGTGTTCACGCTCCTGCTGACGCTGCTTACCGGGATTCTTGCGGGATTGGCGCCGGCGCTGGATCTTTTCGAGCCCAACCTCTACGACCGGCTGCGCGAAGGCGGCCACGGGGCCGCGTCGGGCAGGCGGACGCGCCGGCTGCGGGAGTTGCTGGTGGTTTCGGAAGTGGCTCTGGCGCTGGTCTTGCTCGTGGGTGCGGGACTCATGCAAAAGGGCTTCGACAGGCTGTTGAGCGAGAGCCCGGGTTTCGACCGCAGTCATGTGCTCACCCTCCAGGTGTCGCTGGCCCAGGCTAACTACGATAATGCGGCGCGAGTGCGGAATTATTACGAGCGAGCCCTGCAGAAGCTCGAGGCGCTCCCCGGTGTGGAGTCGGCGGCGACCATGAGCAGTTTGCCCGGAGGTAACGGTGGCTGGACTCGGACCGAGTATTCGGCGGAGGATCAGCCGCCTGCCGCCCCGGGGGAACTTCGGCTGGCGCTCTCGCAGCACGTCTCGCCGGATTGCTTCCGTGTCTTGCGCGTGCCTCTGGTGAAGGGCCGGTTTTTTACTAACCAGGATGGGCCGGACTCGGCGCCGGTTGTGATCGTGAGCGAAAGCCTGGCTCATCGCATCTGGGGCGAGAAGGACCCCATCGGTAGGCGCATGAAAATGGGCCGGGCGGAGAGCAACGAGCCGTGGCGGACGGTGGTCGGGGTGGTGGGAGTTATAAAGCAGTTTGCGATTGACGAGCAGCCCGAGCCGACGAGTTACGTGCCGTTTGCGCAGTCGCCACAGGCAGCGACGGCAGTCATCCTTCGCACAACCGGCGACCCCGCAGCCATGGCTCCCGTGGCGCGCGAGGCAATCAACAGCCTGGATGCCGATCAGCCTGCCTATCAGATACAGACTCTGGAGGACGCATTCTCTGAGAGCGTTCTGGGCCTCCGGTTTGCCGGACGAGGGATGGCGAGCTTCAGCCTTCTGGCGCTCGCGCTTGCGGCGGCGGGAATTTTCGCTCTGCTGGCCTATTCGGTCGCGGAAAGGACGCATGAAATCGGAGTGCGCATGGCGCTAGGCGCGCAGCGTAAGGACATACTCCGGCTGATTGTCGGATACGCGCTGCGGCTTGCAGTGGCAGGCGTCGCTGTCGGAGTTCCCTGCGCGCTGGGCATGACGCACGCGCTCGGCAGCGTCCTATTCGGAGTTTTCCGCGCGGATGGGGCCACCTTGGCAGCAATCACGCTGCTGATTGTGGCGGGCGCAACGCTCACGGCGTGCATGCCCGCCCGGCAGGCGATGAAGCTGGACCCTATCGTGGCGCTGCGTCACGAATGATGAGCGGGCCGGTCCTGAGATCGAGAAAAAACCGAAGCTGAAAAGACCAACTTGGGCGAGAATGTCCCCCCGCAGGCGGGGGGCCGCGAGTCAGCCGCGACGACCGTCCCGAAGACTCAGGAGACCTCGAGAATGAAACAGACAATCATTGTGCGTGCGATGGCCATTGGAGCCTTCTTGCTTCTCTTCTCGCTAGGGTATCGGGCGGCTGAGGCGCAGTCCGAACCCGAGGTGGTCCAGCAGATCAAGAATGTCACGAGCCGGCCGGAATTCGCGCACTCGCGCTTTGGCGTCTCGATTTGGTCGCTGGACTCAGGAAAGCCGATCTACGAGCTGAATGCGCAGCAACTTTTCGTGCCTGGGTCGACGACGAAGCTGCTGACGGAAGGAACCGCGCTCGAATTGCTCGGCGCGGATTACCGCTTCCACACGAAGATTTACGCCACGGGGGCGCTCAAGAAGAACGGAACGCTCGAGGGCGACCTGGTGCTGGTGGCCAGCGGTGATCCCAATCTCTCGAACCGGATCCAGGCGGACGGCTCACTGGCGTTCGAAGATGAAGACCACTCCTACGGAGGGCCGGACAGCAAAGGGCTGCCGGGCGATCCGCTGACAGTGATTCGCGATTTGGCGCGGCAGGTGGCCGAGCACGGCGTAAAGCGGATCAAGGGGCGCGTAGTCGTGGACGCCAGTCTGTTTCCCGAAGGCCAGCGGGAACTGGGCACCCACAGGGTGCTTTCGCCGATCGTGGTCAACGACAACGTAATCGACGTGATCGCCACGGCGGGAGCGACGGAAGGCGCTCCGGTGACGCTGAAGATCTTGCCGGAGACGGCCTATGCGAAGTTCACGAACCAGGCGACAACGGGGAAGGCGGGCACGCGGGCCTCGCTCCAATACGAGCCCGATACGGCGAATCCGGACGGGACGCACAGCGTGATGGTGACGGGAAGCCTGCCCGCAGGCTCGCCGCCGGCGATGGATGCCTACTCGGTGCCCGAGCCCAGCCGGTTTGCGACCACGGTTCTGACCGAAGCGTTGCGGGAAAAGGGTGTGAAATGCGAACCGCTCGGAGCAAGTGAGAAACGGGATTTCAAGGCGCTCGGCGCGCACTATACGGCCGAAACTGTGTTGGCCGAGCACATCTCGCCGCCGCTCGCGGAAGAAGTGAAAGTAACGCTAAAGGTGAGCCAGAACCTGCACGCGAGCATGACGCCGTCGGTTGTGGGCGCACTCGTCGGGCACGCCGACAAAGACATGCTGCAAGCGGGCTTCGACCAGGAAAACGGCTTCCTGAAAAAGGCGGGAGTGGATTTGACGGGCGCGGTGCAATCGGACGGGGCGGGGGGCGACGCCTTCTTTACGCCGGACTTCATCGTGCATTACCTGACGTATATGTCGCAGCAGAACGATTTCGAGATGTTCAAAAGGGCGCTGCCGATTCTGGGCAAAGATGGGACGCTGGTGAAAATCCAGGTGAACTCGCCGGCGGCGGGGCACGTGTTCGCGAAAACGGGCACGTATGCGGTTTACGACGCGCT
>JASHSV010000169.1 GCA_030038535.1 Candidatus Acidiferrales bacterium
CGGCAACGCACTGATGCTGGGCGGAATGCCGGCCAGCGCTTTTCTACAGACCGGGGCAGCGAGCACGACAATCACGGGGCAAACTACTTTCACGGCGGCCCCGACGGGGACGGGAGCGAGCCAAGCCTCACTCTACATTAATCCGGCATCCGCAGGCGCGGGAGATGCTCTTATGGCGGCGGCCGTGGGAGGCACGCAGCAATTCCTGGTGGATAGCGGAGGCAATCTGACGCTGGGCGGCTCGCTCGATCTTCCCGCCTCGCCTTCGAATCCTTCGGCGGGACTCCTCAATGTTGGCGGGATGAGCCTGCTCAGCGTGGCCGGCCCGAACGGCGTAACTTCGCAGAATATTTTCGTGGGCACCAATTCTGGGAACGCAATGCTGGGCGTTGGAAGCAATCGGGCTGCCAGCCGCGCAGCTCAGGCCATTGCTGCCAGGGCGAGGCAGCCCGTGCCAAATGACGGCGGCAGTGGGTCGTGCGCATTCGGATCTCTAGACAACGGCTGGTTTAACACCGCGGCCGGAAGTGACGCCCTCTACAACTTGTCCACAGGCTGCCTTAATACGGCAGTCGGCGAGGCCGCCCTGGATGGCATAACGGGGAATTCACAGAATACTGGACTGGGAAGTTATGCGCTATTCCAATTGTCAACGGGCAATTACGATACTGCCATTGGCGCATTTTCAGGATTGTTGGGCGGGTCTCCGGGATTATTCACCAATGTGACCTCCGGGTCATACGATACATTTGTCGGCGCGAATGCAGGCCTGGGGGTAGATGCCGAGCTGAACAATGCCGCGGCAATCGGTGCCAATGCCGTGGTCAGTTGCAACAACTGCATGGTGCTGGGCGACAGCACAAATCCCATGTCCGTTGGGATTGGCACGGATACCCCGGGCGCGACTCTCGACGTCGAAAACGGCGTCTCCCCGGGTAACGCCACCCTGAAGGTCGGTGGCAGTGCATCGATCGCGGGAACCATCCAAAGCACCACAGGCGGTTTTGTGTTCCCTGACGGAACGGTGCAGTCCTCGGCTGTCATCAACCCCCTGCTCGCCAACGGCGATACCGCGCTGGGGTCCGGCGCTTTGAACTTCTACACCCCGTCCGGCCAAGACAACACCGCGCTCGGCATATCCACTCTCGCCAACAACTCCTCAAACGCTTCGTACAACACAGCCACTGGAGCGTTTGCGATGTTGAATAACTCCTCCGGATCGAACAACACCGCTACGGGTTTCGAAGCGATGTACGGCAATAACGGCGGTTCCTACAACACAGCAACTGGTTCCAATGCGCTCTTTAGCAACCAGACGGGCAGCAACAACACCGCGGCAGGCTACCAAGCCTTGTACAGCAACCTAGCTTCCTCCGACAACTCTGCGTTCGGCTACAACTCCCTGATGAACAACAGCAGCGGGAGTCAAAATGTCAGCTTCGGCTCTTCTTCACTTCTGACTAATGCCTCGGGTGCATCCAATTCAGCGGTCGGCTTTCTGGCTTTGGCTCGGAACACTACAGGTAACTTCAATGCGGCCCTGGGCGCCTATGCCGGCCAGACCGCAGACCAGACCCGCATCACAACCAATAACAACACGTTTCTTGGCGCTGGTTCAGAGCTAACGAGCGGAGACCTGTCGAACGCCACGGCCGTGGGTTCTAACTCTGTGGTTGGCTGCGGAAATTGCCTCGTGCTGGGAAGTATAAGCTCCATGAACGGCGCGACTTCCAGCGTCAACGTCGGTATCGGCACGGCGACGCCGGCAGCGACGCTCGATGTGGAAGGCAACGGCAACGGCACGGGAAGCACGACGCTACAGGTCGGCGGCAGTGCAATCATCACCGGAAGTTTGAATGTAATGGGCTCGGTTACCTGTGGGTCCGGCTGCTCGGGCGGCGGGGGGAGCGGGGTGACGAGCATCACCGCGGGCACCGGCCTTGTGGGTACCCCGAACCCGATCACGACCACGGGCACATTGAGCCTGGATACCAGTTATACGAACGGGCTTTACGCGCAACTGGGCGCGATGAATATCTTCAACGGGCCACAGTCTGTAAACACGGCGACGGGCAATGCTGTGTCAGGAATGACAAACGGCTCCGGAAATAACGGCCTGACGGGCATGAACACCTCCGCCTCGGCAAGCGCCGGCTCGAATGGCGTATACGGGCAGACGAACAGCCCCGCGAGCTCCGGGATCGTCGGCCTGAACACTGCGACGACGGGCGGCTACGGCGTTTACGGAGCAAGTCTGAGCGCGAGCGGAGCGGGGGTCTATGGTTTCAACTCGGCGGGCGGGCTCGCCGGCTTGTTCGAGGGCAGCGTCTCCATCACGACCGGCAATCTGGCTTTGCCCACCACCAGTCCAGACGGGTCTTCCGGCGAGATCACCCTCGGCGGTCAGCCATTCGCGATTGGCACTGCCTTTAGCTCTGGCCCGCCTGCGACTGGCGGAAATGTGTACCTGGGGTTTGCCGGGAGCGTGGCTGGCACCGGCAGTTTGAACACGGGCACAGGGACAGGCGCGCTCAGCAGTATCACGGGCGGCAGCAACAACGTGGCGTTCGGCTCCTTTGCGCTCGAAAACGACCGAACAGGTGCATACAACTCAGCCTTCGGGACGGGGGCGCTCGAGAGTTTCCAGGGCAGCGGAGAATCACAATTCGCTGGCAACACCG
>JASHSV010000170.1 GCA_030038535.1 Candidatus Acidiferrales bacterium
GCCGAAAAGCGCGACCCGAAAAAAGCCGAAAAGAAGAGCGATGTGCGCGTGATCACACGCGCCGTGTATCGCGCGAACGGACAGGGCTGGCTCGAGCCCGACCGACCCGATCACATCTGGACCATCGCGGTGCCCGCGGACGCAGCTGAGCCGCCGGCCGCGAAGCAGATCACGACCGACAAGTACGACGAAACAGGAATCCGCTGGAGCCGCGACGGTTCGAAACTGTATTTCACGGCGGACCGCGTGGACGAGCCCTACTATTACCTGCCGCATCGCGCCATGTATTCGGTGCCCGCGACAGGCGGCGAACTGACAACAGTGATCGATATCGACGGCCCGGTGAACGGCCCGGTGATCTCGCCCGACGGACAGCGCATCGCTTTCCTGGGCTGGATCAATCCTCCGCATGCGCGGTCCAATTACGAGCCTGGAGTCATGACATTCGCAAACGGGAAAGCAATCGAGCTGACGGCGAAGGCGGACCTGGAAGCCGGCTCCGACGTCGGGGGAGACCAGGCGCCACCGCGCGGCGGAGCAGGGTCGAGTCCGGTGGTGTGGACGGCGGACGGGCGCGCCGTGATTGTGGCGGCGACGGTGGAGGGGCGATCGAACCTCGTGCGCGTGGATGCGACGACAGGACAGTTTGAACCGGTGACCAAGGGGAATCACGACGTGATTGCCTACACGGCGACGCCTGACGCGGCGAAGTTCGCGCTGACCATCGGCGACGCGACGCACATTGGGGATCTATACGTTTTGGATGTGACTCGAAACCGGCTGGCGCAACTCACCCACGTGAACGACGCGCTGTTCGACAACCTGGAAATCACGGCCCCCGAGGAGTTTACGTTCACCAGCTTCGACGGAAAACGAATTCAAGGCTGGATCCAGAAGCCGCCGGATTTCACGCCGGGGAAAAAGTATCCGATGATCCTCGAAATCCACGGCGGCCCGCATGCAGCTTATGGACATGTGTTCATGCACGAATTTCACTGGCTCACAGCGCAGGGTTACGTGGTGGTGTACATAAATCCCCGCGGCAGCACTTCCTATGGCCGCGAGTTCGCCAACATCATTCAATACCACTATCCGGGAGACGACTACCGCGATCTGATGATCGGCGTGGACGAAGTGCTGAAACGGGGCTACGTGGACGAAACGCGGATGGGAGTCACCGGCGGCAGCGGCGGAGGACTGTTGACCAATTGGACGGTGACGCAAACGCAGCGGTTCAAGGCGGCTGTCTCGCAGCGCTCGGTGGCGGACTGGATGGGGTTCTGGTATGCGGCGGATTTCTCGCTGTTTACGCCGAGCTGGTTCCGCAAGAACCCTTATGAGGACCCCCAGGAGTTTGTGGAGCGCTCGCCGGTGCGGTACGCATCGAAGATCACGACGCCCATGATGTTCGTGGAAGGCGACTCCGACCTGCGCGCGCCACCGAGCCAGGGTGGTGAAGCGATGTTTCGCGCGCTCAAAGCGCAGAAGAAGACGGCAGTCATGGTGCGCTTTCCGGGCGAGACGCACGAGCTATCGCGTTCCGGAAAACCCCAGCACCGCATCGAGCGGCTTGAGCACATTGCGGCATGGTTCGATAAATATCTGCAGGGCAAGGACATCAAGACCTACGACCAGCAGTAGACGGTTGAGCCAGGACGTGCTCGTTGCGGGGCGTGCCTTGGCGTACAGGCGCACGCTCGACTGTAATTCTGCCAGCGCCATGGGAGGGTTTGGGGCGAACGGAGGGTCAGTGCTTCAGCAGGGGTTCCCCGAAGCGAATAGGGATGCCAAAATTGGAGCCCCCGAAACCTTTCAGAATGGCATAGTTGACCCCGATGACTTTCCCCTCCTCATTGAAGAGCGGGCCGCCGGAGCCGCCGGAAGTGGTTTGCGCGTCGTAAACGAGCTTGTCGGGCAAGATGTCGCCGAGATGGCCCTGGGTGGTGATGGGCCGGATGAGCTTGCGGGTGGCAAGCGCAGTCATAATGCTTGTGGGATTGTTTCCCGCGGAGTCGACGATTTTGTGCACAGTATCGTCGTCGGTGCGCGCGAGGATGGCATCGAGTCCGGTGGGGTAGCCCATCAGGACGACGGGGGTGCCGCTGACGGCGCCTTTTGAGCTGGAGTCGAGCGCGAGCGGGGCGCGCTTAGAATCGTCGAGCGTCACGCGGACCGCAGCAAGATCCGCATCTTCGGATACCTTGTCCACAGAGGTGTGCAGCGCCCGGGACGCATCCGGGCAATAGCATTCGATATCGGCGAGGATGGCTTCCATGCCCTCTTCCCCGACCCCCGCAAGCTCATCGTTTTTCCACCAAGGCTCGACGACGTGGCGATTGGTGAGCATCCGGCCGTCGGCGGAAACGAGGAAGGCGCTGCCGAAGAAGTCGAGGCGGACTTCCGGCCCGCGGCCTTCGAGCGAAAGAACCGGCTTGCCTTCGCTGTCCTCGATGGGCTCGCCCTTCTGGTTCAGCCCGGCGTAATGCACGCGCGAGCCGGTATCCTTGTCGCGGAACGCAACGGAAACGTGTAGCAGGCAAACGCTACGCGCGTAGGAGCGAATGATGCCCTGGGCCGTTTTGCTTTCGCCCTCGATCCGGTTCAGGCGGCCCGTGGTTTCATCGAGCTGGCGGCGGAGCTCCGCTATATTGCCGGCGTCGGAGGTGCTGCCAATCTGGGTTTTGAGCGTGTCGCTCTGGTCGCGGAGCTGCTGCATCTCGTCTTCAATGCCGGATGGCTTCGACTGATTTTCCTGGCGCGTCTGATTCGTCTTGGCCAGGAGCTTTTCCTGTCCGGTAAGGGTGTCTTCCAGTTGCGAAATGATGCGGTAGGCGCGGCGGGATTCCTTCTCCACGCGGCGCGTGAAGAAGTAGAAGATGCCGGCCATCAGGAGCGCGCCCCCAAGGACGCCGGCCAGCCCAATGCGCAAGCGACGATCGAGCGAGAAGGCGTCTTTGGTCATCTTCTCCGTAACGGCGAGGGCATCGAAGGCGGTGCGCGCGATCTGTTGACCCTCTTCGGCGATGCGCACCTGGTCGAGCATGGCCTGGGTGGCGCGGCGTGTGCGAAGCTGGTTGCGGACGCGGGCGAGGAACTCCTGATTCTCCCAGGGCCGGGAGATGACGTCGTCGGCGCCCAGGTCCAGCGCGCGAGCGCGTTCTGCCGGACCAAGCGAGGAGAGAACCAGAACCCGGGCATAGCGCGTGGCGGCTGCGCCTTTGAGCTGGGTGACCGTATCCGACCAGCAACTGCCCGCTTCGCCCGCGTCCAGAATGATGAGTTCGGGCTCAGTTTTCTGCGCGACCTCCACGCCTTCGGCGCAGGAAGGCGTGGAAAAGACCTCGTATCCGGCGGCACGCAGTCCCTGGTCGAGCTCCTGCCGGGGCTGGTCGTGTGCGTCGATCAGGATGATGCTCTCGCGTTTTGTGGTCATGAAGGCGAGACGCGCGCACAAGCAATGACCGGGGGCACGCGCGAACCTGACAGGGTAACCTAGAGACGGTTGGAATGCCACACGGGGAAATCTGCCGCGTTAGAGTCCGTGTGCGCGCAGAAACTCGCGGACGACCTCGGCAGCGTCCTGGTGTTCGCCGTCCACGGCGTAATTCATGCGACGGATGGCGTCCGCGGTGATCCGACCGCTGAGTCCTTCGAGGGCCTGGCGAAGGCCGGGAAACTCCCGCAAGGCCTCTTCGCTAACCACGGGCACAGCATCATAGGGCGGAAAGTAATGCCGGTCGTCATCGAGGGCGACGAGATCAAGGGCGCTGATGAGCCCGTCGGTCGAGTTGCCGGCCACGAGGTCCACCTGATGTTCCTGGAGCGCGCGATAGAGGAGGCCGAGGTCCATCACTCGGGGCGGTTCCCGAAATGTGAGGCCGTAGGCTTTTACCATGCCCGCATAACCGTCCGGGCGCTCCATAAATTCAAAGCCCACTCCCAGACGCCAGTGAGGGGTCTGCTCCGCCGCGCCAGAGAGCGTGGCGATTCTGTAGCCACGCGAGTCTTCGCCCCGCATGACAATCGCAAAACTGTTCTCGAAGCCGAGCGAGGGAAGGACGATGAGACCCCAGCGGCGGGCATACTCGGAGCGCACGCGGTCGAAGACTGCCGCGGCACCGGCGATGGGCGGGTCTTTGAGAACGGCCGTCAGGGCCGTCCCCGTGTATTCCACGTAGAGATCGGCCCGGCCGGCGAGAAGCGCCTGGTGACAAATGTAGGTGCCGGCGAGGTAGAAGCGGCG
>JASHSV010000171.1 GCA_030038535.1 Candidatus Acidiferrales bacterium
GGCTGCATCATGAGGTCACGGCCCATCGACCAGACCACGCGGCGCTCGTCGATGTTGCCGAAGTAATAGTTGATCTTGCCGGGATCGTAGCCCTGGTAGCCGGTTGCCGTCGTTAGCTCGACCAGATTCCTGTTCTTGTCGTTGAGATCGAACTGTTTGCCGTAGATATTCGCAAGCGACGCATCCAGCGGAATCCAACCAACGCGGGGCGCGTAGAATTCGATCCAGCAGTGATAGCTGCCGTCCACCGCCATCCCGTTCAACGTGGGCTTGAGTAGCGAGCCATAAATCATGCGCGCCGGAATTCCCGAAGAAATCGCGAGCGACGCGAACAAGGAATGGAAGTCTGTGCAATTTCCGGTCCTCTTCCCAAGACAATACTCGGTGCTGCCCACCGGCGACGCTTTCAGGTGATCAGGATCTTTCACCCAGTAATCGACGTTCTGGACCGTCCAATCATAGAGTTTGCGCGCCGCGAGAATGGGATTTGTTTCCCCGCCGGTAATCTGCGCCGCCGCGGCCTTCACTTGATCGTTCACAATCACATAGGTGGAGGGCTGCAGGTAGCGCGAGAGCGCCGCGCGTTCCGCATCCGTCAGGGGACGTGTCATAGTTGGATCGATCGCATTGCGCATCTCCGTGCGCTGCAGATCGAATTCTTCGGTGATGTTGAGGGCCGCCGTGGCCGGATTATGGACTTCAACATAGCCCTCCTTGTTGTTCCACGAATCCCAGTCGTAGCGAACCGGGGCATCGCCGCTCACGTTGAAATTCGTGATCACCGAATATGCGTCCTGCTGCGGCACGGCAAACCACACCTGTACCGTCTGCGCTCCCTGCGGCACCTTGACCACAAACACATTTTTTACTTGAAAAGATGCCTGTTTCGGCGCCTCGCTCCTTTGGTTCTGCGGCGCCGCAACGAGCGAGCAAATCAAGATCGTGCAAACAGCCCCGATGGAAAGAATTCTTCGCACCATGGATAATCCTCCCTCATTACCTGACGAAGATTTCTAGATGTAGGTTGGAAACGGCCGACGGTCGTTTAGCAGCAGCGGGTTCAAGTGAAGCCGGAGTTTCGGCGACCGTGGCTAAGGCATGCGCTCATTCGCGGCCCTATTGACTCACAATCGGAAAGCCTTGGCAAGGCAACGCCAATGCTGGGAGAGCCTGCGAAAATCGTATCGTCCTGGCTGGTAATCCGTCGGTCCCTGGTTCGAATCCGGGCGGGCCCACCATAGTTCGTGCGACAATCGCCCTCAAGGTGATTGGGGAGGCGCCGCGCATCCGGAGCTGGAATCAGACAAGGCAGGGAGAAACTTCCGCCGATGATCGAGTCCCATGAGGCTGTGCTGCGTCAGACTCCGCTGTTCGCGAATCTCACGGACGCGGAAATGCGTGCGCTGCGCGCGCGCGTCAGCAGCCGGCATCTCCAGAAAGGGGAGCTGCTGTTCACCGAGGGCGACGCATGCACCGGGTTGTTTCTTGTAGCGGTGGGAAAGGTGCGCATCTTCAAACTGTCCACAGGCGGGCGCGAGCAGGTGCTGGCGGTAGAGGGGCCGGGAAGCTCGTTTGCGGAACTGCCGGTGTTCGATGGAGGCAATTACCCCGCATCAGCCGCGGCCATGGAGGAAACCGACGTTCTTTTCGTCTCCCGGAAAGACTTCCAGAATTTCTGCCGGGAACACCCTGAAGTGGCGCTCAAGGTGATCGCGGTCGTGGGGTCGCGCCTCCGGCGGCTCGTGGGGATTATTGAAGAGCTCTCTTTCACGACCGTGCGGCAAAGGCTGATCGCCGCCATCTTGCGCTTGACGCGGACCAATGGAGCGGCGACAAAGGACGGCATCCAAATCGAACTTCCCCAAAGCCATCAAGAGCTGGCCGCGGAACTCGGGACCGTCCGGGAGCTTGTGTCGCGGAACCTGAGCCGGCTGCAAGCGGAAGGATTCCTCGAGCTCGAAGGCCGCAGGATCGTCGTCAAAGACTTGGAAGCGCTCCGGCGCGAGCAGACAACCTCCGAATAACCCTTCATTTTCCAGTGGTCTGGCTGGCGTGACTTTAGTCACTGCCGTGCTCCACTCCTCGGCTGAGAATCGCCGCACTGCGGAGGGAATCATGGAAATCGACAATCGGACGCAGGTGAAAGATGTCGCTCTGGCGGATCGAAACTCGCGCCAGGTGCTGGAAGAGGCGGGCGTGGATTACTGCTGCGGAGGCTCGAAGCCGCTCGGCGAGGCGTGTGCCGAAGCAGGTGTGAAGCTGGAGGAAATTCAGAAGCGCCTGAGGGAGCAAAAGAGCGAGGCCGGCTCCGCAGACACAGTCTGGACGTCGGTGCCACTTGCGGAACTTGCGCGGCACATCCGGAAGAAGCACCACCGTTACGTGCGCGAGGCCATCGGCAGACTGCGGCCGCTGGCGGGGAAAGTAAGGATGAAGCACGGAGAGAAGCACCGCGAATTGGCGGATGTTGAAGAGCTCCTCCACGCCGTGGCACGGGAGATGAGCGCACACATGCAGAAGGAAGAACTGGTGCTGTTTCCTTACATCGAGGCGTTGGAAAAGGCCGCGAATTGCGGCGAGTCTCCCGAGCCGCCCTTCTTCGGAACGGTGAAAAACCCTATTCACATGATGATGCGCGAGCATGACGCGGCAGGCGAACTGGTGCGGAAGATCCGCCAAGCCAGCGGAGGGTACGCGATTCCCGCTGATTCCTGCGCTTCGTATAAGGCGCTCTATGAAGAGCTGTGCGCATTCGAGGCAGACCTGCACGAGCACGTGCATCTGGAGAACAACATCCTGTTCCCACGGGCTGTCGAACTGGAAGCCACGATCTTCGGTGAGCCACGGCAATGACGGCTACGACTCTTGCCGGCGCGGAGGCAGGCTTGACACAGGGGCCCGGAGCCGCCAGGTCTCCACAAGCCATATTCGCGGCTGCGCGTGATCGGGAGGGGTCGCTTTCCCAACTGCTGATGACATTCATAAGTACGGGACTGCTGTTCATGGTTTTCCCCGGAACGTTTCTGGGCGTGTGGAACCTGCTGCAAATCAGCGGGCGCGAGAGCGTGGCGTCGGTCTCTGGAACATGGATTGAAGCCCACGGGCACGCGCAGATTTTCGGTTGGGTAGGTACATTTATTCTAGGCATCGGTTTCTATTCCATTCCGAAACTGCGCGGTGGAGCGGCCTCCTACTTCCGGGCGGCTTGGATCTGCTGGGTCATGTGGACCGTGGGCGTGGCCCTGCGCTGGTTGGCCAACGTCTATATGTGGGCGTGGCGGGCGTTGCTGCCAGTGTCTGCTCTGCTGGAACTGATAGCGTTCGTGATTTTCTTCCTGCAGGTGGCGCAGCATCGGCCGGGGCGGGGCACGAAGAGCCGGTTCGAGCCGTGGATCGTCGTGGTAGCGAGTGCAAGCGTGGGGCTGTTGTTGACTCTGCTCACCAACCTGGCGGGATGCGTGTATGTGGCGATTCGGGGAGTTAGTCCCGCGTTTCCGCATGTGTTCGACCAACGGTATCTGGCGCTGGCTGCCTGGGGTTTCCTGGTGCCGTTTGTGTGGGGATTCAGCGCAAAGTGGATGACGGTTTTCCTGGGCCTCAGGCCATTCCGGCCGCGCGTGCTGCTGGCAGCAGTGGCCCTGAACCTTTGCGGCATCGTGCTGACGGTCGCCGGCTACACTGCGGCCGGAGCCTGTTTTTTCCCAGTGAGCACGAGTCTGGCCGTCGTGGCGTTGCGGATGTTCGAACCCGCGGTGAATCCAGCCAAGGTTCGCGGGGTGCACCCGAGTTTCCCCTGGTTTGTTCGCATGGCGTACGGCTGGCTGCTGGTGGCGGCTTCGCTGGGCTGGGCGGCGGTGCGGTGGGACTCGTCGGGCGGAATCTGGGGCGCCTCACGGCACGCCCTAACTGTGGGCTTCGTGGCAGTCATGATCCTGAGCGTGGGACAGCGCATCCTGCCTGCGTTTGCGGGAATGCGCCTCTTATGGAGCTCCCGGTTGATGTTCGCTGGACTCGGGCTGTTGACGCTGGGTTGCACTCTTCGCGTGTGCTGCGAGGTGATTGCCTATCAGGGTTATGGTTCCTGGGCGTGGTCAGTTCTTCCCGTATCCGCCCTGAGCGAACTCGGCGGACTGACTTTGTTTGCCGTCAACATCCTCGGGACCTTCATCCTGGAACCCAGCCATGCGCACAAAGAGTCCGTCGTCTTCGCGATGCCGGCGAAGCTCTCGTAATGGGTGCGGCCTCCGAACGTTTTGCCTTTGGCGGCAGGGCAGGGTTAACCTGATGCTCCCGTCCGCACCGCCCGGCGCGAAGCTGGCCGTTTGTCCCACTTCATCGCCGCAGTGGAGCAGGTGAATGACGAGTACTTCGATGCGAGGCAGGCCGAACTTCCAGCTCGCTCTGGGCACAATCTCGTTTGCAGTGTGCTTCGCGGCTTGGGGACTGATCAGCGCGTTTGCGCCGACATTCCGCGAGGCCTTTCACCTCACCGCGACGCAGACCGCCGCCCTGATCGCCGTTCCTGTGCTGCTGGGAGCCCTGCTGCGCATCGTCACCGGGATGCTGGGCGACCGATTCGGAGGCCGTGCGGTCTTCTCCGGCCTGATGCTGGCGGTCGCCGTGCCGTGCTTTGTCGTGCCTTTGGTGCCGAGCTATGAGTGGCTTTTGGTTGCGGCCTTCTTCCTCGGAATCGCGGGAAGCTCATTTGCAGTAGGAGTCGGATTCAGCTCCCGTTGGTTTCCGCCGGAACGGCAGGGTGGTGCGCTGGGCGTCTATGGGCTGGGCAACATCGGACAATCAGCCGCGGTGTTTCTGGGCCCGTTGATTGCCGCACGGGCCGGCTGGCAGAACGTGTTTCGCGGAGCGGCGTTGCTGCTGGCGGTTTGGGGTGTGTCCTTCTACGTGCTGGCGCGAAACGCACCGAAAGCGGCGCGGCCGGCGAACGTGGCGGAATTGCTGCGGCTGCTGGGACGCGAGCGGCTGTGCTGGGTGCTTTCGCTCTTCTACTTTCTTACGTTCGGCGGATTTGTCGCGTTTTCAATCTACCTGCCCACGTTGTTGAAGGACCAGTTCGGCTTGCGGCCGGCCGACGCGGGATTTCGTACGGCGGGATTTGTTGTGCTCGCTACGCTGGCGCGGCCGCTCGGTGGCTGGCTGGCGGACCGGATCGGCGGGGCGCGCGTGCTTTATTTCGTCTTCGCCGGAATCGCACCGTTCGCGCTCCTCATGGCGTGGACAGCGATGCTTCCCTTCACGGTCGGCGCGTTGAGCTGCGCCTTCCTGCTGGGTATCGGCAATGGCGCCGTTTTCAAACTGGTGCCGCAATACTTCCCAAAGGAAGTGGGAACCGTCACCGGGCTGGTGGGCGCCATGGGCGGACTCGGAGGATTTTTCCCTCCGTTACTGCTGGGATTCTTCCGCGACCATTTCCACACGGCATGGCCCGGATTCGCATTGCTGGCAATGGTTGCGGCGGCACTGTGGGTTACGAACAGCGCTATTTTCCTGAAAGAGCAGAAGGCGCTGGAGCTGACGCTGCCTCCGGAAATGACGCGGACGCGCGACCGCATTCGCGCCGGAGCAACGGCCACGTTTTTCACCGGCGTGCTGGTCGCGGGGATCGTGGTGGGCTCACGAAACCTGCAAAATTTCGACGCGGCTCTGGTGATTTACACATTCGCCACGATCTTCGCCACCTGGGGCGTGGTGTACCACTATCGCGTGTGGCTGGATAAGCCGCCGACGCGCGTGTATTGGGAGCGCGGCTGGCAGCTATTCCGCGAGCGGGGAATCCTGAAAGGGCTGGCCGGCGTTTCTCTGCTCGCTGCGCGCCATCTGGCGGGGCAGGGCTTCATTCGCCAGCGGTCACGACTTCGCTGGTGGATGCACCAACTGATCTTCTGGGGATGCTTGCTGGCCGTGGCCATCACGTTTCCATTGGTGTTCGGCTGGATCTCGTTCCAGACGCTTGCCGACGATCAGAACACCTACGTGACGCTGGTTTACGGCTTCCCAGTGATGAGTTTCCCTCTGCACTCGCTCGTGGCGGAGCTGCTGTTTCACGGGCTGGACATTTCGGCGGCGCTGGTGCTGGGAGGAATCGGGCTTTCGGTGTGGAGAAGGTTTCGCGATCGCGGAGCGATGGCTGTGCAATCGTTCGCGCTGGATTTCCTGCCCATCATCCTTTTGTTTGCCATTTGCGTGACGGGACTCGCGCTCACGGTCTCGCAGGAGTGGCTGCGGGGAGAGTTCTACAGTTTCCTGGCCATATTGCACGCGATTACCGTGATCGCCGCGCTGCTCTTCCTGCCGTTCGGCAAGTTCTTTCACATCTTCCAGCGGCCGGCGCAGCTCGGCGTAAAGCTCTACCAGGCTGCGGGAGAGGCCGGCGAGCCCGCGTTGTGCGCGCGCTGCGGGCAGCACTTCGCCTCGCGGATGCACGTGGACGATTTGAAGGCCGTGCTTCCGCAGCTCGGATTCAACTACACGATGGATCCCGCCGGGCGGTGTTGGCAGGAGTTGTGCCCGGCATGCAAACGCAAATCACTTTCGCTGGCACAGCTCGGGCTGCGGGAGCATGCGCGTGGCTAAACTGCCTGCATCGCCGGAATCTTTGCGCGAGCGGTTTGGCCCTCATCCCGCCTACATCCCGCCAGGAGGATGGCGGGACGAATCAGAGAATCCCGCCGAGCGTCTGGTCAAGACGCATTGCTGCTTCTGCGGGCAGCAGTGCGGGATACAGCTCAAGGTGCGCGGGAACCAGGTGATCGGGTTCGAGCCTTGGGAGGAATTCCCGTTCAACCACGGAATGCTGTGCCCAAAAGGAGTGAAGCGCTACCTGCAGGGCGGCCATCCGGACCGGTTGCTGGAACCGCTGCTGCGGACAACGGACGGGTTCCGCGCAGCAAGCTGGGACGAGGCGCTCGAATTCACGGCCAGACGCCTGCGCGAGATTCAGGGACGGTATGGCAAGGACGCGGTGGCCATCTACGGAGGCGCCTCGCTGATTTCCGAGAAGTCGTATCTGCTCGGAAAATTCGCGCGTGTCGCGCTCGGCACGCGGCACATCGACTACAACGGGCGGCTGTGCATGGTTTCCGCAGGGACGGCCTACAAACTGGCGTTCGGAGTGGACCGCAGCCCGCTGCCCTGGAACGACATCGAGAAGGCCGAGGTGGTGCTCGTGGCAGGCGCGAACGTGGCGGAATGCGCGCCGATCACCACGGACTATTTGTGGCGCCTCCGCGATGCCGGAGGAAAGTTGATCGTCGTGGATCCGCGCATGACTCCGATCTGCCGGAACGCGGATCTCTATCTGCCGGTGCGGCCAGGGACGGATCTCGCGCTCTACATGGGCCTGCTGCATGTGGTGCTCCGCGAGGGGCTGGAGAATCGAGAATTCATCAGCGGGCACACATCGGGCTTTGAAACCGTGGCGGAATCGGTCCGCGCGTGGGACCCGCGGACCGTGGCGGAGAAAACCGGCGTGCCGCCGGAAGCCATCGAGCGCGCGGCGCACATGTTCGCGGGCGCAAAGCGGGCCATCGCGATGCATGCGCGCGGTGTGGAGCATCAGTCCAAAGGCGTGGAGAACTGCCTGGCGCTGATCAACCTTTGCCTGGCCACCGGCAACATCGGACGGGAGGGCGCCGGGTGCACCATGATCACCGGGCAGGGCAACGGGCAGGGCGGTCGCGAACACGGACAGAAATGCGACCAGTTGCCGGGACAGCGCTCCATTGCCGACCCGGAAGCGCGCGCACACACCGCACGCGTTTGGGGAATTTCACCGCAGGAAATTCCGCAGGCGGGTTACACCGCTGTGGAGATTATGGAAGCGATTCACCGTGGGGAAATCAAAGCGTTGCTTTCCTGCTGCTTCAATCCCCTGGTGTCGCTGCCGGATGCGAACTTCACGCGCGAGGCCCTCGAGCGGCTGGAATTCTTCGGCGTGGTGGATTTCTTCCTCTCGGAAACTGCCCAACACGCCGACGTGGTGCTGGCCGGGAGCCTTCAGGAAGAGGAGGAAGGCATCGGATGCTCGGCGGAAGGACGGGTGATCCACATCCGGAAGGCCGTGGAGCCGCCGGGGAATGCAAAAGCGGATTCCTGGATCTACTGCGAACTGGCAAAGCGGCTGGGACGCGGAGAATTTTTTGCGTTCCGGACGACGCGGGAGATCTACGACGAACTGCGGGAAGCGTCGCGAGGCGGCCATGCGGACTACTACGGCATCACGTACGAAAAGATCGACGAGCGGATGGGAGTGTTCTGGCCTTGTCCGACGCTGGAACATGCAGGCACGCCGCGGCTGTTCGAAGACGGCCGCTCTTTCCATGCGGACGGCAAACATCGCTTTGTAGCGACGGAGTGGCGCGAGAGCGGCGACCCGGTGGCCCCTGACTACCCGATCTACCTCACCACGGGACGGGTGGTGAGCCAATATCTCTCCGGGACGCAGACGCGACGGATTGGCGGGCTGCTGGAACAATATCCGAATCCGCTGCTGGAAATACATCCGCGGCTGGCGCAGCAGTACGGCATCGCGGATGGGGACTGGGTGAGGGTGAGTTCGCGCCGGTGGGCAATCACCCTGCAGGCGATGGTGGTGAAAACGATCCGTCCGGACACAGTATTCATTCCCTACCATTGGCCGGGCGATCGCAGTGCAAACTTGCTGACGCACCGGACGCTCGACCCGCGGAGCAAGATTCCCGAGTACAAAGTGTCCGCCTGCCGGCTGGAGAAGGCCCCGGGGCGTCCGGAGTGGGCGGCGCGGGAGGGGCGCGGCTGATGTTTGGCTACGAATTTTACGTGGACCCCTCACGGTGTATCGGCTGCCAGTCGTGCGTGAAGGCGTGTGAGGAGTGCGAAACGCATCGCGGGAAATCCATGATCAATTTCGATTTCATCGATCGCGGCGAAACCACTGCGACTGCGGCATACGTGTGCTGGCACTGCGATGAGCCAACGTGTGCCATGGTGTGCCCCGCGGACGCGATCAAGAAGGGCGAGGACGGCATCGTGCAGTCCTCGCTCAAGCCGCGCTGCATCGGCTGCTCGAACTGCGTGCTAGCGTGCCCCTTCGGCATTCCGAAGATCATCCCGGAGTACGAACAGATGATGAAATGCGATATGTGCTATGACCGCACGTCTGTGGGCAAGCGGCCTATGTGCGCTACGGTGTGTCCGAGCCAGGCGCTGGCCTATGTGCGGCCGGAAGAGATTGCCCGGCGCAGGGAGAAGCCGGCCAACGTGTTCTATTTCGGTCGGCAGCGCGTTGCCACGCAGGTTCGAATGATGGTGCCCGCGGAAACAGCATCCGTCTCTCTGGACGTGCTGGACCACATCTGGGAGGAGAGCTATGTCGCTGCTTCACAGTCCCGCTAACGACGCGTTGTGGAAAGACGAATTCTCCGTATTCAGCGCGGACGAGCGCTACGTCTCGCGGAGGCAGTTCAGTAAATTCCTCACTCTGGCGAGCCTCGGGATGTTTGCGGGCAATCTGTGGATCCTGCTGAAATCGTATTTTCAAAAGCCACCCGCATTTGCGCCTGCCACGGTGGCGCAACTGGGGGAAATTCCCGTGGGAGGAGTGAAGCTGTTTGCCTATCCGGAGCCGCAGGATCGCTGCATCCTGATCCGCACCGGAGAGGGGGAATACCGCGCCTATAGCCAGAAATGCACGCACCTTTCCTGCGCGGTGTATTACGAGCGGGAGGGCGGGCGGCTGGCCTGTCCCTGCCACAACGGTTACTTCTCCGTGCAGGATGGTTCGGTCTTGCAGGGTCCCCCGCCTCGCCCGCTACGCCGCATTGCGCTTGAGGCACGGGGAGACAAACTGATCGCCACTGGATTGGAGGGCGCGTGAGATGAACGGCAGCGGCGGGCCGGAGCAAAAACGGGGATTGTTGGCAATTGACGGTGCCATGGCGCTGATCATCGTGCTCCTGCTCGTGCAGGTCTGGCTTCTCAGCGCCACGCTGGAGAGCTTTCTTGCAGGACACGCGAGCGTCGTCCTGCCGGCCGCGATCTTCTCTGGCCTCATTTTTCTGTGCTGCGTGGCCCTGAATCTGTTTGTGGTGCGCCTGGATCGCGACTCGCGGCGCGGTTAGTCCGAGGATCGCCGGCGGAATTCGCCTGGCCACCCGCTCACGGTGGCAAAGGGCAGGAAGGCCTCGCTGCTGCGGTCGCCCGCCAGTTCGTGGACGAATTGAGCGTGATGAGCGGACTGCTGATCCGGAGAACAGACCAGAACGAGAAGCGCCAGAAAAGAAATGAATAAGTGTCGGGACTTTTGTCGGCACCCCCGGGACATTCCTGTCCATCTCGGCGCAACTCCTCTCACGCTGCGAGACGGTGATATCTGCCTCTGGATGAACGAGCTGCGCTGGAAATGTGGGTCTTAGAACGACTTCGAATAGGTGGCCCGATTCGGACTCATAATCCGTCACTCCCTGGTTCGAATCCAGGCGGGCTCACCGGCATTCCCAGCTCCAAAGCGGAGAGTTTCCAGGAAGATCAGATGTGTCGAATATTCGTTTCGATCGTGTCCACCACCTCGTCGATATGGCCGGAGAGGACTAGCTTTCCCATAGTTATGCCGAAGCCTACGACCTGCTCGGGCGTGATATGTGAGGGTAACGAAACGGCGTTGGGATCCGTCAGCACATCCACAAGCGCCGGACCAGAGTGTTCGAGCGCTTTCTTGAGTCCGGCCGAAATATCTGCCGGGTTCTCGATTCGCACCCCCATGATTCCGATGGCCTCGGCAAGCCTGGCGAAGTTGGGATTTTTCAAATCAGTCTGATAGTCGGGCAACCCGGCAACTTCCATCTCCAACTTCACCATTCCTAAAGTGCTGTTGTCAAAGACAACGAATTTGATGGGCAGGTTGTATTGAGTGACGGTCAACAAGTCACCCAGGCTCATGGCAAGCCCGCCGTCGCCACAGAAGGCGATGACCTGTCTTCCGGGATGGGAGAGTTGTGCGCCGATGGCCTGAGGGAGGGCGTTGGCCATGGATCCGTGCGAAAAAGATCCGAGCAGCCGCCGGTCTTTTGTCGCTCGAATGTAACGTCCCGACCAGACGTTGCACATCCCGGTATCGGCGGTGAAGATCGCGTCCGTCGCCGCAAGTTCGTTGAGCGCAGCGGCGACGGGTTCGGGGTGCATGGGAGTGCGCTTTCCAACGTGGTCCACATAGACATTCAAGCGGCGGACTGCTTCCTTATATTTGCCGATCATGGAATCCAGAAACGCACGGTCTGCCTTCGCGTTGACCATTGGCAGGAGGGCGCGGATGGTTTCCTGCACATCGCCCCAAACCCCGAGATCCAGCTTGCTTCGGCGGCCCAGATGATTGACGCGGATGTCCACTTGCACGATCTTGGGCTTTGTGGGCATGAATTTTTCATAAGGAAAATCCGTGCCCCAGAGGATCAGCAAATCACATTCGTGCATGGCATCGTAGGCCGCGCCAAAGCCGAGCAAGCCGCTCATTCCTACGTCGTACGGGTTGTCGTATTCGACGAAGGGCTTCCCCCGGTAGGTATGTCCCACGGGAGCTTTCAACTTCTCCGCCAGCTTCACCACCTCATCATGGGCATCGGCGCATCCGATGCCGCAAAACATGGCGATCTTCTTCGAGGAATTGATCAGATCCGCCAATTGCGCCAATTCCTTTTCACCGGGACGAGCGCACGGCCGTTGACGGACCACAGGACGAGGCCCATCGGCAGGCATCTCCATCCCAGCGACATCGCCCGGCAATACGATCACACCGACACCGCCCAATCCGACTGCATTCTGCATGGCGCTGTGCAAGACGCGTCCAAATTGCTTGGGATTCGAAATCAATTCGCAATAGTGGCTGCATTCTTTGAACAGGATCTCGGGATGCGTCTCCTGAAAATATCCGGTGCCGATCTCGGTGGTCGGAATATGAGAAGCGATCGCGAGCACGGGAGCATTACTGCGATGAGAATCGAAAAGGCCGTTGATCAAATGGAGGTTGCCGGGGCCGCAGCTGCCGCCGCAGGCCGTGAGTTTTCCCGTGAGCTGAGCCTCGGCGCCCGCCGCATAGGCGGCCGTTTCTTCGTGGCGAACATGAATCCACTGAATCTTGCCATTCAGGCGGATCGCATCGGTCACCGGATTCAAGCTGTCGCCCACCACGCCATAAATTCGCTCGACGCCGGCACTCACAAGTCTGCTCACCAATTCATCCGCGACTCTATGTGGCATCTTTTTGCCTCCTTAGTTGTTGAGCCTTCTGGCCATGGTATGGGTCAGCGATTGGATGCCGGCGCGCGGCGGGCAGGTGCTGGCGTCGGCGCGGCCCAATAGTAAGGTGTTATGGACATCGGCGCATAGGGCGCGCATCCGGCCCCCAGTCGACTGACCGGCCAACGAGCGCGAACGGGCACCTCGAGGCGAGCCCCAGTTATTCGACGGGGACGAGAGGATGAGAGGCGACGCTGTCCGAGACGGATTGCGCTGTTCCTTGCAGGGTTGCCCATGAGCGTGTTCTCTTGAGATTTTCACCTATTACGTTTTCTCAAACCGTTTTCCAAGCCGCGACCGGAATGGCGTCCAATGGCAGGGAGGACTTCATCTTCGGCAGTCAGAACTTCAATGCGTGCAAGAAGGCTCCTGCCAGGCCGGCACCCAGAAGAGGGCCGAGGACGGGGACTGCCGCGTAACCCCAGTCGGAATGTCCCTTCCCTGCGATCGGCAGGATGGCGTGGGCGATTCGCGGACCGAGATCGCGCGCGGGATTAATCGCATAACCGGTAGTGCCGCCAAGCGAAAGGCCGATGACCCACACGAGACAACCGACCAGATAAGGACCCAGCCCCGGCGCGAGACCAGCCGCAGACACAGCCTTCGAAAAGATTGTCCCGATTACGAAAACGAGGACGAACGTGCCAATCACCTCGCTCACCAGATTCGCCGCCGTGTTACGGATGGCCGGCGCGGTGCAGAAGACCGCTAGTTTCAGGTCCTGCTCGGGCGTCTGCTTCCAATGCGGGAAGTAATGCAGCCAGACCAGCGCGGCTCCCACAAACGCGCCCAGCATCTGTGCCGGGAGGTAGGAAGGGAATTTCGAGTAGTCTCCCGTGGCTACGGCGAAGCCCAATGTGACGGCCGGGTTCAGGTGTGCGTCTCTGCTGCCGCAGGCGGTGGCGGCGAATACGCCTGCCATCACGGCAAAGGCCCACCCGGCGGTGATCACCATCCAGCCGGAGGCCTCGGCCTTCGACTTCTTCAGCAGGACTCCTGCCACGACTCCGTTGCCGAGAAGAATGAGCACCAGAGTGCCTATGAATTCACCAAACGTAGGGCTTGTCATGTGGCCTCCTTTTTCCATCCGCCGCCATCCGTCCGAAGCTTTGTGGCACGCGCTGCGCCCGGCGGATCAGTCCAACCAGTTGAAGGAGCGCGAGACTGCCTTCTTCCATTGCGCATAAAGCTGCTCGCGTGTGGCGTCTTCCATATGCGGTTTCCAACTGCGGTCCGCGCCCCACTGCTGTCTCAATTCGCCCAAGTTCTTGTAAATCCCCACGGCGAGTCCCGCCGCGTAGCTCGCTCCGAGCGCCGTGGTCTCTTTGATGGCCGGCCGGACGACGTCACGATTGAGGATGTCCGCCTGAAACTGCATCAGGAGATCGTTCTCCACCATTCCGCCGTCGGTGCGCAGAGAATCGAGCTTCGTGCCGGAATCCAACTCCATCGCGTCCAGCACTTCGCGCGTCTGGAACGCGGTAGCCTCCAGGACAGCGCGGGCCAGATGGCCTTTATTGGCGTAGCGCGTGAGTCCCGCGATCACGCCGCGCGCGTCCGTCTTCCAGTAGGGTGCAAACAACCCCGAAAACGCCGGCACAAAGTAAACACCGCCGTTGTCGTTCACCGTCCGCGCCAGGGATTCGATATCCGAACTCTTCTGAATCAGGCCCAGGTTGTCGCGCATCCACTGGACCAATGCGCCGGAAATGGCCACGCTGCCTTCCAGCGCATAGCAGGCGGGTTCTTTGCCGAGTTTGAAGGCCACTGTCGTGAGCAGTCCGTACCTGGAATGAACGGGCGCCGTTCCCGTATTCATCAGCAGGAAGCAACCGGTGCCGTAGGTATTCTTTGCTTGGCCGGGCTCAAAGCAGGTCTGACCGAAGAGGGCCGCCTGCTGGTCGCCGAGGATCGCGGCAATGGGGATGTCTTTCACTTGCGCGGGTTGCGCGAGTCCATAGACTTCGCTGCTGGAGACGATGCGCGGCATCATGGATTCCGGGATGCCGAACAGATCGAGTTGCGATTTGTCCCAGTTCAGGCTGTGCAGGTCCATGAGCTGCGTGCGGCTGGCGTTGGTGACGTCGGTGACGTGCGCGCCGCCCCGCTGGCCGCCGGTGAGCTTCCAGACCAGGTAGGTGTCCATAGTTCCGAACAAGAGGTCGCCAGCCTCCGCCTGCTGGCGCACGCCCGGCACGTTGTTCAGAATCCACCGAATTTTCAGGCCGCTGAAATAAGTGGCCAGTGGCAAGCCGGTCAGTTCGCGAAAGCGATCCGGCCCGCCATCGCGGGCGAACTCAGCGACCGCGTCCTCCACGCGCGTATCCTGCCAGACGATGGCGTTGTTCACCGCGACGCCTGTCTTGCGGTTCCATACCACCGTGGTCTCGCGCTGGTTGGTAATGCCGATAGCAGCGAACTCCTTGGGGCGAATCTCGCGCTGCTGCATGGCTTCGGTCATGACCTCATGGAGACGGCGCCAGATTTCCTCCGGGTCGTGCTCGACCCAGCCCGGTTTGGGATAAATCTGCTCATGCTCTTTTTGCGCAACCGAAACGATGTGCCCGCTGGAGTCGAAGATGATGAATCGCGTGCTGGTGGTTCCTTGATCTATGGCGCCCAGGTAGCTGGACATGATCGGTTGATCCTTTCCGCTAAGCTGCGGAGCCGTCGCTTGCCGAGCTGGGCTCCGCTTCGAGGCCGGCGCGTTGGAGCAGATGGTGGATCCGGTTCCCATACTGGGTGAGGGCTTCACGCTCCTGCGTGCTCGTCCACCGGAGTTCCCTGGCCATGAGGGAGGCGGTCATGGGAGCAGCCCGGATCGCATCTTTCCATGAGTAGTACTGGAGACCGATGCGCCGCGAAAGCACATCTTCTATCGTCTGCGCGAGCTCTTCGCGCACGGCGTAAACGACCTCGGCCTGGATGGGCGCGCCGCCCGGAGTGAGCGGACGAGCGAGCGCGGGTTCTGCGCGGGCGAGCTCCAGGATTTTCCAGGCGGCCGTGCCGAATTTCGACGCCAGATGGAGCGCGGTGGGCTCAGAAAGTGAATGGGCGCGCACCAGTTGTTGCCAAAGCTCGCTGGCGAACCCTACTCCACCGTGGAGCACATGGGAACGCGTGGGACACTCGGTGACGGAAACGTTTAGGGCTTGCTGCACCGCGTTGATGGTGTCTTCCGCCATGGCGCGATGGGTGGTCCATTTGCCGCCCATGATGCTGATGAGACCGCTTTTTTCGTCGATCTCGATCACGTCGTCGCGCGCCAGCCTTTCCGTGCTCTCGCCTTCTCCGGAACTGACCAGCGGGCGGGCACCGGCAAAGCCGCTGACGATGTCCGCTGGCTTTATGGGCCGCGCCAGATATCTGTTGAGCTCGCCGAGCATGAAAGTGATCTCTTCCGCGCTGACGAACAGATCGTCGCCGGGAGACACCTCGCGCTCCGTGGTTCCCACGAGAAGGCGCCCGCCCCAAGGCAAGGCAAACAGGACACTCCCCGACGCAGTTTTGGGAATCAGCATCGCGTCGCTGGTCGGAAAAAGATTGAGGGGCAGGAGAATGTGCGAGCCCTTGCTGAGGCGCATCCGCGCGGGCACGGAGGGCGTGGCCATCTGCCGGATCGAATCGGAGAATGGCCCGGTCGCGTTGACGATCACGCGCGCGTCCAGTGTGAACTGTTCGCCGGTGAGCCGGTCGGCGGCGACCACGCCGGAAAGCCGGTCGGCTGGATCGCGGCGGAAGTCGGTGACGCGCGCATAATTCGCGGCGCGCCCGCCGCTGTCGCAAAACGAATGAACGAGGGCTAGGTTGTAGCCCGCATCGTCGAATTGGCCGTCGGCGTATTCCACGGAACCGAGCAGGCCCTCGCGGTTCAATCCCGGCATGCGCTCGAGCGTCTCCTCACGTGATACGAATTTGCTGGGAGAAATCCTGGCCGCACCTGCCAGCCAGTCGTAAATCTTCAGACCGATGTCCAGGTAGGCCACGTCGAGCCAGTGATAGCTCGGCACCAGGAAATCGAGCTTGCGCGTGAGGTGCGGGGCGTTGTCCAGCATGCGCACGCGCTCGTGCAGCGCGCGAACGACCACGTGATATTGCTTCGGGTCCACGTCCTTGATGGCCTCCTCGAGATAGCGCACGCCGCCGTGAATGATTTTTGTGGCCGCGCTGGAGGTCGCCCCTGCAAAATCCCCGGCCTCCAGCAGCACCGTTTGAAGGCCGCGTAGTTGTGCGTCCAGCGCGCAGCCCGAGCCCGTGGCTCCGCCCCCGATTACGCAGACGTCGAACGATTTGCCTTTGATTTCCTGTAACTGCTGGCTTCGCGCTCGCATTTCACCCTCGATTTCCCCTTAGAAGGTGGCTTTCGTCCGGGACCCGAATACGGGAAGGAACTGCCGGCATTTGCCGAGTTCATTTCTTGCCTACGAAGCGGACCCGCAGCGTCAGGGCCCGGCCCTGTCCTCCGGCGAATGTGCCGAAGTTGGGCGCGTCAATGTTGTTCACCACTGTGTTTGGGTTTTTGTGGTCCGTGATGTTCACCTCTTCCAGGCGCGCGGCCCAGATGTAGCCGTGAAAGCCGAATTTCTTCTCCACGCCGAGATTCAGATTGACGTAGTCGGGGTAGCGCATGGATTCGGGCAATCCGACGAGTTCCTGCTGAAAGTTCACCACGCTGAAGGGATAACCCGTCCGGTATTCCAGGAAATAGGTGAGCTGGAGGCCCCAGAAGTGCGCAGGAATCCATCCCCAGGTGAGCAGGCGATTGGGCGCATCCCAGGCCACGGGGCCGGATTGCTGCGCGGCGTAGAAGATGGAGCCGAGCGCGGGATCCAGATCCTCGTCGGAGTGCGCGCGCGACCGCGTGTAGGCGGCATAGAACCCGGTGTCTGCCGCCAGGTTGTAGCGCACGGAAAAGGTGGCTGCGCGGTAGCGGTCCTTGCGGTGGTCTTCGAGCAGAAAAATGCCGCCGGGCAGCGCGGGCTGCTGATCCACATAGGCGAACCCGTGATAACCGTTCCGGGCCAGAAGCTCGGCGCCGACCAGCGTCTTGCGTCCAATCTTTTGCTGCCAGCCCGCGCTCGAAGTCGTAAAGCGCGGCTGTTGCAGCCCATTCGCAGGCAGCTCGAACCGGCTTTCCACCGGGCCCAGAATCACGATTTTCCCCGTGGGATCGTAGAAGGTGTCGAGCTGCTGCTGGTCGTACACCTGGGCAATCTGCATCAGGTTGAGAGGCGCGTCGTAAATTCCCCATCCGAGTGAAAGTTTGGCGCGGTCGTCTCCGAAGGGCAGGATGTTGCCGGAGACGCGAGGTTCGGCCAGACCGCTGCCCGTAAAGCTGTCCCAATCCGTGCGCACGCCGCCCTGAAGAACCAGTCGCTTGGAGAGCGTCCAGGTATCCTGCACAAATCCGCCGGCCTGCGTGTTGGAAAGAACGGGACTGGCCGCTCCCGCGAACGTGGTTTCGCGCGCCAAGGTGCCGTCGGCGCGCAGGGCTTCGATCTCGCCACGTTCGGCCGACTGCGAGGTTCGCAGCGCGGCCACGTTGAACCCCGCGGAAAGTTGGTGAGTGCCGGGCCCGAGGTGTACAGGAGTGGTGACGCTGCCCACGGACTGAACGCGGCGTCCCCGCTGGTGCAGCCGCTGGAAATAATTTCCGCTGGTGCCATCCACCAGCAGGAGGTAGGGCTCCGTGCCCTGGGGAATCTGGTCGATCAGTTCGCCATCGGCCGCGAATCCCAAATCAAACAGCGTGTCGCGCAGCCACAATTGGTCCTTGAGGGACACAAACGCGCGCCGCTCGTCGGCAGTGAGCGTCGTGGATTGTGGATCCAGGGCATCCAGCCCGAGGTTCGTGTCGTGCTTGCGGTTGTAGAGGAAGCTCGCGTGCAGGATTTGCTTCGGCGAAATGTTGTACTGGAGACGGAGCAGATTGTCGCCGGCCCATTCTTCCGAGGTGTTCGCGCCGGCCGGCTGCTGGGTGACCACCGCGAAGGTGTGCTGAATGCTGAAGGAGTCGGAAAACCAGAATCGCCCGCGCCGGATCGGTCCGGAAAAAGTGAAGCGTGGATACCAGTTGCCGAGGTGCGTTCCTTCCTGAATGTTGATGGCCGGGATGGGGTCCACCGTGCCGAACCGCCAGCGGTCGTCGCCATCCGGGGTTTCCAGGCTGAGCAGGCCGGCGCCGGAGTGCGCGTACGCGGCGCCCAGCCTGCCGGTCTCGACCTGCGCGGCGCGTGTCGCGTCCACGCTGAAGCGCGAAGTCAGCGCGCCGCTCAGCGGGTCGCCCACCTCGAAGCCGTCCAGCAGATACTCCGTCTCCGCGGTACGCGCCCCGGCGATGTGCAGATTGTTCTGATTGTCCTCGACGATCTCCGGAAGCGCGATCAGGCTTTGCTGCAGCACGTGGGAACTGGGCACCGGAATGTCGCGCACATCGCGGGAAGTCAGTGTGGAGCTCTGCGAGGTGTCCTGCGTGTCGATGTCATCGGGAGAGGCGACCACCTGCACCTGCTGGACAAGTTCCTCGGCGTGAGTGAGGGTGAACGTCACCTCGTTCGGGCCAGGCTCGAGAGTGAGCGTGCGTCCGGTGAGCAGGAAAAATCCGGTCTTGCGGATCTCCACTTTGAACTCGCCGGGTGGGAGATTCTTGAGCTCAAACCGGCCGGCCTCGTCTGTCTCCGCGTGGAAGGATTGCCCCCCGGCGCCCTGCAGTTGGACCTGGGCGGATCGAACAGGCACGCCGTTCTCGTCCAGGATCAAGCCCACACAGCCCGCAGTATCTCCCGCGCGGGCTGTTCCGCCAGCCAGCGCGCAGAGAAGCGCCAGAGCTGCTGCACACAAGTGAGCCGCTCTTCTGCAACGCCGTTCTGGGGGGTGCGAGTCCAAACTTGATTTCCTTGCTGGCAGTGGAAACGAAGAGAATTGCCCCGGGCATTTTACTCCGGCGGGAATTTTGTGCACTGAATTCGACGGCCGCCCGCTGCGCCTGTGTGAGACAGGCCCGCCAGCGCGGCAGTACCGATGCCACGAATTAGCTGTGGCCGCCGGCCAGTTCGCGGACAATCGAACCGACGAAATTCTTCGCATCCCCGAACAGCATGAGCGTCCTGTCCATGTAATAGAGTGGGTTATCGATTCCCGCGAAGCCGGGACTCATGCTGCGTTTGATGACCATCACGGTACGGGCCTTGTCCACGTCGAGAATGGGCATACCGTAGATCGGGCTCGAAGCGTCGGTGCGGGCCGCCGGATTGGTCACATCGTTTGCGCCGATGATCAGCGCGACGTCCGTCTGCGGCATGTCGGAGTTGATCTCGTCCATCTCCACCAACCGCTCGTAGGGAATGTCCGCTTCCGCTAAGAGGACGTTCATGTGCCCTGGCATGCGACCCGCCACCGGATGAATGCCGAACTTCACGTCGACGCCCCGCTTGGTGAGCGCGTCGTAGAGTTCGCGCACCTTGTGCTGCGCCTGGGCAACGGCCATTCCATACCCGGGCACGATCACCACGGAGCTGGCCGCGGCGAGAATTCCCGCCGCTTCTTCCGGGGACGCGCTGCGCACCGTCCGTTCCTCCGTGGCGGCCGCCGCGCCGGCCTGCACCTGGCCGAAGGCGCCGAACATTACGTTGGTGAACGATCGGTTCATGGCCTTGCACATGATCACGGAAAGAATGAAGCCGGAGGAGCCGTCCAGAGCGCCGGCTACCACCAGCACCTTGCTGTTCAGCACAAAGCCGAGCAGGGCGGCGGAAAATCCGGCATAGGAATTGAGCAGCGAGATCACCGTGGGCATGTCTGCCCCGCCGATCGGCGTCACCAGGAGCACGCCGAACACCAGTGCCACCGCCACCATAATGGGGAACAGCACCGTGTTCGCTGGATTGATCACCAGTGCGACGGCCAGCAGCAGAGCGGCGCTCAGCACCGAAAGGCTCACAATATTCTGGCCGCGGTACACAATCGGCCGCTGCGGCAGGATTTCCTGGAGTTTTCCCGCGGCGATCAGGCTGCCCGTAAACGTCAGCGAGCCGATGATCACTTCCAGTCCGATCTCGGCCATGCCGAACCGGGTGACATTGGGCACGCCCACGTAGTATTCGGCGATTCCAATTAGCGCCGCAGAGAGCGCGCCGAAAGCGTGGCTGAGCGCAGTTCGTTGCGGCACCGCGGTCATGTGGACCATGCCGAGCGGAATGCCGACCGCCGCGCCGATGATCAGCGTGGTGATCACCCACTTGTAGGCCACTAGCTCGGGGTTGCACAGCGTGGCGCCCACCGCGAGAGCCGCCGCGATCTCTCCCGCCAGCACGCCGTGGCGCGCGGAGACGGGCGAGCTGAGCCATTTGATGGCCAGGATAAAGAGCACCGTGGCGGCGATGTAGGCGAAATCGAGCAGTTGCTGGGTGGCTTCCGGCGTCATGGCTGTTTGGGCTTGCCCGCCTTGAACATGCGCAGCATGCGGTCGGTGATGAAGAATCCGCCCACCATGTTGCTGAACGAGGCCGCCACGGCAATCGCGCCCAGCACCGTCGCGAGCGGCGTTTCCTGCCGCCCGGCGATGATGATGGCCGCCACCACCACGATGGCGTCGAGCGCGTTGGTCAGCGACATCAGGGGCGTGTGCAGCAGCGGCGAGACCCTTTTGATCAGCTCGAACCCGACGAAACCGGCGAGGATGAACACATAGAGGTTGGAAAGGAAATCGGCAGGCACTCGTCCCCCCTTATTTCACCGCCGCGAGAGCGGGCAATTTGAAAAATTCGCGCACGCGTTTGTTCACGATTTCTCCGTTCCGGGTCAGCAGCGTCTCCCGGATGATCTCGTCTTCGGGGTTCAGTTCCAGCTTCCCGCCGTGGACTAGATGGGCCAGAAAAGCGCTGATGTTGCGCGCGTAAAGCTGGCTGGCGTGATGGGGAAGCGCGCTGGCCATGTTGAACCAGCCCACGATGGAGACGCCGTTGACCACCACCTTTTCGCCGGGCTGCGTCAGCTCGCAATTGCCGCCCCGCTCGGCGGCCAGGTCCACGATTACGGATCCCGGCGCCATTCTCGCCACCATCTCCTTGGTCACCAGCACCGGCGATTTCTTGCCCGGCACGACGGCCGCCGTGATCACCACGTCGCTTTCGGCTACCACCCGGCCGAGCAGTTCGCGCTGCTTCTGATAGAAAGTGTCGTCTTGCGCGCGCGCGTAACCGCGGGCGTCTTCCGCGTCTTTGGCCTCGATAGGCAGCTCCACAAACCGCCCGCCCAGACTTTCCACTTGTTCCTTGGCCGCCGGCCGCAGGTCATAGGCGGAAGTGACCGCGCCCAGCCGCCGCGCCGTGGCGATGGCCTGCAATCCGGCCACGCCCGCGCCAATCACCAGCACGCGCGCTGGCGTGATGGTGCCTGCGGCAGTGGTCAGCATGGGCAGCATGCGCGGCAGCAGGTCCGCGGAAATCAACACGGCCTTGTAGCCGCACAGCGTGGCCATAGAGGAAAGCGCGTCCATGCTCTGCGCCCGCGTCGTGCGCGGCATCAATTCAATCGAGAGCGCGGTGACCCCGGCCTTGGCGATGTCGCTCACCGTGGTCAGGTCGCCCAGCGGACGCAGAAATCCGATGAGCACCTGGCCTTTGCGGTAAAGCGGCAGGTCGTCCTTGCCGGTCTTGTCGTTCGAACCGTAGCAGAGCACCTGCACGATGATGTCCGCAGCGCTGAAGACGGCGGCACGATCCGGCGCCAGCTTGGCGCCCTTCGCCGCGTATTCCGCGTCGACGAAGCCCGATTCCGCGCCCGCGCCCGCCTCCACCACCACCTCCATCCCGTTTTTGGCCAAATTGGGAATCATCAGTGGCACCAAGGCTACGCGGCGCTCGCCGGGAAAACTCTCTTTGGGCACACCCACAATCATGGATTCGGGATCCTTTTCCCCTCGATTCCCGCCGCTTGGCTTCGAAGAGGGAGCGCGCATCTCGTCAAAGCAGGTGCGGCGCTGTCTCGAGGCGGCAAAGCGCCCGTATTCTACTCTCAACTCCAAAAACTTTCAGCGGAGAAGGCGAGCGCAAGCGTCGCGTTTGACTTGCCGATTCTCGCGGCCTAACATGGCCGCCGTTTTTGGCGGGCGCGCGATGTGCGACCGCTTAAGCGAGGCCCCAACTCGTCCCGGCCCGCATGGCGGGAGATGTCTACATTATGGATACTCTTCAAATTTCAATCCGTCGGACGGAAGACGTAACGATTCTCGATCTGGGAGGCCGTCTGGTGCTGGGCGCCGCCACGGAATCGCTGGGCGACATCCTTCAGGACGCGATGGGCAAGGGTGCGCGCAAAATTCTGTTGAACATGCAGATGGTCACACAGGTGGACACCACTGGAATCAGCACGATTGTCCGCGCCTTCGTCAGCCTGCAGCGCGCGGGAGGAAAGCTCGGCCTGTTCCGGGTTTCTGACCGCGTGCGGCAGATCCTGGATCTCACCCGCCTGCTCAACGTAATTCCCAGTTTTGCCGACGAAGGCGAAGCGCTCTCGAAAATCCGCTGAGCTCTGGTGATCACCAGATGGTGCGGATTTGTCTCGAGGCCCGAATCCGCTCATCCTTTGTCACCAGTGCCATGCCCTCTTCCAAGGCCGTCGCGCCGATCAGCCGATCGCAAGGATCACCCGGATAGTCGGAGGGAAGCTGGCTGGCGAGAGCGGCAATTCGGGCTGTGAGAGGGCGCACAGCGACTTTGGACGCGAGTTCTTGGACGTAGGCTTCCACCGTTCCCATTGTCTGCACGCGGCCGTGCGCTGCCAGCCAAGCCAACTCCCACAAGCTGATGGCCGAAATAGCGACGCCGCCGGAACGCGCCGCTCTTCGTATCGCGGAGCTCGCCCGGGGCGACAAATTGACCGGCGCAGCGGACAGCCAAGCCAAAACGTGCGTATCGAGGAGAATCACTCTTCGGAGGTCTCCCACTTGACCGGAATGGACGACTCGATATCGCCAACGATTCTTACGCGGTCCGCCATGAAGCCGAACAGGTCATGCTTCTCTGGTTCGGCAGCCACGACCTTGACCAGGGGAACTCCGCGCCGGGTGACGAGCAGGGGCTCGCCGGTTGCCTGAACGTTTTTCATGACCGAAAGGCAACGCGCTTTAAATACGCCGGCTTTCATTCGTCGCATGGTATCACGCCTAATGACTATGGTCGCATAGAGATGACCGTATTGCAAGCAAGAACGATCCTCATCCCTGATACTCAGCGCTCCGAGGGCCTGTACCCACGGAAAACAGGAAGTCTTCGCAAAAACGGAAAGTTTTCCAATTCTTACGCGGAGATAAGCTCGTGGAATTTGCTGAGGTCGATATTGCCGCCGCTCACCACGGCCACCACTTTTCCGTTGCCGCATTTACCGCTGAGCGCCGCAGCCACCGCGCACGCACCTGCGCCTTCCGCAATCACGCGGTTGCGCTCGGCCACAATCCGCATCGCTCGGCGGATTTCGTCCAGCGTGCATACCGCCGAGCCCGCCAGCAGATGGTGCGCCAACGCCCACATCCGGGGGAATACGCTTTTCCCTCCGCTCCCATCCACGAAGCTGTTCTTCCAGTTGGGAAACGTCTCTGCCGAGCCTTTGGAGAACGAATAGGCCAGTGGCGAGGCCGTTTCCGGCTCTGCGCCGTACACTTTCACATCCGGCTTTCGCGCCGCGAACGCGCTGGCCATCCCGCACGTCAGCCCGCCCCCGCCGAACGCGGCCACCACCGCATCCACGTCGGGCAGGTCTTCCAGAATCTCCAGGCCACAGGTGGCATTGCCGGCGATAAATTCGTCGTCCTCGAAGGGATGCACCATCGTGCCCGTCATTGCGGGATGGCGCCGTTCGCCCAGCGCCCTCCAGCACTCGTCGTAGGTCGCTTTCACGATCTTCGCACCCAGCCGTCGGATGGCCTCGAGTTTCGTGGCCGGCGCCGTGTCCATCACCAGCACGCTCGCGGGCACTCCCGCTTTTCTTGCCGCCAGTGCCACGCCCTGCGCTGCGTTTCCCGCGCTCACGGTCCACACGCCGCGCGCCCTTGCCTCGGGCGGCAACAGGCGCACTTGGTTGTACGCGCCCCGGATTTTGAACGAACCGATGGTCTGCAGATTTTCGAGCTTCAAGTAGATTTCGGCCGGAGCTTCAGCGTAGTTCAAGCGCACCAATGGCGTCCGCACCGCGGCCTCGTATACGTGGCGCCGCGCGTCCTCAATCATCGCCCGCGGAATCGTTCTCCGCTCGGTCACCGCCTTGCCCGGTGCGCTCGACTCACTCGGCATTCCCATTCCTCGAGAAGGTAGCCATGCTATTTCCGACTTCCGGGCGCGTCAACGTCCACATTGGGCGATTCGCGAGGCGAGTGCCAGGTCGCATCTCGGCGCGCGGGTTGAGCCGCCAGCCGGAAGTGTGCCAAGATGCGCGAGCCGGTTCGGCCTTCCCTTCATCGAAAGGACCGCCATGACCTTGCCCGCGACATCTCCCGGAGCTTCCTCCCCTCCGAAGGTGGTGATTGTCGCCGGGGGAACCGGCGGACTGGGCCGCGCCGTGAGCCTCGCATTCCTCGAACAGGGCGACCGCGTGATAGCTACGTATCGGAAGCAGGAGGAACTGGAAGCCCTGAAGGCGGCAGCGGGTCTAAACGACTCATCCCTCGAGGGTTCGCGCGTGGATGTGACGGACGAGGCCGCCGTGAATCAAATGATAGAAGCAGTGGTCGCGCGCCACGGTCGCCTCGACGCCTTGGTGAACACCGTCGGCGGATATGCCGGCGGCATAAAACTCTGGGAATTGGACACCGAAGTATTCGACCGGATGCTGGCCTTGAATCTGCACTCCGGTTATGCGCTCGCCCGTGCTGCTGTCAGGGCCATGCTCAAGCAGGGCTCCGGCGCGATTGTGAACGTGGCCGCCAAGGCTGCCTTCGATCATGGCGCCGGTGCGGGTGCTTACTCCGCTTCGAAGGCCGCAGCTGTGGCCTTGATGGATTCGCTGGCGGCGGACCTGAAAGGCACAGGCATACGCGTGAACTCGATTTTGCCCAGCATTATCGATACAGAGGCGAACCGCAAGGCCATGCCCAACGCGGATTTTCTTAGGTGGCCGAAGCCCGAAGCGATCGCACGCGTGATCGTCTATTTGTGCAGCGACGCCGCGGCGGTGATTCACGGCGCGGCCATTCCGGTCTATGGCGACTCGTGATGCGCGGGCGAGCCTGTTCATCGGCCCGGCACTAAACGCGGGGCTTTGAAGTCCCGGCGCCGGGCCGGGCATTCTTTTGTCTTTCGATTTTCGTACATGGAGGATTTCATGTCACTGCGGCCGGTAAAGCGGATCATCAAAGCCAAGCCCACGCTGGAGGGTGCCGGAGTGCGCCTGCGGCGCGCCTTTGGTTTCGGCAACACGAAGGAATTTGATCCCTTTCTTCTTCTGGACGATTTTCGCAACGATGTACCCGAGGACTATCTCGCCGGCTTTCCCTGGCATCCACATCGCGGCATTGAGACGATCACCTACGTCCTCGCCGGAACCGTCGAGCACGGAGACAGCATCGGCAACCGCGGCGCCATCGCCGCGGGCGACGTGCAGTGGATGACGGCGGGCAGCGGCATCATCCATCAGGAAATGCCCAAGGGCGACGCGGCCGGGCGCATGCACGGCTTCCAGTTGTGGGCTAATCTTCCCTCCGCTCTCAAAATGACCGCGCCGCGCTATCAGGAAGTGAAGGCGCCGGACATTCCCGAAATCAAAGATGACGACGGCACGCACGTCCGCATTGTATGCGGCAAGTTTTGGGGAAAATCCGGCCCCGTGGACGGCATCGCCGCCGATCCCCTTTATCTGGATGTGTCGGTGGCTCCTGGTCGCAGGAAGACGCTGCCTATCGAGACCACGCGTCACGCGTTCGCCTATGTATTCTCCGGCGCAGGCAAATTCTGCAATTCCTCCGAGCCGCTGGCCGTGCCCACCGAGCCGGTCGGCTGGCTGGACACCGCGCCGCCTTCCGACGTGGAG
>JASHSV010000172.1 GCA_030038535.1 Candidatus Acidiferrales bacterium
CTTGGTGGGATAAAAACTGAGACAACCGAATTCGCCGAACGAACCCGCCGGCCGACCGCCTCGGGTGGCGCCGATGGCCTGCGCGGCGTCTTCAATCAGGACAAGGCGTGCCGAATCGGCAACCGGCAGGATTCTCTCCATGTCGGCGGGCTGGCCAAAGAGATGAACGGGGACGATCGCCTTGGTGCGCGGCGTGATGCGGCTTTCGAGCTGAGAGGGATCGAGATTGAAGGTATCGGGCGAGATGTCGCAGAAGACGGGAGTGGCGCCAAGAAGGCTGACCGTATCCGCGGTGGAGATATAACTGAAGGCGGGAACGATGACTTCGTCGCCGGCGCCGACGCCCGCGGCGCGGAGGGCGAGCAGGAGGGCGTCGGTGCCGGAGGCCACGCCGACCGCATGGGGGACGCCGCAGAAGCTGGCGATTTCCTGCTCCAAGGCCTCGACGTGGGGGCCCAGGATGAATTTTCCGCTGCGGAGAACGTCGTCGATAGCGGTGCGCAGTTCGTGCTCGATGGAATGGAACTGAGCGACGAGGTCGAGCATGGGGATGGGAGCAGGCATCAGGGCGCCTTCCCCGGTAGCGGCGAGCGTGTTGGCGAATTCACTTGTTCCAAGCCCTTGAGCAGGGCACAGACGAGTCCCAAGGCTTCGGGAGGCTGTGCCACGGGACTACCGGAGGCGCGCGGGAGGATCGGCCGCGACAGGCATATCCGCGGAGGGCGCAGCCGGAGCGGTATCGGCATGGCGCGAAGGCGCGGGGCGCGGGAGGCCGAGGCCACGATTCATTTCCAGGTGGTCTTTCGCGCAGGCGGGGCAGTAGGACTTTCCGGTCTCGTCGTCGCGGAGGCTGACGAGTTCGTAGCAGCCATGAATGCATTCGCAATAGCCGGTGCCAGCGGACGTTTTGATGGGAACCAGAGCCATGAGGGAGCCTCCGCGAAGGATACTAGCGGGACGAACGATGGGAGGCAAGCGGAAGGGATGAAGGACGTAGCGGAGCAGCAGCGCATAGCCGGTCTCGCACTGCGAAGTCCCGGTGCCTCGAGACGCGATCGAGGGTGCGCCACAGGAAAGAGGCGCACAGGCTCTCTACTGCGTCGAGACAGGTGAAAGCCTGCGGTATTTACTGAGCCTTCGTTTCGTAATCGTGGAAGGGCTTCTGGTAATTCTGGCGGAGTTCGACCCAAACGGTGTCCGGGATGGTGTCAAAGACCTCGACGACTCTGGGGTCGAATTGGCTTCCGGCATGTCTGCGGATTTCATCTTTCGCCTGGTCGAGAGGGAGGGCCTTGCGATAGGGGCGGTCGGAGATCATGGCGTCGAGCGTGTCGGCCACAGCGAACACACGGGCGCCCAGGGGGATCTGGTCACCTTTGAGATTGCGGGGGTAACCGGAGCCGTCAAATTTTTCCTGGTGGGAGAGGACAATTTCAGAGGCCTCGCGGAGAAACGGGATGCGTTCGAGGACCTGATAGCCGATATCGCAGTGCGTACGCATGATGGTGGTTTCTTCGGGAGTGAGCGGGCCAGGCTTGCGCAGGATGCTGTCGGGGATTCCCATTTTTCCGATGTCGTGGAGGAAGGCGCCGCGCGCGATCTGGCGGAGCTCGGCCTCGCCGACGCCCATGGCGCGGGCCATGACGATGGTCATGGCGGTGACGCGCTGGCAATGGCCCTCTGTCTCGGCGTCCTTGAGGTCGAGCGCGCTGGCGAGTGCCTCGAGCGTGTAGTCGTAGGATTGTTCGAGCTCCTCGAGGGCCTGGGAAAGCTGGAGAGTGCGCTCCTCGACGCGGCGTTCGAGCTCCTGCTGATAGAGACGGTTCTCGTAGATCAGGCGGCGGTGTTCGAGAGCGCGGCGGACGCTGAGGAAAAGCTGCTCCTTCTCGAAGGGCTTGAGAATGTAGTCGTAGGCGCCGCGGCGCATGGCTTCAATGGCCGTGGAGATGTCGTGCATGGCGGTGACCATGATGACGGGGATATCGGCATCGTAGCCGCGGACCATCTCGATGAGCTTGAGGCCGTCCACGCCGGGCATGACGAGATCGCTGAGCACAAGATCGAAACCGCCTTCGCGCATGGCGCGAATGGCTTCCTCGCCGTTTGGCGCGGTTTTGCATTGATATCCCTGAGCGGTGAGGAGGGTGGAAACAACCTCACGGATAGCTTCTTCGTCGTCAACGATGAGGATGCGTTCTGCGCTCACCTGGGTCTCCTGAAAGCTCCCCCAGTATAAGGCTGGGCACAGTGGGCCGCCAGATTTATTGCCCTTGTAGGCACTCCGAGCCATAGTCCGAACCTGGCGTCCGTGGAACCCTCTCGCGCCGCCCGGAACCGGAAAAGCGGGCCGGGCGCGCGCTAACCGACAGTGCGGTGATGGCCGGAACCGGTCTCCTCACACTCGGCTGGCAAAACGCGGCGGTGTCGCTGCTCATCTGCCTGCTGTACGCCTTGCTGTATCCCCAATTCCGCGAAAAAGCGTTCCGTTTATGGATTGCCGGATGGGCATTTTCCTCGCTATTCGGCTTTGCGTCGAACCAGGCTCCGTTGGTGGTGCGTGCGGGGGCGCTGCTGGCGGCCATCGCGGGATCGGCACTGCTGCTGGCCAGCATCATGGAGTGGATTGGCTCGGAAGGGCGATTGCACTACCTCTGGCCGCTCGGGCTATCGCTGATCGGGCTGGTGTCACTGGGTTTCGTGCTGGCGCCGAAGTCGGTATTCGCGTGGTGGAGCGCGCATCTGCTGCACGCCGGTTTTTCGATTGGCGCCGGATGGCTGTTGTGGCGGTCGCGGCTGCGGGCAAACTTCCCGGCGCTGGCGGCGTTGAGCGGCGTGATGCTGGTCCGGGGCATTCATCTGCTGGATCCGAGCCACGTACCGGGCGTGATCGAAAACCCGGTGCGGGAACATCTGGACTTTCTGCTCTCCGCAGGCGTGGGAATCGCGATGCTGGTGGTTGTGGTGTCGGAAATCCGCCGCCGGTCGCGGGAACTGGATCGCGGGCTGGAAAATTTTGTGGAACTTTCGGCCGCCGCGGCCGAGGTTTCCACGAAAGCAGAACTTCGGCGCATGGTGCTCAACCGCGTGCTCGTGCAACTGGGTGCGACCGCGGGCTGGGTGGGGGAGGTGATGAAGGATGAAAAAGGCGCACGGATGAAGCTGGTATGCGTGGCTGGTTTTTCCGAAGGATTCCGGCGCGAACCCCCGGAGTTCGATTTGAGCGAGCCCTGGCTGCAACAAGTTGCAGGCTCCCGTTCGCTGGTGTTCACGGTAGAAGGCGAATCGGGAGCGGAGCTGCGGCGGCTGTTGCGTTCGGAGCGACTGGCCTCGTTGGTGTGCGCTCCGATACTAGCGACGGCAGCGGCGGAGGCGCGGGGCGAATTGCAAGGCATTCTGGCAGCGTGCTCGGGCAGCCCACATGAGTTCAACGAGGCGGACGGCCGATATCTCTCAAGTGTTGCCTCACTGGTGGAGGTGCACGAACAGCGGCTGCGGCTGGCGGAGCAGAACGCGCAGGCAAACCGCCAATGGACAGCCCTGCTGGACGAGGTGGAAGACCCGGTGCTGCTGCACGACGATCGCTACCGGATTGTGCAGGCGAGCGCGAGCGCAGCGAGGAGGCTCGGCAGGACAGCGGAAGAGCTGACGGGGCGGACGCTGCGCGAAGTGCTGCGGCCGGGCCCGGCGCACTGGAATCACTGTCCGTATTGCGAGGAGGTGGCGGGGCACCCGCACGAGCGGGATCCCAATTTCGGCGGCTTCCTGGCGTCGACGGCGGCAACGGTGGAGGGGCCGGAGGGGAGGCCATCCACGCTGCACCTGCTGCGCGATGTGACGGCGCGGCGGCGGGCGGAAGAGAAGCTGCGCGATCTGTTCGAAAACATGCAGGAGGGAGCGTTTCTCTCCACGCCCGGCGGACGGTTCCTGGATTTTAACGAGGCTTTCCGGCGAATCTTGGGGTACGAGACACGAGAAGAACTGCTGTGCGCGGATATTCCGAAGGATCTGTTCGTGAACGAAGTGGACCGGGAGCGGCTGCTGAAGCTCCTGCGGGACCACGGGTCGGTGAGCGGGTTCGAGTTCTCCATGCGGCGGAAGGACGGCGAGATCATCAACGTGATGGAGTCGAGTGTGGCGGTGCGCGACGCCTCGGGGGCGGTAGTGGCGGTGCAGGGGTTCGTGCTCGACGTGTCGGAACGCAAGCGCGCGGAAATGGAAGTGAGGCGGCGCAACCGGGAACTGCTGCTGTTGAATTCGATCGGCCAGGCGCTGAGCCAACCGCTCGAACTGGACGAGCTGCTCACCCGGGCGTTGCGGCAGCTCACGGATTTGTTCGACCTGGACGTCGCCGCGGTATTCCTGATGGACGAGGCGACGGGGAACATGGAACGGAAGGCGGCTATCGGACTGCGGGCCAAGGGCCCGGAGGCGAACCTGCCGCGTTCGGTGCCGATGGAGCTGTTCGAGCAGGTGAGAAGGACACGCGCGACGGTGCTGCCACCGCAGGCGCTGAGTTCGGTTCGCGGGTTCCAGAGCATGTCGGACGAGGAAGGACTGCGCGTCTGGCGCGTGATCGTGCTGTGGTGGAAAGAGAGGATTCTGGGCGGGCTGCTGGTGGGCAGCCGGACCAGGAGCGAACTGGCCGGGGCCGACCTGAGCCTGCTGGTGGCGGTGGGCAACCAAATCGCCGCACGCGTGGAGACAACGGCGCTGTATGAAGCCACCCGGCAGGCGCTCGAAACCCTGCGGCGCACGCAAGAGCAACTGGTGCAGAGCGAGAAGATGGTGGCGCTGGGACAGTTAATCTCCGGCGTGGCGCACGAACTGAACAACCCCCTGACAGCCATACTCGGCTACAGCGAATTGTTGGAAACATCTCCGGAGGCGCCCGCGCAAACCGGAGAGTACGCCTTGAAAATAGCGAAGCAGGCGCAGAGGACGCAGAAGATCGTGCAGAACCTCTTAAGCTTCGCGCGGCAACAGCGGCCGGAGCGGCGGTCGATCCGGGTGAACGAAGTCCTGGAAGATACTCTGGCGCTGCGGGATTACGACTGGAAGCGCTGCCGGATCTCGATCCACCGCGATTTCGATCCCGGGCTTCCCGAAATTCACGGAGACCGGCACCAGCTCCAGCAGGTGTTTCTAAACATTTTGAACAACGCGTTCGACGAGCTCAAAACGACTCCGGAGCCGCGGAACATCTGGGTGCGAACGTCGCGAGAAGAAGACCGGGTTGTGATCGAAATGGCGGACAGCGGGCCCGGTGTGAAAGAACCAATGCGGGTTTTCGATCCATTCTATACGACGAAGCCAGTGGGGGAAGGAACGGGGTTGGGGTTGAGCATTTGCTACGGCATCTTGAAGGAGCATGGAGGAGAGATCGCGGTGCGGAACCTTTCCGAGGGAGGCGCCAGCTTCCTGGTCTATCTGCCGGTGCTTGTAGGCATGCCACCGGCGGAAAGAACGGAGGCGCCTGTACCGACAGCGGCGGAGTCGCCGGCGCGGCATGCGTCCACCGGAGTGTCCATCCTGCTGGTGGATGATGAAGAAGCGGTGCTGGAAGTGGAACGGGAGATCCTGCGCGAGAGGGGGCACACGGTGCACGTGGCAAGCAACGTTCAGGAAGCCACGGCGCTGCTGGAGCGCGAGGACGTGGACGTGATCATTGCGGATTTCAAACTGTCCGGCGTTCTGGGCGGCCAGGAACTGTATGGATGGGTGCGACATCGCCGGCCGGGATTGAGCGACCGGCTGATCTTCACGTTCGCGGACGGCCAAAGCGAAGACATAGCGCACTTCCTCGCGGCCAGCGGCTGTCCCTCGCTGCATAAACCGTTCCGCGTGGAGGAACTGGTGAGCGCAGTGCACCAGGCCCTGGCGCCGCGCGATGCTTCGGCACTTACGGAGTAAGCGCCCCCGCGGAAATTTCGGGAGGGAGGGCAGCCTGTTCGAGGCGACTGCCAAGGCTGCCGATGAGCGAGGCCATCTGTTCGAGACGGTCTTCCGCAGGACGGCCCAGCAAGAAGCGCGCCAGGACAATCCCGTAGAGAAACTGAAAATACATGTTCAGGCCAAGGATCTCAATTTCCTGTTTGAGTTTCACCTGAGGCGAGTAGAGGGACAGGAGGCGGGCGAGGTGGTTGAGACGCGAGAAATCCTCGCGCAAAGAGGCCAGATAGATCCGGCCGGCGCGGCGGATCGATTTTCTCCAGCGACGATACACGGGGGGCGAGGCGTGGGAAGCGAGGTAGGGAGCATCCTCGAAGGAGAGGGCGTGGCGCACCTGAGCGAAATTCCGGCAATGGACGGGAAAGAACTCGGCCGGAGCGGGCGGACCGGCGAAATTGGCCGGGCGCAACGCGCGGGGACCGCGGAGAAGAATCGAGATGGCAGCGGCGAGCAGGACCCCCGCAGCAATGTAGAGTATGAGTTCGCTGGTCACTTCATCAAACTCAGCAATCGCTCGTTCAATTCGCGCATGCGATATCCCACCGCGCGGGAATTTCGTTCATAACTTTCCAGGGTGCTGAGCTGGGGCCGCGCCGGCGCCGGGAGAGGCGCCCATAGGGCATGGAACCAGATGCCCAAGACTACGGCGAAGACGACGCTATTGGCCATGCTAAACGACCACCACGGCAGATTAATTGCCACGAGGATTATAGTATCTCTCGTAATGACAAAGGAAGAGTAAAGTCCGAGGCCCAGGGCGATGCCATCCAAGGGCCGCTCCAGGACCATGCCATAGTACCGGCCGAGAAGAAGGAGGAGGAGGAGAGCGATTACGACAGCGAACTCCAACTCACGCTCGAGGAAGATCAAGTAGGAGAAGACCCAGTGCGTTCCGCTGCTGTGAATGGCGGCCAAACCCAACATGAGAGTGGCAGCGCACAGGAGGAGAGGCCGTGCAAACTTCCAGACGCCGACGTAGGGACCCAGCGACGCGCGGCAGAGATCGGCCAGGGCGGCACCGCGGGCCAGGATGAGGACGGGCTGGGTCATCCAGTAAATCCAGCTATACATGCGCGAGCCGGCGCCCAGACTGAGAAGCGCCCCCCACCTCCCGCAGTCGATGATCACCAGGAGGATAAGATAGGCGGTAAAGAAGGGAAGGGAACGCCACAAACGGCGCGTCAGGGCCAGGGCGCCGACAGCCAATTCCGTCGGTGCGACAATGGCCGCAACCAGCCCGCTAACGCCCTGTAAGTCCATTTACGCTCCGATAATAGCAGGAGCCCGACGGATTGGGGAGATTTATCAGTGGACAAAGCGGCGCGGGCTAAGCGTGGTAGTGCCAGGCTCAGCAGAACGGTGAGCACACCTGTACTACACTGGCCCGCTGGCCGCGACCGGCGGCGTGGGCGGGCCAGACGGTGCCGGTAAGAGACCTAGCCGCTCAGACGTTGTACGGCGGTGGCGGCATCGGGGGAGTGCCGTCGGCCACCAGGTAGGGCGGAGGCGGCATGGGTGGAGTGCCGTCGGCAACGAGATAGGGCGGCGGAGGCATGGGCGGAGTGCCATCCGCGACCGCCGGACTCGAGTGCAGCGGATTGATTTCGACGAGGGGGGTTGCTAGCATCCAGCCGAAGATCAGGAGCACGGCGACACAGAAAGTCGTGAGACTGATGGTCCTTTTCATGGAAGACCTCCTGGCCGGAGAGAATCAGGCGTAGGAGGAAAATCACGGCGGGAACATTCGAAATGTTCCAGAATCGGAACAGCCGACCGTGGAGTCTTTCGAGAGCTACCAGCAAACGCGGCAGGTGGTGGAGGACTTTACCGCGAGGACGCTCGCGGCTATCCCCACGGAATTTGGGAAGCTTCTGTATCTCTCCTCCTTGCGTGACATCTCCACGGGCGAGTACGTCCACGAGGGGCTAGTCGCTCGATACTCACCGGAAGCGGTGCAGCAGGCCTTGGGGTACTGCCATCAGGAGCTATTCCTGCGCGTACTGGAAATGTCGCTGGAGCAACAGGAGTGGGACCTGCGGGCATGTCTCGAGAGCATGGAAGGAGAGTTCCGGGGGAAACTGAGGCGATGGCGTGAGACTGAATTCTACCGGCTGCTGATCCCCTCCGACTCGCCAGAATACCTCCGGGAGGTTTTTCTGGCCAACGTGGGGGCGGTGTTGGACATAGTGTTGGAGGAGAGTGCTAGGCGGGATCGAGACGCATCGTCAGGCCGACCACCTGCCCGATGATCTCCGCCTCGGCGGGAAAGCGCAGGACGCGCGGAGGTGCGGGGGAAAGGGGATGGGACTGAAGAATCAGGTGCCCATCCTCGAGTTGGCACCAGGAGCAGCAGTAGCTGGTGCGCGCATCCACAAAATAGATAGGGCGATCGAACTCGTTATTCCAGCCGGAGTTGAGCACCTGGTCCCGGTCGGGATCCACGAGCACGAGACTTCCGGGACGAAGGAGGGGTTCCATGGTGTGATCCTCCAAGCCGATGTAGGCGAGGCAATAGCGGATTTTTCCGTTGAAAAGCCCCGGTTCAAGGTAGCCCCAACTCTCCACGCGGCGTGTGAAATCATCGGTCCAGCGGGGATCGAAGCCGGGGTCGAGCCGGATGGGGATTCGCACCCTGGTTGGGGGAGCAGCGGGATGGGTGAGCTGGCCAGGGAAGTGCGCGCCGTCGCGGTACATCTCGGAGAGCGGCAGGCCGAACCAGGTGAGAGCTTCGCCCAAGTCGAGATGGTAAATGGTGCAGAGGGCAAAGAGGCGGTGGAGATTGGGCACGTTTCCGTGATTCTCGATGTCGGCAAGCCGGCTGATGTGGATGATGAATTCCGGACGCCTGAGCCGCGCGGCCAACTCGTGGCTGGCCTGTTCGACATCGCGAAAGGTAAGACCGAGTCGTTCTCGTGCCTGCCGAAGGCGGGTGCCGGCTTGCATTGTGACCTCAGTTCGAAGCGCGGAATACGAGTGGAGACTATACCAAATCGTACACAATGTTCCATTATCGAAACCGATTGCAGCCGAGGGAAGCCGAAAGCCGAGGCGGGCGCGGAGATTCCGGGGAGGAACCTGGCTGTGCCTCCTTTCCGGTTCGCCGTGCGTCTAACCGTAAGAGTTTGGGAGAGACGATGACGTGGAAGCGGACGATTGAGAAGGCGTTGCTTGCTCTGGGCGGGGCTGCGCTTGCCGCCGTGTGCGTGGCCTGGCCGCCGGTGGAAGCCCAGGAACACCCCGCGACAAAAGCGCAGGAGCTCGTCGTTCCGCCCCTTCCCGGACAGGCGCACGCGGATTTCCTGAAAGCAGCAGATGAAGTTCTGGCGCAGATGAGCGAAATCCTGCATCTGCCGCAGAAGGGGGAGCTGAAAAAGAGCATCCGCTCGCGGGAGGAAATCCGGCAGTACGTGCTGAAAGATTTTGGAAAAGAGAAAGAGAAGGAGGAGCGGCTGGCGGACGAGCTGATGGGAAAGAAGCTCGGGTTGATCCCGGAGAACCTGGATTGGGAGCCCTTCCTGCTCGATTTGCTGACGGAGCAGATCGCGGGTCTCTATGACCCGGAAACGCGGGAATTTTACATCGCGGACTGGATCGAGCCGGCGGACCAGCGCGAGGTGATGGCGCACGAACTGACGCATGCCTTGCAGGACGAGCATTTTTCGATCGAAAAATGGGCGGACGCAGCGAAGCCCAACGACGACGCGGAATTTGCGCGGCACGCTGTGCTGGAAGGCTCCGCATTCGCGGCCATGCTGGATTGGACGCTGCGCGACAAAGGCGCGAGCGTGAAGGAATCGCCTGATCTGGAGGGATTGCTCGATCCGGACGCCATGTCGGGAGGAGAGAAGGCGCAGAAGTTCGACGCGGCGCCGCGGTTTGTGCGCGACACGCTGCTGTTCCCGTATCTTTCGGGAGCGGTGTTCACGCAGGCTCTGCTGCGGCGCTACGACGGATGGACGGGTTTCAACCGCATCTTCGAGCACCCGCCGGCCTCGACGCATCAGATCCTGCATCCCGACCTCTACTTTCGCGACGTGCAGCCGGCGAAGGTGAGCGCGCCCGCGCTGCCGGCAAGCGCCGCGAACGTGTGGAAAAAGCTCGACGCCAGCGTGGGCGGAGAATTTGTGTTGCTGGAATGGCTTAAGGAATTTACCGGCGCCGCGCGCGCGAAAGAGCTGGCCTCGGCGTGGACGGGCGATGAATACGCAATTTACGCCGAGGCGAAACCGGCCCCGGGAACGAAGCTGCCACGTTCGCTGCTCGTCTGGCGGATCGCTGTGGACAACGATGAGGATGCGGCAAGACTGTTCGGCGGAATCAGCCAGGCACTCCAGATGCGTTACGACGACCGCACGGCTCTGCTGCGGCGTCCGAACTACTTCGAGTTTCAAACGCCACAGGGCGGCGTGTTCCTGCGTTGTCTGGGCGCCGAATGCCTGGTGGTGGACGGAACAAACCGGGTGACCTACGACGAACTGACTCGGGCGATGGGTTGGCCAGCGGCACCAACGCAGCCGCGCAGCACCGAGGGTGATGAAATCGCGCGGGCCTTTGCGCCCGTCGTCGAGAGGGAAGCCTCGACAGTTCCTCGCTAGAGACCGCGCGCTACACCAACGAGAATCCATCCACGGGTTTGAGACTGCCCTGCGGCGGGCGACTTTCTGCCGTATTCCCAGATGGCCTGGGCGAGCCGCAGTGCGCCGGATTAGGCGCCGGCTGAGCCGCCGGGCGGCGTGGTAGTGGAGCCGCGGTGATGCCTTCGCCACAGAAGGTACAGCAGCCCCGCGACGGCGAGCACGGCGAGTGCGACCACGGAGAGATGGCGGAAGGTGCGGCTCCCTTCATGCCAGCTTTCTCCCAGATAGATTCCCAGCCCAATGAAGCAAGTGGTCCAGAGCAACGCGCCGGTGTAAGCGAAGGCGGCGAACTTGGGTGGTTCAAAATCCGCCATGCCCGCGGCAATGGCGGTGAGGTGACGTGCGCCGGCGACGAAATAACCGATCGTGAGCGACCAGCCGCCCAGCCGCCCGAACCAGTCGTGGGCGCGCTTCAAATCCGCATCGCTCACGTGCAGCCACCTGCCAAAGCGGTGCACCACCCAGGTGCCGGCCGTGCGGCCCAGGATGTAGCTGAGGGTTATGCCGCAGGCGCTCCCCGCAAACGCAGAAGCCAGGGCGGGTGCGAAATTCAAATGGCCGCGGAAAACCAGATAGCCCACGTAGGTCAGAAGGAATTCGTCGGGCAGCGGAATTCCCACGATTCCCAGAACGAGCAGACCAAAAATGCCGCCATAGGCGTAGTGCGTGACGAAGGCAACGACGTGATGTTGGAGATGAATCAAGCGGCCGCGGCAGCCGACGATCTGCCTTCGATAACTGTGCGAGAGGGCCGCATCTCATGTCAAGGCCGGCAGGGTGGAAGACAGGGAGCGTGGTGGCGGGGCACGGCAAGGCGTGCCCTGCGGGCGGAACGACGCGCTCAGGCGGTGCGGCGCAGGGCCATGAGTGTTATGTCGTCAGCGCGCGGTTGCGAGCCGGAAAAGGAACGAAGCTCGGCGAAGCAACCGCCTACAAGATCGGCTGGCGAAGCGCCGCGGCGATTTCCGGCGAACTGCTCCAGGCGCAGAATGCCGAATTCTTCACCGGCGCCATTGCGCGACTCGGTAACGCCGTCGGAATAGAACAGCAGCGCGTCTCCGGCGCGCAACTCGAAGCATTGTGTGGAGAAACGCGCTTCGCTAAACATGCCGAGAGGAAAACCGCTCGATTCGATGCGCGTGACGCCGGCATCGCGGAGAAGAAAGCCAGGCGGGTGGCCTGCGCCGGCAAGTTCGAGGTGGCCCGCGGAATCGGCGCGGCCCGCAATCAGCGTTGCGTACTGGCCGGCTGCCGTGCTCTCGCAGAACAGGCGGCTGGCGATAGAAAGCATTTGCGCGAGCGGCTGACGCACGGTCACCAAGCTGCGAAACATGGCGTGAAGATGGGACATCAGCAGGGAGGCGGCCACGCCCTTTCCGACCACGTCGCCGAGCAAGAACACGAGTTCACCGGAGGACTGATCGCCGACGATGAGGTCGCAATAGTCGCCGCTGACGTGGCCAACGGGCTCGTAGCGGTAATGGACTTCCCAACCGTGCACGGAAAGATTCTGGGGCGGGAGGAGCGCGCGTTGAATCCGGCCAGCGGCCTCGAGATCGGCCTCGATGCGGCGCAATTCCTCGGGTGGCAGCTCTTCCAGGCAGACGCGGGCGAGCGGATCGGCGATGAGCCGTTCCGACTCGATCGTGCCGCCACAGACTTCGCAGACTCCAAAAGTACCGCTATCCAGGCGGGCGAGCGCCGCATCCACTTCCGCGACCAGGCGGCTGATTTCCGCGGAAGCGCCGTTGTGCTCGTGAATGGCCTGGAGACGCTCCTTACGCACGGTCAACTGCTGCTGAAAATAGGAATCGCTGACACTGGCCATGTGTCACCTCCCGATGAGTCTGCACTGCGCGCGCGCGGACCGGCTATCCGGTCTTTGCGCCGAAACGGGCGCTGGATGGGGCGCCCGCCGGGGCACTCGAAACGGGATGCCTGTTTGATGCGTGAGAGGCGCCGCTGGAAGCGAACAGTTCGGGGGCCGGGAGGCGCGCGTGCGCGCGGCCCTCGAGGCGTTCCAGCCGGCGGCTGAGGCGCTCGCGAAGCCGGCGATAAACGGCGGGCGGCAGACGGCCGCATTGCCAGGCGGCGCGGAGCGAGGCGAGGGCCTGGCGGGTGAGCTCCAAAGCACGCTGGGGAGCGCGGGCACGATGTTCGAAATAGATGGCGAGCTGCTCATACGCGTCGAGGCCGTCGCGCGTTTCGCCCAGCAGGTCTTCCCACAGCTCGGTGGCGCGGTCGAAGTCCCGCTCGCGTTTTGCGAGGCGCGCGAGCTCGCGTCGCGCGGCTCGGTCGGCTTCTTCGGGCAGGCCGGCGGCCAGAGCGCGCTCGAAGAGCCGGCGCGCGTCTTCGGGTGCGCCGCGGCGCTCGAGGAGCCGCGAGAGGCCGTAGAGCTCGAGAGCGTCGGAGGTTGCGGCGCCGGGATCCGTCAGAAGGGCGACGAGGCGCGCAGCGAGCGACGCGAGGCCGCGCAGATCCATCTGATTGTGGCGGAAAACCTGCGAGAGGGCTTCAGGGCCGCCGCCGCGAAGATAAGAGAAATACGCCTGCGGGATGAGCGCGCCGGGAATGTCGCCCTCGCGGCGCCAATCGAGCGGGCCCAGCACGTGCTGTTCGAGTTCCATCAGGCGGACGGAGCCAAGTTTCAGCCGCCACAGCTGGCGCGCGGGGTGAAGCAGGTCGAGATGGGCCGCGGGAGGCGAGGCGTGGATGCGGCGGGTCATGCGGTAGCGCGTTTCGAGCAGAGGCCAGTCGAAGGAGCGTCCGTTGAAGGTAACGAGGACGCGGCGTTCGGCCATGCGCGCGGCGAGGGATTCCAGAACGGCGTGTTCTTCGCTGTAATCGCGGAGAAAGAGCTGTTCGACCTCCAGGCCGCCCGCGTCCCACCAGGCGAGGCCGACCAGAAAGGCATAGGTACCGGTGCCGCCGGCGAGGCCGGTGGTTTCCGTGTCGAGAAAGAGCCATTCCGAGGGATCAAGGGCTTCCGGCGGAACGGAGGGCAGTAGGCGGCCGAGAGCGGAATCGAGCGAAGGGGCACAGTCGTGGCCGTCGAACCAGCGGCGTACGGAGAGGCATTCGCCGTGGGAATTGCGCAGCGGTGTGGCCGCGACCATGCGAGCGAGTTCTTCCGCGGCGGCAGGCAGGCCTTCGCTGTGGCCGGAAATGCGGGCCGACGACGCGGGCACTGGACGTAGCGCCGCCACGCGCGAAAGCCGGTCCTGGAGGAGGGATCTCATTTCCCGGCGCCGTTAGCCGCACAGGCAATCGAGAATTGCGAGCGCAACCTGCTTCGTGCGCACGCCCGATTCGGGAGACGGGCCGACACAGGAGGGACAACCCTGCTCGCAAGGGCAGGAAGCCACGAGTTCGCGCGCCCTGGCCAGAAGAGAGGAGTGGAGATCAAAGAGTGGCTGGGAGAAGCCGATGCCGCCGGGGTAGGCGTCATAGAGATAGAGATTGGGTTCAAAGAATTCGCGCGCACCGCGTGGCGAAGCAGGGGACTGCGATTGTACGGGCATCGCGTCCCGAAGTTTCGGGACGGAGCGTGCACCTGCATCCTCCGCAGGCTCCGAGGTGGCCACTGCTGCATGGCTGCCCGGCCTTGGTGGCCGTTCTCCGATGGCAGTGCCGAGGTCCCGGCGGTCGCACATCAGCAGAAGAGCCGCCATGGACTCGAGAGCGTACAGCAGGCCCAGCATTCCATTCTGTCGTTCGGACACGGAGAACGGGAGCGATTCGACGAGCGCGCGTTCGAGCGTGATCCAGTAAGCGGTGGTGTGCATCTCGTTTTCGGGCAGCTCCAGCTGGCCGGCGCCCACGTTTTCGTTGGTCCAGAATTTGATTTTCTTGAAGCCCACCACCTGGGAGCGGACCAGGACGTCGCCATGCGCGCGTCCCGCCGGTCCGGCGACGCGCTCTTCTTCGGCGGGATCGAGCACGCGCACCTGCGTGTAACGGACGGCGTCGGTGTAGTAGTCGGCGTTGACGGGGCGGACGTAAGCTTTGCGCTGGTCGAAATCCAGCCGGTCCACATGATATTGCTGGCCTTGATGAAGGTAGATGGCCTTCGGATGCACGATCACGAGGGCGCTGGGAAAATCCACTTCGCCGATGATCTCAGGCTCGCCGTCTTCGCCGGCAGCCGTATTCACAATCACGAAATTGTCCGAGGTGACGGAACGAAGGCTGACCGTGTCGGCGGGGTAGGCCTCTTGCGTCCAGTGCCAGCAGCCGCCACTGCGGTGGAGATAGCCCGAGCGTTCCAGGTGAGCGCAGATTTCCGGGAGATCCGCGCTGCCGAACTTCTCGCCGGGATCCAGGGGCAGCTCGAATGCGGCACATTTCAGATGGTTGAGCAAGATTTCCAAATTGTCGGGCTGAATGAAGGCGTGCTCGGGCGGGCTGGAGAAAAAATACCCGGGATGGCGGACGATGAACTGGTCGAGAGGCGACGAGCTGGCCACGAGCACGGCGCAACTGGCGCCTGTGCGGCGGCCGGCGCGGCCGGAGCGCTGCCAGGTGGCGGCGATTGTGCCGGGATACCCGGCCAGGATCACGGCATCGAGCGTGCCGATGTCGATGCCGAGCTCGAGAGCATTCGTGGCCACGACGCCACGGATGGCGCCGTCGCGCAGGCCGCGTTCGATCTCGCGACGCTCGCCGGGCAGGTAACCGCCGCGATAGCCGCGGACCGGTTCGGGCTGGCCGGGAGCGGGGCGCTGGTCGTTTTGCAAATAGGTGAGGAGCAATTCCGTATGCAGGCGGCTATTGGCGAACACGATGGTCTGCAAGCCCCGGCCTAGAAATTCGCGGGACACGCGGCACGTTTCATTGATGTAGCTCCGGCGGATGCCGAGGAACCGGTTGACCACGGGCGGATTCCAGAAGGCGAAATATTTCTCAGCGGCAGGAGCGCCGTTGCGGTCCACAACCGCCACCGGGGCTTCGAGGAGTTGTTCGGCGAGCGAGCCGGGATTCGCAATGGTGGCGGAACAACAGACGAAGACGGGGTCCGAGCCGTAAAAGCGCGCGATGCGGCGCAGGCGGCGGAGCACGTTGGCCAGATGGCTCCCGAAAACTCCGCGGCAGGTGTGCAGCTCGTCGATTACGATGTAACGGAGATTTTCGAACAGGCGAGTCCATTTCGTGTGGTGCGGCAGGATGCCGGTGTGGAGCATGTCGGGATTGGTGAGCACGATGTGGCCGCGTTCGCGGATGGCGCGGCGCGCATCGGCGGGCGTATCGCCGTCGTAGGTGAATACGCCGAAGGGCTGCCCCTCAGAGGGAGATTCGAGGCGCCGGGCCAGGTCGTAGAGCTCGGCGAGCTGGTCCTGAGCCAGGGCTTTGGTGGGGAAGAGATAGAGAGCGCGCGTGTCGGAGTCTTCCAGAATCGCGTTCAGAATGGGCAGGTTGTAGCAGAGCGTTTTGCCTGAAGCAGTGGGGGTCACAACGACCGTGTTTCGCCCGGCGTGTGCGGTTTCTGCGGCTTCGGCCTGGTGCGAGTAGAGTTGGCTAACGCCCTTTGCTGTGTAGGCGGCGGCGAGTTCGGGGCGGACCCAATCGGGCATCGGCGCGTATTCTGCCGGGCGCGCGGGAATATGCTGGAGGGCGGTGAGCCCCGAATTTTCGCGGTCTCCGGAATGGTCGCGTGCGGCGAGGTCCTCCAAAACGGCGCGCACGCTCTCGAGGGAACTGGATGGACGCAGCACGAGCGACTGAGTCATTCGACCTCCTTCGCTTTTTATTCGCTGAGCATAGCATCCGCCCGGCTGGCCTGCAAGCGTTAATCCTTCTGTGTTTCAACCGGGCTTCCAATAGTCCGTGTGGGAGACCGCGAGCGCACTCCAGGGCTGCGGATGGTAGTCTCAAAAGGTGGATCCCGTCTGGGATGTCGCGGCGCAGGCGCGCTCGTGGGACAAGTTGGCGGCGGAAAAGCGCTTCTCCCACCCATTGCGTCTCGAATGGCTGCGGCGATACTCCGCTCCGCGAGACTCGATCCTGGACCTCGGATGCGGTTATGGAAGAACTCTCGCCGAGCTTGAGCGGGCAGGCTACGAAAGTCTCGTCGGCGTAGATTTTTCTTTCCAGATGTTGCTGCGGTGCCGGGCCGAGTCGCCGCGCAGGAATCTGATTCAAAATGACGGCCGCACGATTCCGCTTCGAGGACAGTCTGTGGACCTGGCGGTGCTTTTCGCCGTGCTTACGAGCACCATGCGCGACGAGGACCAAATTCAGCTGCTCGCCGAAGTTGCGCGCGTGCTTCGCCCCGGCGGCCTCCTCTATCTGAGCGATCTTCTGCTGAATGAGGATGCGCGGAATCTGGAACGCTACCAGCGCTACCGGGGAATCTACGGCCCTTACGGGACGTTTCCATTGCCGGACGGCTTGGTGATGCGGCACCACAGCAAGGATTGGATCTGCGAATTAACCCAGCCGTTCCGCCAGCTCGAATTCGAGTCCATGGAAGTCATCACGATGAACGGAAACCGGTCGGCGGC
>JASHSV010000173.1 GCA_030038535.1 Candidatus Acidiferrales bacterium
TGGGGGAGTTTTCCGGCCGCGGCGCTCGAATCGGCGGGGGCGAAGCTGGGAGAGGACGCGACGATCGGGTCGCTGTGCACGCAGATCGGGCTGCCTACACTGCATCCCGACGAGCCCCTGGAAACCGCACTGCGATTGATCGAAGACCATCCCCTGCTACCTGTGGTCCGCCGCAGCAACCGCGACATACTGCAGGGTGTGCTGGGGCTGCAGGATATCTTGCAAGCCTACCGGCGGAGCGAAGAGGAATCCGAACAATGGATGACGTGAGGCCGGCAATTGCCTGGCCGGGCCCGCGGCGCTAGAGTGCTTCAGATTCACATGAGCATTTACGACCTGGCTCCGCTGCCGCTCGCGCGCATACGGACGTATCCGCTGGCGCGCCGGGCGGGCAAAGTGACGGTGCGCGAATTCGCGCGGCCGCACCAGCGGGGCGCTGGAATTCGCGAGTGGATCGACTCGCTGCCGCACATCCTGGCCGGGGAGAGCCTGCGCGGGGTGGTGAGCGCCATCGCGGCGGCGCATCGGCGGGGACGGCCCGTACTGTGGGGCATCGGCGGGCACGTGATCAAAGTCGGGCTGGGGCCTGTGCTGATCGATCTGATGCGGCGCGGCTACGTGGACGGCGTAGCAATGAACGGCGCGGCGTTGGTGCACGACTTCGAAATCGCGATGGTGGGGCGCACGTCGGAAGATGTGCCAGAAGTGCTGGGCAGCGGCCGATTCGGGATGGCGCACGAAACGGGGCTCTACCTGAATGAAGCCGCGGTGGGCGCGGCGCGGAGCCGAATCGGATTAGGCGAGGCGGCGGGGAAGCTGCTGTCGAACCGGCGGGTGCGCGCAAAATGTCCGGAACAGAGTCTGCTCGTGGCGGCGTATCGCGCGCGGATTCCCGTGACCGTACATCTGGCCATCGGCACGGACACGCCGCACATGCATCCTTCGGCGGACGGGGCGTCGCTGGGTGCGGCAACACACCAGGATTTCCGGTTGTTCTGCGCGATGGTGAAAGGAATACATCCCGGCGGGGTGTATCTGAACTGGGGGTCGGCGGTGATACTGCCGGAGGTGTTTCTGAAAGCGGTCTCTGTAGTGCGAAATCTGGGAACGAGGCTGGCACCGATCACGACCGCGAATTTTGATTTCCTGCAGCATTACCGACCGCTGGAGAATGTGGTGCGGCGACCGACCGCCGGGGCGGGTTCACGCGGGTATTCCATCACGGGCCACCACGAGATCCTGCTGCCGCTGGTGGCGGCGGCACTGGTGGAATCCGGCGGTCCGGGCAGGCGCAAGACCCGGCGCAAACAGTGAACAGCGACGCCATTCCACCGCTCGAACCGGGTGAGCCGCAGCCGGGCGATTCCGCCAGCGCAACTCTCACGCCTGAACCTCCGCCGAGTCCCGCGGCGCCAAACGACCTGGCCACGCCCTGGGACACCGTCGACCTGGTGATCCTGTTCTGTTTTTCGCTGGGCATGCTCTACCTGCTGACGAATGCGATGGCCGCGTTCGTGATTCTGCGGCTCGGCGTGGCGCCTGGGCAAATCGAGCGGTTCGCGGAGACGAATGCGGGCTTTGTGGTGTGCCGGCAGGTGGTGTGGTTCGGTTTGATTCTGCTGTTTCTCTATGCGGTGATCCATCGGAGGACCGCGCAGGCGTTTTGGCCGACGCTAGGATGGCGGAGGCTGCGACTGGGAGAAATGGGGGCGGGGATTCTGGTCCCGGGGCTGTTTCTGACGGGCGTGGTGCTGGGATTCGGGGCGGACCTGGCTTCACAGTTCTACAACACGACGAAGGAGCTGCCCATCGAGGCGCTCTTCAACACGCGACGCGGAGTGGAGTATTTGATGGCGTTTGGAATCCTGATCGCGCCACTGGCAGAGGAGACGGTATTCCGCGGCTACGTGTATCCGGTGCTGGCGAGAAAATTCGGAATCTTCATGGGCATCGCGCTGACCGGAATCCTTTTTGGGATGGTGCATGTGCCGCAGCTTTGGGGCGGATGGGGCCAGATTGCCACGCTGGTCACCGTGGGCATGGCGCTGACGGCGGTGCGAGCGGCCACGCATTCGGTTTTCGCCAGTTACCTGGTGCATCTGGGCTACAATGCCTTCCTTTTCGCAGGAATTTTCCTATCGCCGCTGGTGATGCGGCACAGCTAGCCCGTCCTCTACTTTCCGGCGAGTTTCTCGAGAGAATCTGTGTAGGGTGAGCGGGCGATGCCGCGCTCGGTGATGATGGCAGTGATGAACTGGGAGGGCGTGACGTCGAATGCGGGATGCGCGACGGGCACATCCGGGGCGACGCGGACGCCGCGCACGTGAGTGACTTCTTCCGGCGAGCGCTCTTCGATGGGAATCGCATCGCCGGAGGGGAGCGAGAGATCGAGGGTGGAAACCGGGGCGGCGACGTAGAAGGCCACACCATGCTCGCGCGCCAGGACGGCCATCTGATAGGTGCCAATCTTGTTGGCCGTGTCGCCATTGGCGGCGATGCGGTCCGCGCCGACGACGATGGCGGCGATATCTTCCGTTTTCAGGCAGTGGCCCACCATATTGTCTGTGATGAGCTTGAGCGGAATGCCGGCCTGCTGCAGTTCCCAGGCGGTGAGGCGCGCGCCCTGGAGGTACGGCCGCGTCTCGGGCACGAAAACCTCGAGGTCGTGGCCCTCGAACACGGCCATGCGGATAACGCCGAGGGCGGTGCCGATGCCAGCGGTGGCGAGAGCGCCCGCGTTGCACTGGGTCATGACCCTGCCGGAGCGCGGGAGCAGGGAGGCGCCATGGCAGCCGATGGCCAGGTCGTGTTCGCGCTTTTCCCGGTGGACGAGCTGGGCTTCGTGCACCATGGCGCTGCGGATGTCGTCGAGGCTGGGAGCCAGCGCGCTGCGCACGAGCGCTGCCTGGCAGGCCTGGACAAAGACGGCGCGCATGCGCGAGATGGCCCAGAAGAGATCGACTGCGGTGGGTCGTGTGGCGGCCAGCTCGGCGCAGATGGTTTCGAACTCGGCACGAAGCTCGTCGAGCGTGCGAGCCAGGGAGCGCTGGACGCCGATGGCTGCGCCCATTGCGGCGGCTACGCCGATGGCCGGAGCGCCGCGGATTTCCATGTCGCGGATGGCGCGGGCGACGTGCTTGTAGTCCGTGTAAGTATTGCGCACCTCGTGCTCGGGCAGCTGCCGCTGGTCGAGCACCACGACGCCGCTGCGGGTCCATTCGATGGGTTGCGCGGCGAGGATGGCGCGTTGCGAGGCCTGTTCCATTACCTAACCATTGTAAACCAGTGCCGGGATGCGAGCGTGGCGCCGGCAAAGCGCGCACGGGCGCAGGCGGCACCGGAGGGGCGCCATGGCTCAGGAGGGAGTGATGGCGATGTAGGCGCGAGGGTGAGGGCGCAATTTGGCGAGGAAACCGAGAAAGCGCTTCTGGAAGGGGTACTTGGCGTTGAGCAAATCATCGGCGTGGCGTGCTTCTGCGCCTTCCAGGATGTGAGCGGTGGCCTCGACCCAATTGCCCTTCACGCGGCCGCGCATATCGCAGGGCGCCACGCGGACGCGCGGGTTATTCCGAATGCGCTTGACCTTGCCAGAATCGGCTTCGGAATAGACGTAGAGAATTCCGTTTTCCTCGGCAAACCAGACGGGCACAGCCACGCCGGCGCCGTTTTTGCGGAACGATTCGACGCTGATGTACTTGTGATTGCGAAACGCGGACGCACCTGCGGCGGGTACCGGCTCTGTGCGCCCCGTCTCCATCCTGGTTTCGATGCTCAGTAGCCGTGCGGGAACCGCGGATTCCGCGGGATTGTTCCCCGGCCGGGCGAAGGCCGCGGACTAGAAGGACTCGGTCACGACCGCCGCAACCTTCTTTGCGAAGTCGTAGGTGGCGCGCAGGTTCTCTCCAAAAAACCGCACCTTGCCTTCCACGGGTTTCTCCATCAGGACTTTACCGCTGCGGTCGGTGAACTGTACGGTGATCTTGACGGAGGTTCCGCCTGAAACGGTGGTGACCTCGCGCTGTTTCTGGCTGCCCGCCTTGTAGGCGGAGGGAAGCATCTTGAGAATGACCAGATCCGACACACCAGCGGCCCTTTGGTCGCCGCTGCGGTAAACCTGCTGGAATTTCTTGGTCTTTTGGAGCTCGAGGATCACGTTTTCATAGATGGCGTCGCGGAAGTCCTCCGGAATCACCAAATCGGAAGGAATCACGGCACGCTCCACCTGAATGGCCGAAGCGCTCAGTTTCTGCGCCGGCTGCGCAGCCGCAGATTTGTCCTGTGCGCCCGGCTGGGCGAGCAGAGTGCCGGCTAGAAGCAGCGCCGCCGCGGCGAAAAAGACTCCAAGCGTAAAGGGAAGTCCAACTCCGATGCGACGCTTCATGGCTTTTGCTCCTTCTGATCCGGTCCCGGTTCCGGTGCAGGCACGTGCGTTGTGGTTTTGGCGCCCTGGGCCACGAGCAGATCCCTCATCGGCGTGGCACGTTTCTCCGGAAGCACAAAAACCGCTCCGTGAAACGCGCCGTTCGCGTCCGTGTATTCCACGGTCATCACTTCAACCTTATGCGAGAACAAGCTGAGCACCCGTCCGCCGCCATACGGGATGGCCATCGTGACCACTTTTCCCGCGCCGGTAATGTCCTGCCGGCTCTCGTTGCCGAGGTAGATATCCGTAATGGAGGCGATGGGGATTTCCGCTGTCTTTTTCTCTTTCTCAAAATGCAGGGCCCCGCCCTGAACGCTGAGGGTGCCCTTGGAGCCGTGCGAGATACCCTCAAGGCCAATGACGCACTGAGAGTCAGGCACGGACGAATTGTCCGCAGGCTGGGCCTTGCCCGCCTGGCCGCCGAACAAACCATTTGCGGGCAGGGCGAGGAGCGCAGCGCCAGCGAGTAGAAGCAGTCCGGCACCGCGACGAATGCCCCTGCGCGGGCGGTTCGGGTGCGGAGAGATCACATCAGGAGCAGAAGTCTTCATTTGCGATTTCCTTTTTGCAGCTCCATGCCGCAATCCGGCCGGGGAAGCTACGCCGCGTGGCCCTAGGGAGCCCCTGCGGAGAGAGGCACCATATCAGAGGAAAGCCCGAACGGGAAGCGCAAAAGGGAAATCGCGGGCATCGGGGCGGCCTCGCGAAGGAGGCGCATGAAAGTGCCCCGGGAGGGCGCTGTGGAAGGGCCTGTGGAAAGGCGGGGGAAACGAAAAAGTGGAGTAGAAAGCAGCTTGACGTGGGAGCCGCGATTTCGTAGAATTTCTAATTGCCTCAAGGCCTTCCTGCCTGCCAGGGAGTATGTTCTTTGACAATCGAGTGATACGAGCCAGAACCCGTTTGGTTCAACAAGTCAGCCAAACGACATAAGTTCGTTCTCCCTTCCTTTTCCGTTCCGCGTTGCGGAGAGGAAAAGAGGAGGAAAAGAACAACCAGTTTCAAACGAGAGTTTGATCCTGGCTCAGAGCGAACGCTGGCGGCGTGCTTAACACATGCAAGTCGAGTGCGCGGTAGCAATACTGGCGCACGGCGCACGGGTGCGTAACACGTGGGCAATCTGCCCTCGAGTGGGGAATAACCCGCCGAAAGGCGGGCTAATACCGCATAACATTCCATGGAC
>JASHSV010000174.1 GCA_030038535.1 Candidatus Acidiferrales bacterium
AGTCGAAGGTGTCGAGCCACTGGCGGCGCGAGGCTGCGGCGCTTTCAAACAGGGCCACGTTTTGAACGGTCAACCCGAGGAGGTTGGCAACATTGGCGAGGTAGTGCTCTTCTTCGCTCTCGAAAGCTCGGGGAGTAGAGGAGCCGATTCCGAGGAGCCCGAGAGGTCCTTCTTTACCGAGGATGCGGATGAGCACGAGCGTGGCGATCTTTTCAGTTTCCATCCATCGAGGGATAGCGCCATCTGCGTCATCGCGATGAGACGTAAGCGGAGTATCTCGACGGAGCGCTTCCTGAACCCAAGGCTCGCTGGATGAGTTCCGCGCAGCCTGCTTGCGGAATCTGTCCGAGAAACCGACCGTGGCGCGAACGGAAACGGACTCGGGCCGGCCGGGATCGTCGAGCAGCAGCACCAGGCCGTGGCTGGCGGCCAGACTTTCCACCAGGTGGCGCAGCACGCCCTCGAGCGCGTCGTCAACCTTGAACGACTGCGTGGCCTCGGCCGTGATCAACGCCAAGCGGCGCAGTTTCTCGTTGAGATCCTCGGTGCGGGCGCGTCCTGCCTCGAGGACGAGCACCGCCATGGCGATGCCCATCATGATTCCAAACAGGCCCTGAAAAGAGACGCGGAACAGACCCAGGGAGTGCGCCGCCCAGTCGGCGCGGTCCAACCCATGGAGACCACGCAGCACCAGGGCTCCCGCGAGTAGCTTCCACCCCACCCCGCGATACTGGACCTTCGAGCGCCAGAGAAGCCAGCCCGCCGAGAGATAGAGAAGGCATTCGAAAAGAGACTCGGCATCCCGCTGGAGATGGGGCGTGCGGGTGACCGACCCGAGAGCGAGCAGGACGCTTGCCGCGATGCCTCCCAGCGGCCAGACGTACTTCAGGGAACTGCTCATCCCGCGGCATTCCAGTACCGAGACGAGGAACAGTGCCGCCGCCAGCACCGACAGCGCCGGGACAAACCGCGGGTCGTAGGGGCCGCCGAGCCAGAGGGAATAGATGCGCAGGCCTTCGAGAGCTACGTAGACGGTCCAGCCGGCAAGCCAATATCGAAAGAAACGCGTGGCAATGCCGGGAACCAGCACCCAGTACAAGACCAGCAGAATGAACGCGGCGGAGCCCTCCATGAACGCGACGGCCAGAAATCCCGGGTTGGAAACAAATGTCACAGGGACCTGATCAAACGAGACGAAGCCGCGTCACGCGGCAATCAGCGATCAAATTTGGGGATATTGAAGCGCCATTATGAAACCTAGCACACGGTTACAAGATACGGCAACAAACGCACCCGGCACATGTGCCGTGGCTTATAATGGCGTATCGGACGGGGCGCGCATGGCTAAAGAAAAAGTTCTCGTCGTGGACGACGAAGAGGCGATTCGCGAGGTCATCTCGACCCTGCTGCAGGCGCAGGGCCTTGAGTGCACGACCAGCTCGAACGGCAAGCTGGGGCTGGAAGCCTTCCGAAAAGATTCGTTCGATCTGGTGCTGAGCGATATCGTAATGCCCGAGATGGACGGGCTGAAACTGCTAAACGAGCTGCGGCTGGACGACCCGGACGTGCCCGTGATCATGGTCACGGCGATGCACGACATTTCGATCGCGCTCGAAGCCATTCGGGCGGGGGCCTACGATTACATTCTGAAACCGTTCGAGAAGGACCAGCTTTACCTGAGCGTCCGCAGGGCGCTCGAGCATCGAGGCCTGGTGCTTGAGAACCGCACGTATCAGAGCGACCTCGAGCAACTGGTCGCGGAGCGCACCCAGCAGCTCTCGATCGCGCTGCAGGACCTGGAACAATCCTACGACTACACGCTGGAGGCGTTGGGCGGGGCGCTGGACGCCAAGGATGCGGAGACCGAAGGACACTGCCAGCGCGTTACGGCGTTTACGATTACCATCGCGCGAGCCATGGGAGTGGAGAAGGGCCTGCTGCGGCATATCGCTCGCGGAGCGTTCCTCCACGACATCGGCAAGATGGGAGTGCCCGACAGCATCCTGACGAAGCCCGGGCCGCTGACGGCGGAAGAGCGCGAAATCATGCGGCGGCATTGCGATATCGGGTACGCGGTGCTGGAGAGGATTCCGTTTCTGAAGGAAGCCGCCGAAATCGTCCTTTCGCACCAGGAGTGCTACGACGGTTCCGGCTACCCGCGCGGATTAAAGGGGGAGCAGATTCCCATCGGCGCCAGGATATTCGCGGTGGCCGACACGCTCGACGCCATGATTTCGGACCGGCCGTACCGCAAGGCCCTGCCGATATCCGCGGCGCGCGAGGAAATTCAGCGATTCTCGGGGAAACAGTTCGATCCACGAGTTGTCGAGGTCTTCATGGCGCAGCCGGAGAACTTGTGGCGCGAATTGCACGACAAGACCGGCGATCCCTTCCGGCTAACTCAATTGCAGACCGTTTAGCTCTTCATTCGTCCTGAATTGTCCCGTGCAAAAGAAAAGCGGGCCCCAGGGTGCGAGGCCCGCCTGTTAAGCTTTGCTGCTTCGCGGTTTAGAAGTCGAACCGCAAAGCGAACTGCATGACGCGATCCGGCTCCTGGCCTGCCTCGCTGGTCAGCGTTCCAAACGCTGCGCCGGCCGTAACCTGGGTGTTGGGCAAACCGAAGTTTGTGTGATTGAGGGCGTTAAAGGCCTGCGCCACGAATTTGAGTTGATACCTCTCATTTTTAAGCGGGAAGTTCTTGGACACTGCCAAATCCAGGTCCCAGAAATGCGGCCCTCGCAGGTTGTCTCGAGTGCCTTCTCCGAGGCCCAGATCCGGAACGAATGCCGCAAGTGCCGCGGCAGGATTCGCGTAGATTTCAACGGCATTGTTGTTGTTGGCTTCAATATGGATGTGTTGGTTCAGAGCGGACTGCGGTCCGATGAATACGTCGCCGGAATCGGCAGCAAGGCTGTTGGTGCTGGCGACGCCGTCGACAACGTTCACGGCCAGCCCTGTACGCCACGTATTGATCCCGGTAATCTGCCACCCGCCGATGACCTCGTTCACGAACCAGTTGACATTCCGTCCGAAGCTTCGGCCCCGACCAAACGGCAGATCGTACAGGAAATCAACAGTGATCTGGTGGGTTGCGTCGAACTCGGCGTTGCCCCGGCATTGATTCGGGTTGAAGGAGCTGCACAAGATAGTTGTGACACCCGGCTGGAAGTTGCCGTTGGCGTGCGGGACAGTCGAGTTGTTGTCGATGGCGTGTGAGTAGGTGTAGTTGAAGTCAAATTGCAGGTTATTCGA
>JASHSV010000175.1 GCA_030038535.1 Candidatus Acidiferrales bacterium
CGCAAACGCCAGCCCGCGCTTCTCCGGTGGAAACGTGTCCGATAGGATCGCCTGAGCCACCGGCTGCAACCCCCCTCCGCCTGCACCCTGAATCACACGGAACAGGAGGATCGTTCCCAGGCTGGGCGCCAGGCCGCACATCAGCGAACTCACCGTAAAAATGGCCATGCAGATGCGGAAGTACAGCTTCCGTCCGAGCAGATTCACGAAAAATCCGCTGAGGGGAAGCACAATCGCGTTCGACACCAGATACGACGTCAGGATCCAGGTACTTTCGTCCGTGCTTGCGCCCAAATTCCCCGCCATGTACGGCAGCGCCACGTTGGCGATGCTCGTATCCAGCACTTCCATGAACGCCGCAAGCGCCACCACCACCGCGATGAGCCAGGGATTGAACGAAGGACGCCAGGCCTCCTGCGCGGGTGCCGCCGCGCGCACACGCAGATTTTGCGTGGCGGGCATACTGCCGGGGGTTGCCGCCAAGTCTGACATAAGCCGGAGTACCGATTAGATGCATCACCCGGCCGAAGATTGCAAGCGGCGGCTTTCTGGCGCCGTGCAGCTCACGGCGAAACATTCCATGCATCCGCGCGATGTGCACAGCGTCTAATGGATTCGGCCCAAGTAGATAAATTCCGGCCGGAGGCATCTGCGTGAACAGACTTCGAGGCAAGCGGGCTCTGATTACAGGCGGCACCACAGGCATCGGGCTGGAAACCGCGCGGCGCTTTCTTGCCGAGGGTGCGCGCCTCGCCATCACCGGCAAGAATCCGCGGACGCTCGAAGCCGCTCAGAAGGAGCTCGGGAGTGAGGTCCTGGTGATCGCCTCGGACTCCGGGGACGTTCCCGGCCAGCAGAAAGTCGCTGAGGCCGTCCGGCAAGCGTTCGGCGCACTCGATGTGCTCTTCCTCAATGCCGGCATCGGCGACTTCCGTCCGCTCGGCCAGTGGGACGAGGCCGCGTTCGATCGTTCCTTCAACATCAATTTCAAAGGGCCGTTTTTTCTCCTGCAAGCCCTCCTCCCGCTCTTCGCCAATCCCGCGTCGATTATCCTCATGACCTCCATCAACGCCCATATCGGCATGCCCGCCTCGAGCATCTACGCCGCCACCAAGGGCGCCCTGCTCACGCTCGCCCGTACGCTCTCCGGCGAGCTCCTCCCGCGCGGCATCCGAGTCAACGCCGTCAGTCCCGGCCCCATCGCCACTCCCTTGTATGGAAAAATCGGTATGGACGACGCAGCAATCAAGTCCCTCGAGGCTCAAGTGCCCGCCGGCCGCAGGGGCAGTCCCTCCGAGGTCGCCGACGCCGTCGTCTTCTTCGCCTCGGATGAATCCGCCTTCACCGTCGGCAGCGAACTCATCATCGACGGCGGCATGAGCACCCTCTGACACGCTAAATCAAGGGGTCCGCCTGGAACGGGTTTTTGAGTTCCGCGGCCAAGTCCCGTTTTCACTAGGGGAGAAACCCTTCCGCTATTCCGCGGAGCCCCATTCTTTCTATTCGTATCGGAGCGCGATCACAGGATCCACCCGCGTGGCCCGGCGCGCCGGAATCCAGCACGCCGCGAGGGCCACGCAAACCAGCGCCCCGGCTACACCGGTAAAAATGGCCGGGTCCGATGGTTTTACTCCGTACAGCATGTTGCCGAGCAGCCGCGTCAATCCGGCGGAAGCGCTGACGCCGATGCCCACTCCCGCCACGGCGAGCCCCAGCCCCTGTTTCAACACCATTCCCTGCACCGTCCGCTGCCCGGCACCCAGCGCCATGCGCACGCCGATCTCATGCCTCCTCTGGCTCACCGCATACGCCATTACCCCGTAGATTCCCACCGCTGCCAGCAGCACCGCCAATCCCGCAAATGCGGAAAGCGCGCCTGCATTGAATCGCTGCGAGGCCACCTCCGCCGCAAGCACGTCGTCCATGGTTCGCACTCCGTAGAGCGGCAGGTTTTTGTCGAGCGCCGTCACTTGATTCCGCACCGCGGTCGCGAGGCTCAACGGTTCGAGATTCGTCCGCAGCACCAGAGTCAGCATGAATCGCGGCCACTGGAGCACCGAGGCGTTCACCTCCGGCATCGTCTGGCTGGCCAGTCCATGTTGTTTTGTGTCTCCGATCACTCCCACGATCGTCCACATCCGCGGCTCGCCCGGCCCGGAGATTGCTCCCGCGGAGATTCGCTGTCCGATAGGGTTCTCGTTGGGAAAGAATCGCCGCACGAACGCCTGGTTCACCACCACCACGTTAGGAGCGCCCGCGCCGTCGCGCTCCTCCAGCAACCGCCCCGCGACGAGCGGTATCCGCAGCGCCGCGAAGTATCCCGGCGTCACGGAATTCAGCCGCGCGATGGGCGCGTTGGCTACTGTTAGCTCTGTCGGCGCCTTTCCTTCGATCTGGATGCTTGAGAGCATTGTGTCCCCCCCGAAAGGCATTGAGGCCACCGCTCCCGCCGCCTTCACTCCCGGCAGCGCCTCGAGCCGCTCCACCAATTGCTTGAAGAATCCGCGTTGCCGGTCGAGCGATTGATATTGGTCCAGCGGCAGAGCCACGCGCGCCGTCAGCACGCCGTGTGCATCGAACCCCGTCTCGATCGCCGTCAGATTCCGGAAACTCTTCACCAGCAGTCCGGCGCCGATGAAAAGCACGATCGAGAGGGCAATCTCCGCCACGATCAGCACGCGCTGCGCGCGCCGCGCGCCCGTTCCCGTGCCGCCGCGCGTCCCCGTTTCCTTCAGCATGTTATCGGCCGGCACGCGACACGCCGCCAGCACCGGAGCCAATCCGAACAAAATCCCCGTCAGAAGCGACAACCCGAGCGTGAGCAACAGCACGCGCACATCCAGCCGCGCGTCCTCAAGATGCGGAGTCGTGCTCGGCCCGTACTGTCGAATCAGCCGGATCACCCACGCCGCCATCAGCAGCCCCGCCGTTCCGCCGGCCAGCGCCACCGCCGCGCTTTCCGTCAGCAGCAGCCGCGTCAGCCGCCAGCGGCCCGCTCCCAGCGCCCCGCGGATGGCCAGCTCCCGCTCCCGGCTCGCCGCGCGCGCGAGTTGCAGATTGGCGACGTTGGCGCAGGCGATCAGCAGCACGAACGCCACAGCCCCCAGCAGCACCACGAGCGCCGGCCGCACGTTCCCCACCTCGTGATCGTGCAGGGAGTAGGCCTGCGCCCGCCCCTCGTCCAGACCCTTCAAGTTCGCCGGCAGACTTTTGAGCACTCGTTTGTTGATCTCGTCCAATTCGGGCACCGCGCCCGCGAGCGTCGCTCCCGCTCGCAATCGTCCGATGACGCCCAGCGGCTCGATTCTCACCATTACATTTCCGTTCTGAATCTGAATGCTGCTGTCGCTCAACTGGATCGGCACCAGGATTTCCGCCTGGGTGTTTTCCGGGAACTCAAAATCGTGCGGGAGCACGCCCACAACCGTGTACGGAGTGTCGTCCAGCGCGATGGTTTTCCCCACGGCCCCCGGATCGCTTCCGAAGCTCGACTTCCAGAGGCCGTCGCTCAGCAGCACTGCGTTTGTCCCTCCCGGGTGGTCCTCTTCGGGCGAAAAGTTCCTGCCTGGTTTCGGCGTCACGCCCAGCACGTCCAGAAAGCTCGCCGTCACCTTCGCCCCCCGCAGCCGCCGGGGCGTTCCCGCTCCCGTCAGCGTGTACTCGGCCCCGGTCGAATAGGCCGCCAGTTTTTCGAACGAATGGTTCTGGCTTCGCCATCCCGCATACACATCCGTGAAAACGAGACTCTGCCTCTGTTCCGGCACGAAGTTCGTCAGCCACACCAGCCGTCCGGCGTCGCGATAGGGCAGCGACCGAAACAGCACCGCATTGATCACCGAAAAAATCGCAGTGTTCGCGCCGATTCCCAGCGCCAGGGCAATCACCGCCACGGCAAGAAATCCGGGATTTTTGGCCAGCACCCGCAGCGAATACTTCAAATCCAGAAGCAGAGTTTCCATGCATCCCCCTTTGCACACCCCTCCCTGCCGGCTCTCGACTTCTTGGACGCACGGCGGATGACAAAGTTATGGCATGTAATCGCCGGGATCACGATCCTCCCTGCTGCGGAGCCGGCGCTTGGTTCGCGCTCACAAGGAGATTCAAGGATTTCTGCTCCGGAGCAGCACGCGCGCGCGCGCCTTCTTGACCGCTCCCCCGCCTTGCCCCAAACTGGTTTGCACCGTGGGCGTGTAGCTCAGCTGGGAGAGCATCTGCTTTGCAAGCAGGGGGTCGCCGGTTCGATCCCGGCCACGTCCACCAAACCCATTCACCATGTGAGAGTTAGGGCATTCTCATTCGGCTCGCATCCCCGCATGTGCATGAACTGTGCAGGAAAGGACCGAAACCAGCCACTGTGCACGATCACGCGAGCTCGTAAGTCACTGAAATTTAGGAACGCGTTTCGACAATTAGAAACGCAGGAGCCGGACACCGCTGCTTAGAAAGCAGGTGCGTGCGTCCTCCCAAGAGGTTCAAGAATTCCAATCGGCCCACCGATTCCAATGGTGTTACACAGCCGATCCTTCCGGGGGGTCTCGGCGTGCGAGGATTTTGCGCGTCTTGGGAGGCGGTCACGGAAGCGGAAAAAGCCAAAGTAGACGGGGTGTTTTGCAAGTAGATTGGCGTGCTCGGCTCGCGAGGCCACGTCTTGACAT
>JASHSV010000176.1 GCA_030038535.1 Candidatus Acidiferrales bacterium
CTCTTCCGTAGCGCCGGCGCCTGCCCCGACCCTTCGGGGTCCCGCGCCGGCTCTCTTTAGTCTGGGTAGTCACGGTAAGTTCCGAAGCCTCGGGATTTCCGACCGTAGTCCTTGCTCCTCTCCCCCTCCCATTCATACCCTCCTCTCCCATCCCCGCGCTATACTCCGCTTCCGGTCGATTGGAACGGGGGCCGTTCACGTGCATCCCTTTTTTCGCGAGCTTGAGCTTCGCATCCGCAGCTCCCTTCTGCCATTCCTTCTCACCCCCATTCTCACTTGCGTGCTTTCGCCGCCCGCTTCTGCGCAAACCTGCGGCACGGACGGCGTCGTGGTCCAGGTGCTGGGCTCGGGAGGCCCCGAACTCCAGGACAAGCGCGCCTCGTCCAGCTATCTGGTTTGGCAGAACGGACGGCCTCGCGTCCTGGTGGACGCCGGCGGCGGTAGTGCTCTCCGCTTCGGCGAAAGCGGAGCGCAGATGTCCCAGCTCGACGTGATCCTCTTCACTCACTTTCATGTGGACCACAGTGCCGATTTTCCCGCGCTCATCAAATCCTCCTGGTTCGAAGATCGCAAGCGCCCCCTGCCCATTTATGGCCCGCCCGGCAACGACTTCATGCCCTCAACCACCGAGTTCGTTGGCGATTTTTTCCGCGCCCAGCGAGGCGCCTACCGCTATCTCAGCGAATTGTTGGCGGCGGGGGAAGAAGGCAGTTACAAGATGGAGCCGCATAACGTCGCGGCGGCGCAGGAGCCCGTCGCTGTCTTCCACAGCGGAGATCTCAGTGTCCTCGCCGTGCACGTCGTTCACGGTGCCGTTCCCGCGTTGGCCTGGCGTGTCGAGGTCGGCGGCAAAGCGATCGTGTTCAGTGGCGATACAAACGGCGAGGGCGAGGGCCTCGTTCGGTTAGCGGCAAAAGCCGACCTACTCGTCGCCCACAATGCCGTCCCCGAGGGCGCGACCGGACTGGAACGCCGCCTCCACATGCCCCCTTCTGTCATCGGACAAATTGCCGCCGGCGCGGGCGTCAGGAATCTGGTGCTATCTCACCGTATGCTGCGAACTTTGGGCAAGGAGGAACAAACACAATTGGAGATTCGAAAGCGTTATTCCGGTCCGCTCCAGTTCGCAAACGACCTCGACTGCTTCCCCCTCAAATAGACGCTATGCCGCAGCCGAGGGGGCGCGCTGGCGAACCCACGCCCAATTCGCCAGCGCCACGGCTGTCGTGATTCCAATCGCAATCCAATTTCCCCGGTTCATCCGCACCGCCGCAGCCAATAGAAACACAATCCCGATTCCGCACCACACCGGAGCTGCCCGCAACCGGAACGCTTCCGCATTCGGCTGTCGGCGCCTCAGCGCAAAAAGGCTCAGGCAAACGATTCCGTACGTGAACACCCGCCCCACCGCCGCCAGCACCGCGTTCCATCGGAACGTGCCGTAGAGCGAGAGCGTGTACGCCAGCAGCGCGTAAATCACGATCGATACATATGGCGTGCGGAACCGCTCGCTCACCGCCCCGAACATCCGTGGAAATTCTCCTCGCTCCGCCAGCGCATAGGTCAGCCGCGGCCCGTTCAGCAGGCTCGAGCTTAGATTGCCATAGACCGAAAGCAGTGCGCCCACCGACAGGAACGCCCAGCCCGCCGGCCCCAGGAATCGCAGCGACGCATCCGCCAGCGGCGCCTGGCTCGGACCCGCCTCCGGCAATGCTCGCAGCACCACCACCTGCACCAGCGTGTAGATCACAAGCACCACGGCGATTCCCGTGAACATCGCAAACGGCGCGTCGCGTCGCACATCTCGCGCTTCACTCATGGAAAACAGTCCGATCTCGAATCCTCCATACGCGAACACCAGCAACAGGATCGCCTCCAGCCAGTTTTTCCCGCTCGGCCCGCCCGGCGCCAGCAACTCGCTTATGCCCGTCGGCGCCGGCCCGCGCACCAGCGCCAGTCCGGCCAGAATAAACACGGCCAGCGGCACGAGCTTTGCCGCCGCCAGAGCATTGTTCACCGCCGCGCCCGCTTTCACCCCTCGCACATTCACCGCCGCCAGCGCGCCCAGCAGCAGCAGGAGCACGGCCGCACGCGCCCACGGGGCGTTCGCTCCGGGGAAAAACTGTGCCAGGTAGGCCAGAAATACGTTGGCGTTCGCCGCGGCCGATGCCAGCCGCACCAGCCAGTTCAGCCAGCCCATTTCGATTCCCCAGAATTGCCCGAACGCTTCCCGCGCGTAGAGGTACGGCCCGCCCGCTTCCGGAAATTGCGAGCCCACTTCCGCAAAGCAGGCCATCACTGCGCCTGTGCCCGCCGCCGCAATCACATACGCCCACGGACCCGCCGGTCCCAGCAGCCCTGAAATCTCCGAGGGCAGCCCATAGATCCCGCTGCCTACGATTCCGTTCACCACCATGGCCGTCATGCTCCACCGGCCAATGGCTCGCACCAAATGCGGAGTTGATCTGCTCGCCATCGCGCGCACAGTAGCACAGCCCGCCCAGCGCAGCGTCCCGATCCTTCGGGATTCGCTGCACTCCCGTCGATTCCTGCTAGAATCCCGCCGTCATCCTTCGTCACCCATGACCCAGGCTCTTTTTCCCCGAAACTTCCGGAAGAATTATCCGAATGCGGCGCGCGCCGAGGGCTGCTACATCTTCACCGCCGACGGCCACCGCATTCTCGACGCCGCAGGCGGCGCCGCTGTCGTCTCCATCGGCCACGGCCGCGCAGAGGTTGCCGACGCCATGGCCGCGCAGGCCCGCTCGCTCGCCTTCGCCCATACCTCGCAATTCCACACCGAGATCGCAGAACGCCTCGCCCAGCGTCTTCGCGCCCTTGCCCCTCCAACCTTCCGCGATGCTGGCCGCGTGTTTTTCACTTCCGGCGGCTCAGAAGCCACCGAAACCGCCCTCAAGCTCGCGCGCCAATATCACGTGGACCGCGGCCAGCCGCACCGCATCCGGATGCTCGCCCGCCGCCAGAGCTATCACGGCTCCACGCTCGGCGCCTTGTCCGTCTCCGCGAATGTCTCCCGCCGCACGCCCTTTCTTCCGATTCTCTACGACTGGGGACACATCGCCCCCTGCTACTGCTACCGCTGCCCCTTTGAAAAAACCTTCCCCGAGTGCAGCCTCGCCTGCGCCGACGATCTCGAAGTATTCATCGAGCAATCCGGGCCCGATACGATTGCCGCGTTTCTCTTCGAACCGCTTTCCGGCGCCACGCTCGGTGCCGCCGAGCCTCCCGACGGCTACGTCCAGCGCATCGCCGATATCTGCCGCCGCCACGGCATCCTGCTCATCGCCGATGAAGTCATGACCGGCATGGGCCGCACGGGCGCACATTTTGGCGTCGATCACTGGGGCGTCTCTCCCGATATCATTCTGGTCGGCAAAGGCGTTGCCAGCGGCTACGCCCCGCTCGGAGCCGTGCTGGTCGCGCCACACGTCGCAGAAACAATCGCGGCGGGCTCCCATGGCTTCCCCCACGGTTTCACCTATCAGGCTCACCCTGTTTCCATGGCCGCCGGCCACGCGGTGTTGGATATCCTCGAACGCGAAAATCTCTTCGCTCGCGTCGCCGCCATCGGCACCGCGTTGCGTCAGGCGCTCGAGCCGCTCTCCTCTTCACCCGTCGTGGGCGACGTCCGCGGCCGCGGCCTTCTTCTCGCCGTCGAATTTGTGCGCGACCGCAGGACCCGCGCTCCGTTCCTTCCCTCTGCCGCCATCGCCGAGCGCGTCCGCCAGATTGCCTACGACCACAACGTCGCTGTGTATCCCATCCAGGGCTGCGCCGATGGCGCCGCGGGAGACCACGTCCTGCTCGCCCCGCCCTTCATCATCACCGGCGCCGAAATCGCTCAGATTGCCTCGGCCCTTCAGGCCGCCGTCGCCCAAATCGCATGACCCGATTGGAGGATTAGCCAGATGAACCTATTCGGATTTTCCGCCGCAAGATTGCGCAATCTTCTCGCCGCGTCGTTTTGTGAGGCCCTCCTCGTCGGCTCTGCCGCCGCGCAGACTCCCGCCAAGCCTCGCGCGCGCGATCTCGGCGTCCCTTTCGACGGCGCGCCCGGCCCTCTCAATGCCATCACCGACGTTGCGGGCGTCGAGGTCGGCCATACCACGCTCATTAGCGGAGAAGGGAAGCTCGTCGTCGGCCAAGGCCCGGTTCGCACCGGCGTGACCGCTATCCTCCCCCGCGGCAAGAACGGCAACAACAACGTCTTCGCCGGCTGGTTTTCACTCAACGGCAACGGCGAAATGACCGGAACCACTTGGGTCGAGGAGTCCGGCATTCTCGAAGGCCCTGTGATGATCACCAACACCCACAGCGTCGGCGTCGTTCGCGACGCCGTCATCGCTTGGCGCGTCCGTCGCGGCGCTCCTGCAGCCGACCAGTACTGGTGGTCGCTCCCTGTCGTCGCCGAAACCTGGGACGGCTGGCTCAACGACATAAATGGTTTCCACGTCAAACCCGAGCACGTTTTTGCTGCGCTCGACTCGGCTCACGCCGGCTCGGTCGATGAGGGCAGCGTCGGCGGCGGCACCGGAATGATCTGCAACGAATTCAAGGGCGGCATCGGCACCGCCTCGCGCGTGCTCTCCGCGCAGCAGGGCGGCTACACCATCGGCGTTCTCGTCCAGTGCAATTACGGCCGCCGCGCCAATCTGCGTATCGCGGGCGTCCCCGTCGGCAAGGAAATTCCCGATAAGCCCGCCTACGCCGGCGCGCTCACGGACGGCATGCTCGATCGCGGCTCCATCATCATCGTCGTCGCCACCGACGCGCCGCTCCTTCCCCACCAGCTCAAGCGCCTTGCCCGCCGAACTTCGCTCGGCCTCGGCCGCGACGGCTCAATCTCCGGCAACGGTTCCGGCGACATCTTCATCGCCTTCTCCACCGCCAATCCCGGTGTCGATGCGCCCAAAGGAGTCGTTCCCGTCGGGATGCTCTCCAACGATGCGATCGATCCGCTCTTCGCCGCCACCGTTCAGGCCACTGAGGAAGCCGTCATCAACGCGATGGTCGCCGCGGATACCATGACCGGCCGCGACGGCCACACCGCCATCGCGCTCCCGCACGACCGCCTCCGCGACGTCCTGAAAAAATACAACCGCCTCGCGCCGTAGGGGCACGGCATGCCGTGCCCTAATCTCATCGCTCGTTTTTCGCTTTGATTGCTGGATTCGGGTCGTCACGGTCTACGATCCCGTCCCGAAGCTTCGGGACCTTCCCTATGGGTCGTTGCGCCGTCACGCCGCTTCGGCTTCGATTCGAGGTCTCCCGCTCCAAGTCAGCTTCGTCCCGGCGGCGAACACCACCGCGACTCCCGCAGCCACATCCACCGAGCATTTGAACCACGGCATCCAGCGCGGCTCAATGCCGTCGAACAGGGGGAAGGAAAGGTTAATCATGCCGTGAAAAAGCGCGGCGAGCAGCACGCTGCCATCGGTGTTCCGAAAGATCAAGGTGAGCACGATAGCCTCAGCGGCAATGGAAACTGTGTAGGGAACCACGGGAACATCGCTCAAATACGAGTGGGGCAGCAGGACCAGCGGCCAGTGCCACACGGCGTGAATGGTGCCGAGAAGGAGGCTGGCAATCACTGCGTTGTATCGCGTCATGAGCCTCGGGAGCGCGTAGCCACGCCATCCGAGTTCTTCGATCCCTGCGAACAAGAAAACGGTCCAGAACCCCGGCAGCGTGGCCCTCAGCATGTCCAGGTTGATCCGCGCCGCGTTGAACACGCCGAGCCACAAGGCAACGCCGGCGGCGATCAGACCTTCGGCGACCGGCAGGCCCAGGGCGATCCCATACCACCTCCAGTTGACCCGCCATCGCCCCAGGCGTCCCACGAGTTCCCTCAGCGCAGGCTCGCCCTCCGAAATGCCGATGATGGTGAGAGCGGAAATTGTGGGCGCAAGCGCCCCGATCATGAGCGACCAGAAATGAAACAACCTGGTTTCGTTGAGGGCGATACCGCCCCACCACCATGCGAAGGCGAACAGGAAATACAGGAGCAGGGAATGCTTTTTCACGAACAGGCGCATGTTTGCTGGACTGCTCGGCGATTCGCCGGCTGCTTCCTCCAGGCTTCAGGGACTGACGGACACTCCCAGCTCTCCGAACAAGAACACCATCTCGTCCGCTGTCTCCTCGATCTGTTTTGCTATCGGCCGTCCGCCCGAATGCCCCGACTGCGTGTCGTAGAGCAGCAGGATCGGTTTATCCGATCCGTTCGCCGCCTGCATCTCCGCCGCCATCTTTCGCGCATGCAGCGGCGCCACACGCGTGTCGCTGTCGCCGGTCACAAACAGCACCGGCGGATACTTCGTTCCCGGCTTCACGTTCTGATACGGCGAGTACGCGCGCAAATACTGGAAATCGCCCGTCCGGTCCGCCGAGCCGTACTCCGGAACCCAGAATTTCGCCACCAGAAAATTCTGGTATCGCAGCATGTCCAGCAGCGGATACCGGCACACCACCGCGCCGAACAAATCCGGCCGCTGCGTCACCGCCGCGCCCACCAGCAGCCCGCCGTTGCTTCCTCCGCGGATTCCCAATTTACTGGCCTCGGTGTACTTCTCGGCGACGAGCCATTCCGCCGCGCCCAGAAAATCGTCGAACACGTTCTGTTTTTTCTCCCGCATCCCCGCCTTATGCCAGCTTTCCCCGAATTCCCCGCCGCCCCGCAGGTTCGGCAGCGCGTAAATCCCGCCATGCTCGGCAAACAGCACGGCGTACGCGTTGAAGGTCGGCGTCTCGCTCACGTTGAATCCGCCGTACCCGGTCAGCAGCACCGGGCGAGCGCCGTCGCGCTTCACGTCCTTCCGGTGCACCAGAAACATGGGAATCTGCGTCCCGTCCTTCGAGGTGTAGTGCACTTGCTCGGTCTCGATCCCTCCCGTATGGATCGGCAGCGAGGGCTTCGCCCAGCTCTCCACCGCTCCCGTTTTCGTGTCCAGGTGGTACACCGATTGCGGAATCGTGAACGACTGGAACCCGAAAAACACGCTCTCGCTCCTCCATCTTCCCATCACCCCGCTCACCGTGCCCAGCGCCGGCAGCGTCACTTCGCGGTCCAGTTTTCCGCTCGCCTCATAGAGACGCAGCCGCGACGTCGCCTCTTCCGTGTACCCCACCAGCAGTTTGCCCCCCGCCAGCGACACTCCCTGAATCGGCCATTTCCCCTCTGGAACCGCTTCGCGCCAGTTCGCCATGGCCGGATTCTTCATGTCCGCCACCAGAATCCGCTCGTTCGGCGCCTTCCAGTTCGTTTGGATAAACGCCTGCCCGCCCGCAATCTGCGCCGTAAACCGGTCGCCCGACCCTTTCACCAGGTTCGTGATCGGCCCATTCGTCTTCAGGTCTTTGTAATAGACTTCCGTGTAATCGGCCGCTGAGCCGTGCAGCACGTGCAGCACCAGGTAGCCGCCGTCTTCCGAGAGCGAAAGCGCAATCAGCATTTCCGGCCCGTACCCCGACCCGAAAATCTCCTCGTCTTTCGCCGGATCGCTTCCGAATCGATGGTAGTAAGCCCGCGGGCCCTCCTTTTTGCTCACCGAGTAATAAATCCCGCCCTTGTCCGGAGCAATCTCCAGCTGGAGGTAACGCGCGCGCGGAAGGCTGTCCGGCAGCTCCTTGTGCGTCGCCGCGTCCAGCACGTGCACCGCCACCTCATCCGCTCCGCCCTCCCGCACTCCATACGCCGCGAGCGACCCGTCCAGTGAGATCGCCTCCCAATTCACGCTCGTCGTGTGGTCTTTGCTCATCGGGTGCGGATCCACCAGCATTTCCTCCGCGCCGCTCGTTCCATTGCGCTCATACAGCACCGAAAGGTCCTGTTCTGCCAGCCGCTTCGAATAAAAAATCCGTCCGCCG
>JASHSV010000177.1 GCA_030038535.1 Candidatus Acidiferrales bacterium
GCTCCCGGTTGCGCGCCACCATCCGCGCCACCACCTGTGCGGAGTCGAGTGTTTCCGGCGGAGGGTCGCCACCGGCCCACACACCCCCGGCAGCGGCACTCAGAGCGACTGTGACGCTTATCACAATAATTTGTGCCGACAGCCGCCTCGTTCCCGTTCTCATGCCCTCAGTGATTAGATTTGCTCGAATCTACGGAAACTGCGAGCCCTGGTTGGCTGGGCATGTTCCTATGATGCACTGACTACGATACAGGTTGATGCCGACTCTCGCAAACCGGCACTCGTCGGCGGTTCCTTGGCTAGGCCGCTACATTTGTAGAAGATGCGTCCGCGCGGTTCCTCGCGATGCTCCTCTCGTCCTTCCTCGCCGTTGCGAATTCCGGCCTGCCAGAATAGGCTACCCAGTCGAGCGCTCTCCCTCGATCCTACATGACAGGCACGCGTGAATTTTCCATCGGCCCGGTCCGCATCGGCGGAAGCCAGCCTCCCATCCTGATCTGCGGCCCCTGCGTGATCGAAAGAGAAGAGCACGCCACGATGATCGCTCGTCGCGTGAAAGAGGTCGCCGCGGCCGAGGGTTTTCCTCTGCTGTTCAAAGCCTCCTATGACAAGGCGAATCGCTCCTCATCCAGTTCCTATCGAGGCCCGGGACCGGCCGAAGGCCTCCGCATCCTCCGCGAAATCCGCGATTCCACGGGCGTGCCGGTGCTGACCGACGTTCACGAAGTTGCTCAGGTGGCTGCTGCCGCCGAGGTCTGCGACGTCTTGCAAATCCCCGCCTTCCTTTGCCGCCAAACCGATCTTCTGGTCGCCGCCGGCCGCTCCGGCCGCGCCGTCAACATCAAAAAGGGGCAATTTGTCGCTCCCTGGGACATGGGCAACGCGATCGATAAAATCGCCGCCACCGGCAATCACTCTATCCTCATCACCGAGCGTGGCGCCTCGTTCGGTTACAACAATCTAGTGGTGGACATGCGCTCGTTTTCTGTCCTGCGCCGCTTCGGCTATCCCGTCATCTTCGACGTCACGCATTCTGTTCAGCTTCCGGGCGCAGCGGGAAAGGCCAGCGGCGGCCAGCCCGAGTTTATTGCCCCGCTGGCCCGCGCCGGCATGGCGGCCGGCGTCGAGGGCATCTTCCTGGAAGTTCACGAGGACCCCTCGCGCGCACTCTCCGACGGCGCCAATGCTTTGCCCATCGAGCAGCTTCCCGGCCTGCTCCGCCAACTCCAAAAAATCTCCGCGGCCGTGCGCTCATGACCGCGCGCGACAGCCTCGAATCCGCCCGCCGCGTCCTGCGCATTGAGTCGCAGGCCATCGAAGATCTCCTGGCGCGGCTCGACCAGCGCTTTCACGAGGCCGTCGAGATGCTCTTCGCCTGCAAAGGCCGCGTGGTGGTGACCGGCATGGGCAAATCCGGGCTCGTTGGCCGCAAAGTTGCCGCCACGCTGGCCTCGACCGGAACCCCGGCCTCGTTCTTGCATCCTGCCGAAGCTCTCCACGGCGACGTGGGCATGCTGCTGCGCGACGACGCCGTGCTGGCCATTTCCTACAGCGGCGAAAACGAAGAGGTCCTGCTCCTGCTCGAGACCATCAAGCGCCTCGGCTGCCGGCTGGTGACCATGACCGGCAAGCCGCGCTCCACACTCGCGGCCGCGAGCGACCTGGTGCTCGACGTTTCTGTGCGCGAGGAGGCCTGCTCGCTCAACCTCGCTCCCACGGCCAGCACCACGGCCTGCATCGTGCTCGGCGACGCGCTGGCCATCGCCCTGATGGAGCGCCGCGGATTCAACCCCGAGGATTTTGCCGCCCTTCACCCCGCCGGCCACTTGGGCCGCAAGCTCCGCCGCGCTAGCCAGCTCATGCACGCGGGTGACGACTGCCCGCGCGTCTTCGCCACCGTCAAAATACCCGACGTCATCTATGAAATGAGCAAGAAAGGCCTGGGTATGACCACCGTGGTCGACTCCGCTGGCCGACTCCTCGGCATCCTGACCGATGGCGACCTGCGCCGCCTGATGGCTTCCAAAGAGGCCGCCATTTTCGATCTCACCGCCCGCGACTGCATGACGCCCAACCCCGTCACGATTCCGCCGGACCAGGTTGCCAGCGCCGCGCTCAATCTCATGGAACAGCGCCACATCACCTCCGTTGTGGTTGCGGACGGTGATCGCCGCGTCCTGGGCGTCCTCCACATCCACGACCTGTGGACCCTGCAACTGTTCTAACTAGCGCCGCCTTTCTCCCCTGGACCCTCCGTGTTACCCTGCCTGCTTCGCGAAATGGAATCCAAATCGTCCACTCTCAAATTCTCTCGCTCTGTACTTCGCCGCGCACGGCGCATCCGGCTCCTGTTGATGGACGTGGACGGCACCATGACCGACGGCGGCATTCACCTGCTTTCCATGCCCGACGGCTCATTCACCGAAATGGTCGTTTTCCATAGCCAGGATGGTGTGGCCCTCAATCTATTGCGCCGCTCCGGCGTTCGCACCGGAATGATTACCGGCCGCGGCTCGGCCGCTGTGACGCAACGCGCCCGCGAGTTGGGCATGGAATTCGTTTCCATGCACATCCATGAAAAACTCCCCGCCTTCGAAGACATTTTGGCGCGCGCCGGCGTTTCGGCTGAGGAAACCGCTTACGTGGGCGACGATCTTCCCGACCTGGTCATTCTCGAACGCGTCGGCCTGGCCGTTGCCGTCGCCAACGCCACCACTGAGGTGAAACGCCGGGTGCACTACACCACGCGCGTCCGCGGCGGCGACGGCGCGCTTCGCGAGGTGGTCGAGCTTCTGCTCCGCGCCCAGGGAAAATGGGACGCTCTTTATCCTTCGGCCCGCGCTTAGCTCGCGATTTTCGACTGTTGACACCAGCCGGACGCGCAGTAGAATTTTCGGGATGTCGCCCGGGGTGCTCGGCCCCTTTGGGAAGGATTCGGGGAGGATCGCAATGAAGAAGCTATTGATCGCCGCCGTAGGACTTCTGTGTTTCGCGACGGCGCTGGCGGAAGCCCAGCAGGCGCCGCCTGCTGCCGGCGGCGCGGCCCCGCCTGCTCAGCCGCAGGGCCGCAAGAAGCGTGTGGCGATTCTGGATTTCAATTACGCCACGGTTCGTTCCCAGTCGCAGGCCGTTTTTGGCACCGACATTGACATCGGGAAAGGAATTGTTGACCTGCTGGTTCGCTTTCTCGTGCAGGACGGAACGTATTCCGTGATTGAACGCGAGAGAATGGACCAGATTCTCAAGGAGCAGAATTTTTCCAATAGCGACCGAGCCAATCCTAATTCCGCCGCCAAATTGGGCCAGATTCTCGGAGTGGACGCGATCATCGTAGGCGACATCACGCAGTTCGGCAACGAAACCAAGAACCAGAACGTAGGCGGCGCCGGCGGCGGCTTGGGACGCTTCGGCCTCGGCGGCGTCTCTCACAAGGAGAGCAAAGCCATCGTCACGATTGACGCGCGCATCGTGAACATTGACACCGCGGAAATCTTGGCCGTGGCCGATGGGCATGGCGAGTCTTCCCGCTCGGCCACTTCGCTCACGGGCGGCGGCGGCGGGTGGAGCGGCTTTGGCGGCGGGCATGTGGACTTCGGTTCCAGCGACTTCCGCAACACGATCATCGGCGAGGCCATCAACAACGCGACCAAGCAGATGAGCGACGGATTGATTGCCGATGCCCCCAAGCTCCAGGCCCGGGTCATCAAGGTACAAGGCCTGATCGCCGCCGTCGATGGCGACACGATTGTACTCAACGTCAACGCCAGCTCCGGCATTCACGTCGGCGATCAGATGACGGTTGAACGCGTCACCAAGGAGATCAAGGATCCTTCCACCGGACAGGTGATCCGCCGCCTGGCCAATCAGGTTGGGGTCATTAAAATCACCGACGTGGACGAGAAATCGTCCATCGCCGTCGCTGTTTCCGGCTCCGGATTCAAAGCCGGCGACGTCGTCAAGACCATCACCCAGTAGCGCGCGCTGTCTGCCCGGACTTCAGCAACACCTTCGAGGTGCGTGTACGGCTGGCCTGCGCTCTCGAGTTTCAATCTTGCCGGTCTCTTTCATGATCGAATTCCGCCAAGTCAAACTGCCCGACGAACTGGATACGCTCCACCAACTCGATCAGAAAATCTTCGCCGAGTATCCGGGCGACCTCTTTTTCGCGGAAGATTGGCTCGAGTTCGACTCTTACTGGATGTTTGAGGACGGCCGCGTCGTCGGCTGCGCTGCATTTCATCCGCACGTCGATTTCGATCTGACTCCGCGGCCCGGCTGCGTCCACATTGTCAGCACGGGCATCCTCCCCGAGTATCGCGGCCGCGGGCTGGGCCGCAAGCAAAAAGATTGGCAAATCGAATACGCCCGCGCACGCGGGTTCGGCGTCATTGTGACCAACATGCGGAAGAGCAACGTGCGCATCATTCGCCTCAACGAGCTGTTCGGCTTCCAGCGCCGGCTCGTCTCTCCCGGCTACTACCTGGACCCTCCGGAGGACGCGCTCGTCATGGAACTACTTCTGGCTCAGCACCCGCCTGCCCCAGGGTCTCCCAAAGGCGCCCGCCGGCCGGCGCCGTGATGCCCTAGCGCCCGTCACCAGTCACCTGTCCCGGAATTTTTCCCTTGACAATAGTTCGATATTTAGCTAAATATAGAGACGTGAGCAGCGTCTTCAAAGCCCTCGCCGACCCTACTCGCAGGCGCGTCCTCCAGCTCCTTCGCCAGCGCCCCATGTCCGCCGGAGAACTCGCTGAGCATTTTCCGGTCTCCAAACCCACCATGTCCGCCCATTTCTCCGTCCTTCAGGAAGCCGGCCTGATCGCGGCGGAAAAGACCGGAAGGACCATCACCTACAGGCTGAAAATGTCGGTGCTGGAAGACGCGCTGCTCGGTTTTGCCCATACGCTGGGATGGAACCTGGAGCCGCAGGAAGGTGCGCGCCCACCAGCCGCGAATGCCGGAACGAAGCGTCGCGCTCTGAAGGGAGAAGTCTGATTATGGAACCCAAGCCAACGTGGCATTACTTCGCTCCCGGGCTGCTGTCGCTCGGGACCTTGCTCGAAAGGAGAAGTCTGATTATGGAACCCAAGCCAACGTGGTATTACTTCGCTCCCGGGCTGCTGGCGCTCGGGACCTTGCTCGATCTGGCAAACGCGTATCTGCGCCCCGAGCGCGCCGTGCCCTGGATCGTATCCTTGCTCCTGCTGGGAGCTATGGCCGTCGTGCTGGCGCTCGTCTCTCGCCACTCCCAAGGCTATCCCGCCAGGGG
>JASHSV010000178.1 GCA_030038535.1 Candidatus Acidiferrales bacterium
TCAGCTTCGAGCGCGGCCGCTTCCTGTGGAAGATGCCGAAGCAGATTCCCTACCACGTCACCGTGAGTTTCGGCCCTCCGCTGCCCGCGACGGCGACCGCACCGGAAGTGCGCCAGGCCGTCGAAGAACTGAGCGCCGAGGCCACCACCGAGCGCATGCGCTCGCTCCCGCCGCTCGACGCCGAAATAGTCCGCACGGCGCGCGCACATCCCTTCCGCTTCGCCACGGCCGATGGACAGCGCGGCACCGTGCGTTTTCACGCCGCGCTCACGGGCGCGATCCTCCTGGCGCGCCGACTGCGCCCCCACTGGCAGGACCAGAAGATGGTCGGCATCCTCCTGCCGCCTTCTGTTCCCGGCGCGCTGGTGAATCACGCCGCGCTCCTGCTGGGCAAAGTGCCCGTGCACCTGAATTACACCATGTCGAGCGAAGGCGTCGCCTCCTGTGCCGGCCAGTGCGGGCTCCAGACCGTGCTCACCGCGCAGGCTTTCCTAGACAAATTGAAGCTCCAGGTTCCGGGACGCATGCTCCTGCTCGAAGAGATCACCAAGGGCGCCGGGATCGCTGAAAAACTCAGGGCCGCGGCGATGGCGTGGTTCCTCCCGCGCCCGATGCTCTTCCGCGCCCTGGGCCGTGACGGCGCTTCGCGCCTGGAAGACACGGCCACGATCATTTTCTCGAGCGGCAGTACCGGCGAGCCGAAGGGCGTGGTGCTTTCGCACGGCAACGTGGCCGCAAACATCGAGCAGGTCACGCAGTCGTTTGCGCTCAACCGCCGCGACCGCCTGCTCGGCATTCTTCCCTTCTTCCATTCCTTCGGCTTCACCGTCACGCTCATGCTTCCCGCCGTCGAAGGCCTCGGCGTGGTCTATCACGTCAGCCCGCTCGATTCCCGCGCCATCGGCGCGCTGGTCGAGCAGTACCGCGTCACCTTTTTGCTCTCCACGCCTACGTTTCTGCAAGCCTACATGCGCCGCTGCACACCCGAGCAATTCGGCAGCCTCGCCTACGTGCTCGTGGGCGCGGAAAAACTTCCGGAGCGCGTTGCGCTGGCATTTGAAGACACGTTCGGGCTGCGCCCGCTGGAAGGCTACGGCGCCACGGAGTGCTCTCCCGTCGTGGCTGTGAATGCGCCCGACTATCGCGGCCCCGGCTTTCGGCAGGTGGGAGGCAAGCGCGGGCGCATCGGCCATCCACTTCCGGGAATCAGCGTGCGCATCATGGACGCGGAGGCGTTCGAACGCGGCGAGATCGTGCCTTTGCCCGCGGGCCAGCCCGGCATGCTGCTCGTCCGCGGTCCCAACGTGATGCAGGGTTATCTAAACCGTCCGGAAAAAACCGCGCAGGCGCTCCGCGACGGCTGGTATGTCACCGGCGACGTGGCCATGCGCGACGAAGACGGGTTCCTCACCATCACCGACCGCCTGAGCCGCTTCAGCAAAATCGGCGGCGAGATGGTGCCGCACGGCCGTGTGGAGGAAAAACTCCAGGAGCTTGCCGGAACCACGGAGCAGACGTTCGTGGTCTCCGCCGTTCCCGACGAGCGCAAAGGCGAGCGGCTCGTCGTCCTCCACACTCTGCCCGATGAAAAACTAAAGGAGTGCCTCGAGCGGCTGCCCGGCTGCGGCCTGCCCAACCTGTGGATTCCCCGCGCCGACAATTTTTTCCGTGTGGAAGCTCTGCCCTACCTCGGTACCGGCAAACTCGATCTCCGCCGCGCCCGCGAACTCGCCCTCAGCTCGGTGCACCAGCCGTAGCGCTTGCGAATCGAGACCGCCCGGCCCGCATCCAATTTATGAGCGCCACATATCTAATTTTGAAACAGTCACAGTCGATGAGCGACACAGTGGAAAACCTGATCCTCGACCTCCTCGAGTGGGTGCACGGGAAGGACCGCACCTATCAGGAGACGTTGGACGCCTGGCGAACTTCCTGCCCCAGGCTGACGGTCTGGGAGGATGCGACGGATCGCGGACTGCTGGAAACCACCTCCACGAACGGCCGCTTGCTCGTTCGCGTGACCCCCGCCGGTCTCGCTTTGCTTCACAAGCGGAGAGAGAGCGCCGCGCAGGTCCAGCGCCCGGCAATTTCGTAGCAGCGCGCCGATCCTCAGCTTGCTCCCAGCGCCTTCGCAGCCTTTGTCACAGAAGCCTGCCGTAGAAAGATCACCGCGCCGTAGCGCCCCGACCCGGCGGCCACGGCCTGCAGCGCGCCAACGCTCACCTTCGCCGCGGCAAGCTTGGCGAGCAGTTCCGCGACCGCGCCCGGACGGTCATCGCCCTCCAGGTGAAAGGCAATTTGCTTCTTGCTCAGCTTCAGCTTCGCCGCCTTTGCCGCGGCCACGAAAGCAGCCCCGTTCTCCGGGATAAATTCGAGCGTCGCCTTGCCCGCGTTGCTCCCGCTGCGCCCGTAGCCCCACAACGCGATCAAATTGATCCCCGCCGAGTGCAGCGCCCCAAGCACGCGCGCTCCCTCTCCCGCCTTATCGGCTACCGAGGCCGAGTAGTGCTCCACCTTCCGAACCGTCTCTGCCATAAATCCTCCTCGCTGTTTTTCCAGATGATTCGCGACTTCACTTGGAACCGGCGTGGTCGTCGCGGTACACCATGCCTTCTTTCATCACGAAAACCACGTGTTCGGTGACGTGGATATCTTCGAGCGGATTGCCCGGCACGGCCACCACGTCCGCTATCTTTCCCGCCTCCAGCGTGCCGAGCCGGTCGCCCAGGCCCAGCAGGTCCGCTGAAGCCGCCACCGTGCGCAGCGCGTCCTCCGGCTTCATCCCCATTTTCACCATCTGGTAGAACTCCTCCGCGTTCCGCCCGTGGGGATAGACAGAGGCGTCGGTTCCGAACGCGATTTTCACGCCCTTGGCGATCGCTTTGTGCATGGTGTTTTCCACCGCGGCGATGGCCGTGCGTGCTTTGGCCTGAATCACCGGCGGCACATTCGGATCCGCGCCCAGCAGCTCTTCGACTCCCACGTGCGCCATGAGCGTCGGCACCAGATAGGTCCCGCGCGCGTTCATCATGTCGAGCGCCTCGTCGTCCAGAAACGTGCCGTGTTCGATCGAGTCGATGCCCGCGCGGATGGCGCGCTTGGCCCCTTCCGCCCCGTGCGCGTGTGCCGCCGTTTTCAGCCGCAGCGCGTGCGCTTCGTCCACGATGGCATCCAGCTCGGCCTGCGTGAGCTGTGGCGTATCCACGTCGTCGGTCAGCGAGAGCACCCCGCCCGTGGCGCACACCTTGATCATGTCCGCGCCGTATTTGTGCGCGATGCGCACCGCTTTGCGCGCCTCGTCCGGCCCGTTGATCACGCCTTCCACCGGTCTCGTCTCCGGAAACAACCCCTGGCGGAAGCCGGCCCAATCGTCGCAGTGCCCTCCCGTCGCGCCGATGGCGTGCACCGAGACGAGCATGCGCGGCCCGACTGCCTCGCCCTTGCGGATGGCGTTCCGAAGCGACACGTCGAGTTGGTCATGGGAACCTACGTCCCGTGCCGTGGTGAATCCCGCAAGCAGCGTCTTCCGCGCGTTCACCGTCGAAGCAATGGCCATTTCGCCGATCGGCGCCTCGAGCGCCTCGATGAATTCCTGCCGGTAATCGTAGGTATCGGACATCGTGAGGTGCGTGTGCGCGTCAATAAAGCCGGGCATCAGCGTGACGTCGCCCAGATTCACCACCTCAGCTCCCGCCGGCACGGCCGCGTCCGCACCCGTCGCTGCGATTTTTCCGTCCGTCACCACCACCACCCCCGGACTCGTGATTCTTCCGCTCTTCCCGTCGAACATCCGCGCCGCTTTGAGTACCGTCGTCTTTCCTGCGGCCGCGGCCATTCCCAGGCAACTTGCCACGGCCAGGGCACACGCGCACGCCGCCAGATAGATTCGTCGCATCGTCGCTTCCCGTTTCCTCAAAGTCCTTCGTGCCAACGAAGGGAATCCGCAACCATATCCCCCCGAGCCACAAAGTCAAGTGTCGGCCTCTCCAGCGCGCGGCCGCAGTCCCGCGGTCTTCCTCCCGCACCGTCGCCGTCCCAAGCCGCGCCACCAGAGGAACTGAATTGTTGTTTTGTTCGGAGAGTTGGAAGGAACTTCTAGGCCGTGCGTGTCAGCGCATCCGTCAGCAGACGGCGCAGCTTGGCGCGCTCTTCTAGATCAATCTCCACAATCTCGTACGCGAACTTGGTGGCCCGCGTGTCGCGCACCAGCACGTGCGACTTCAGCCCCCGCCAGCCCGTCTGCAGCTCCACATCCGCTTCGCTGCCCGGCGGAAGCGCCAGTTGCTTGTCGCCTTCGCCCCAGCCCCCGCCCAGGCTCATTTCGCGCATTTCGATGCGGTGCTCGCCCTGGCTGGTGGCGATCTTGGCCTCCAGGGGTTTTAGCAGCTTGATCCGCTGGTACGACCGCTGCCGCACGCCCGGCGAATCCGGCGCCGGATCAATTGGCGCCACCTGCAAATCCTCGCGCGGAATGTCCGCTGAACTCAGAAACGGCTGCAGCCATCCCGGATCGATTTTCTGGAGCGCCTGGGCTGCGGCCACGCGCATCTCTTTGGGATACTGCCAGCGGAACGTCTGCCGCGCTTCGAGCACCTGGCGAAGCAGCGGCCCGGCCTTCTGCGCCCGCAGCCGTCCCAGCGATTCAATGGCCTTCAGCCGCAGCAGCGGCGTGTTCATCCTCGCCACTTCCCCCGACGCCAGCCGCAGCAGGAAGTCCACCGCGCCCGCGTCGCCGCTCATGCCCACTTCGTCGAGCGCCGTCGGGAACACCAGCGGGTCCAGCACTTCCGAAAGGTCCAGCAGCACGCGGCTTCGCTCCGGCGTTCCCGAACACGCCAGTTGCCGCACGGTGATGTCTTGGTAGTAGCGGTTCCATTCGCGCAGGCGCCTCGGAAGCAGCTCCTCGACGGCCGGCAGGTACAGCCGGCTCAGCATTCCCACCACAGACACCGCCTCGGCCGGCGCACCCTTCTTCAGCTTCTCGCTGAGAAAATCCACGACTTCGTTGCCGAGCGCCCCCGCGATTTCCACCAGCCGCTCGCGTTCCCGCTTGCGCCCGCACCGGATCATCCGCTGGGCGAGCTGTTCGGCGGCCAGATGCGGCTGCCGCTGGGTGATTTCGATCAGCCCGTCCGGCACCTTTGCCGCGCGAAGCGCGTTGTCGATGAAGTCGGAAAGCTGCTTTTCGATTCCCAGCCGCGTGCGCAGGTTGGCCGCGAACGCCTTCTGCTCCGTGCCCATTCTCTCCACCACGTTCAGCAGCTCGAGCGCGTCGCGCAGCGCCGTGAAATTCTTCTGTTCCGCAGCCTGCCGCGAGAGCCGCGTGAACGCCTCGCCCACTTCGCGCGCGATTTCCAGCGCCTTCTGCTCCAGCGACGCTTGCAGCGCCTTTCCGGCCTGCCCGATCGCGTCGTGCAGGATGTTGCTGTCCGCCCGGCCGTAGAGGTCGGTCAGCTCCAGAATCCCCTGCGCGGCGCGTGTGCGCCCCTCCCTGTCGCTCGATCCCAGGCACGTGGCGTAGTTCTTCAGGATGTTGTCGGCCAGGCTCCCGTCGCCGCGGTCCAGCGACTGCTCGACGAACGACCGCACGTTTCGCGGCGGAATCGCCCACGCGTCGTCGGAAAGCAGCATCGTGCGCCTTCCTGCCTCCGGCAGCGAATTCCAGAACTGGCGGTCCAGCACGTTGGCATAGCTCTCCACGCCCACGCCCGCCTTGCGCATTTTTTCTTCGTGCGCGCCCAGGATTTTCCGAAGCGAATCGATCTCTTTCCCCAGCTTGGAGAGCATCTGCTTGACCGTGTTGACCTTCGTGCCCCCGCGCTCGTAGAGATCCAGTGCGAACTGGATGGCCATGTTCTCGGCCAGTTGCAGCATCATCGGCGTGTCCATGTTCTTCCCCGGACCAGCCGCGCTCAATTGTCCGAGCGCCTGCTGCAGCGTCATCTTCGCGCTGCGTGGCGAACCCTCCAGTTCCTTTTGCACCGCGCGGACCTGTTCCGGCGTGCCCCCGCCGCTTTTCGGCATGGCCGCGCCAACGCGCGTCAATATCTGGATCACGCTCAGCACGTCGTCTTCGGTGGGAACATCCGCAGCCACCGCGCGCCCGCCGCTGCCGCCTGCTCCGGCCGTTCCGCCTCCCGCCGTTCCCGCGCCTGCCGCGGCA
>JASHSV010000179.1 GCA_030038535.1 Candidatus Acidiferrales bacterium
CGCGTGGCTGCCAGCTTCATTTCTTCATTGATCGCCGTGGCATGCACGTCCAGCGCGCCGCGGAAGATAAACGGGAAGCCCAGCACGTTGTTGATCTGGTTCGGATAGTCGGAGCGCCCCGTCGCCATCAGGATGTCATTCCGCGTGGCGCGCGCTTCTTCGTAGGTGATTTCCGGATCGGGGTTGGCCATGGCGAATACAATCGGGTCTCTGGCCATGCTTTTGAGCATCACGGGCGTAAATGCGCCCTTCACGGAAAGCCCCACCAGCAGGTCCGCGTCGCGTACCACTTCCGCCAGCGTGCGCAGCTTCGTGTCCTGCGCAAACCGCTCTTTGTATTTGTTCATCCCTTCCGTACGGCCCTTGTAAACGAGGCCCTTGGTGTCCACCAGGAAGATGTTTTCGCGCTTCACGCCCAGCCGGATGTAATGCTCCGCCGTGGCGATTCCGGAAGCGCCCGCGCCGTTGAACACCACTTTGATCTTGCTGATGTCCTTGCCCGTCAGCTCCAGCGCGTTGAGCAGCGCGGCGCCGGTGATGATCGCCGTGCCGTGCTGGTCGTCGTGGAACACCGGAATTTGCATGGTCTGCTTGAGCGTTTCTTCAATGTAGAAGCATTCCGGCGCCTTGATGTCTTCCAGGTTGATGCCCCCGAACGTGGGTTCGAGCAACTGGCATACGCGGATCACTTCGTCCGGATTTTTTGTGTTTACCTCAATATCGAAGACGTCCACCCCCGCAAAGCGCTTGAACAGCACGGCCTTGCCTTCCATCACCGGCTTGCCGGCTATGGCGCCAATGTCGCCCAACCCCAGCACCGCGGTTCCGTTGGTCACCACGGCCACCAGGTTGGCGCGCCCCGTGTATTTGAATGCATCGTGAGGATTCTTCTGGATCGCCAGGCAGGGCTCGGCCACTCCCGGCGTGTAGGCCAGACTCAAGTCCCGCTGCGTCCGGCAGGGTTTCGTCGGCGTGATTTCCAGTTTTCCCGGCCGCGGGCCGGAGTGGTAATTCAGTGCTTCCTGTTTCGTAATCGTCATATCCAGATCTCCTAGTTTGAAGTCGTATGGATGGCAGCGGACCGATGGAACTTGCCGCACACCACGGCAGGAAACGGCGCCACAGCCGTTCGCGTCTGGTCTGCAAATGCAGATTCTCTTTTGTCGGCTATTGGAGCGGGTTCCGGAGAGGCGCCGCGCAGCGGCATAGGCCCTGTCTTGTACTACGCGGCAACAGTCTCAGCCTTGCGGCCAAAGATATCCGTGATAACACTCACAAACTGCTGTGATTCCGGGCACCCGCGGAGAGCGAATGCCGGCTTTGAAAGGGAGTTCGCGGCCCCGGACACTACTGCCCGTCAGTCTTCGATTCCGTGCTCCACCATCTTGTTGTAGAGCAGCCGGCGGTTGATTTGCAGCCGGTTCGCGGCTTCCGTCTTGTTTCCGCCTGCCTCGCGAAGGGCGTTCTCGATCATTCGTTTTTCCAGCGCCGCGACGGCTTTGTGAAAGGGAAGATGGAAGAATTCTGCATGGTTTGCATCCGCTCCGTCCCCGCCGGCCTGGCTCACCGCTCCCGGAAAGTGGCTGGGCATCAGCACCCGCCCGCGCGCCAGCAGCACCGCGCGCTCCACCATATTCTCCAGCTCCCGCACGTTTCCAGGATACGAGTAGGTCTGCAACGCCAGAATCGCGTCGTCGGAAAATCCGACTGTGGGCAAACCGTTCTCCTCGCTATAGCGACTCAGGAAATGCTCGGCCAGCGGCACGATATCCGAACGGCGCTCGCGCAGCGGCGGCACGGAGATGCAGACCACATTGAGCCGGTAGAACAGATCCTCGCGGAAAACCTTTTCGCGCACGCACGCTTCCAGGTCGCGGTTCGTCGCCGCCAGCACACGGAAATCCCCGCGGATGGTTTCCGTGCCTCCGATGCGCTCAAACGTGTGCTCCTGCAGCACGCGCAGCAGTTTGGCCTGGAGATTCGGCGAGAGCTCCGCGATCTCGTCCAGAAAAATCGTCCCGCCCTCGGCTGCCTCGAACCGCCCGGCCTTCCGTGCCACCGCGCCCGTAAACGCTCCCCGTTCGTGCCCAAACAGCTCAGATTCCAGCAGCGTCTCCGGCAGCGCCGCGCAATTCACCACCACGAACGGCTTATCCTTCCGCTGGCTGTAACGGTGCACCGCCTCGGCCACGAGTTCCTTGCCGGTACCGGACTCGCCGCAGATCAATACCGTTGAATCCGTTTCCGCCACTTTGCCGATCATTTTGAACACGTCTAGCATTGCCCGGCTCGAGCCGACCAGCCGTCCCGCGCCAGCAGCGCTGCCGTGATCCATCTGGGCGCGCAGTTGGGTCACCTCGCGGTTGAGCGACGAATGGCCGAGAGCGCGTTTCGCCGTGAGCGCGATTTCTTCCATGTCGAACGGCTTGGTGATGAAGTCGTACGCCCCCAGCCGCACCGCTTCGATGGCCGTGTGGCTCGAGCCGAACGCCGTAATCACGATCACCGGAATCGCGGACAGCCTCGGCTCGTTTCCCATATGCTCGAGAATCTCCGCGCCTCCCATCCGGGGCATTTTCCAGTCGCTGAACACCAGGTCGGGCGTGACCCTTTTGAGCAGCTCGAGGGCCTCTTCTCCATTCAGTGCTTCCAGCGTCTCGTACCCGCGCGCACGCAGGATGGCCGCCAGCGTTTTCAGCAGATTTGCCTCATCGTCGATGATCAGAATGGTTTCGCTCATCGGCTCGCTGGGTTGGCCGCCGCGCCGTTTGCCGCAGGCAGCAGGATCCGCACGCTGGTTCCCATGCGCTCCTTGCTCGTCACCCGGATTTCACCGCCGTGAGCGCGCACCAGCTCGTGACAGATAGAGAGTCCCAGTCCCGTTCCCGTCGCTTTCGTGGTGAAGAAGGGATCGAAGATGCGCCCGGCCGTCTCGGCACTCATCCCGATGCCCGTATCCTGGATTTCCACGCAAACTGCACGAGTTCCTTCCGGCGCGACCACCGGGGCCACACTGACGGATAGCGTTCCCCCCGCATCCGTCATCGCTTCGATGGCGTTTTGAATCACGTTGTCGAACACCTGCGCCATCCGGCTCGAGTCCACGTTCACCGTTCCCGCATCTTCGCTCAAGCTGGTGACTAGGTTCACGCCCTGGTGCCGCGCCTTATCCTGAAACCCCGCCAGCCTCTGCTCCACCAGCCGCCCCAGCTCCGTCGGGCCGGGATGCAGTTGCACTGGCTGCGCGAAACTCAGCAGCCGGTTCACCATCCCGTTTAGCCGTTCTATCTCCTCGAGTGCCACCGCGCACGACTCGTGCACCGCCGTGCTCTTCGCGTCCTCTTCGCACATCTGCACCCGCAGCCGGATGGTCGCCAGCGGATTGCGAACCTCGTGCGCCACTGCGGCCACCAGCCGGCCCAGTGCCGCCAGCCGCTCGGAATGCCTCATTCGGTTTTCGATTTGCTTCTCGTTCTCGATCCCCTGCTTCAAGTTCATTCCCATCCGGTTGATGGCTTTTGCGATCCGCTGAATTTCTTCCGGATCGCCTTCCGCGTCGATCCGCGACGAGAGATCCCCCTCCAGCAACTCCAGCCCGCCCTCGATCTTCTGCACTCCGCGCTGCAGGTTCCGCACCACCACGAGCGTCAGCACCAGGCTCAGCAGCGAAGCCAGCCCCAGGCCGAATGCCTCCAGATACGCCCGCAGCCGATTCGACACGGGAAGTCCCGACAACCTCATCATCGCCCACGCGCTGGCCGTCGGCTTCGTCCCCGTCTGGATGGGAACCGCATAGAGCACGATAATGTCCGCCAGCCCGGTGAACACGCGCTCGGCAGGCAGCCCGGTCCGGACCGCCTCCTGGGCCACCTCCAGCACCGCCGGTTTCACTGCGAATGACGCCTCTTCACCTTCCTGCACTCCCTCGTTAGCGGGATAGGCGTAACTGGCCAGCCGCTGGCCAGCGACCCAGTAGTAGCCGCCGACCATCCCCTCCCTTTCTTCCAGCACGCCCTGGCTCAGCCGCGCCAGCACCTCAGCGGGGAGCTGGCCCGGTGTGCCATCCTTCGGCGCCCGTGTGCGCATTTCCACTTCATAGGACTGCGCCAGCCGCGTCGCCATTTCCGCCACGCCCTTTTTTCCTTCGCTCAGTATCGCTGACTTGGTAGAGCGCAGCGCGTTGAGCGCGGTCATAAAAGTGCCGGCAAATAACACCACGACCATCGCGCCCAGCAGCGTGATCTGCCAGCGAAAGCTGAGTCCCGAAAGTGGAGGTCGCGGCTTCAATTCCGTGGCTTGCCCTAATCCAATTGCGCTTCCGCTGGACACTCGGCGGCCATCAGGCGCCTGCGTAGCGGGTCCCTCGCGCGCGCCGCGGCCGCCTGAAAAAGATTTGGAGGGATTTGGTCCCGCTGACGCGGTTGCCCGGAGGCCGCTGGTGCCATCGCAAACGCACGCCTCGGCTGTTTAGCCTCGCTATTCTCAATGATACCAACTTCTCGTGCGGGGAGTCCGCTTTCGTCTCCCGCCCTGCGGCCCCGCTCATGGAAGGGAACGGTCAAGGCCGCTGGGGCCTCAGCCGTCTTTCAGGTAGCACATCTTGCAGACGTGCTCGGCGGAATGGGCCGCCGCCTCGGCTGCCTGCACGAGCTCCAACGCGTCCGCCCACGCGCCGCTGCGAAACGAGTGCTGGGCCTCTCGATATAACTGCTCGCTCCACGAGGCGATCCGTCTCGCCTGTTCGATTACCTCGGAGGGCAGCGTCCCGTTTTCAAAGAGCCAAACCACCCGGAAGAGCCGGCTTCCCAC
>JASHSV010000002.1 GCA_030038535.1 Candidatus Acidiferrales bacterium
GAATGGCCACGAATTCTTTCAGCCAGTGGTAGAGAATCTTCATCGCCCGTCACGTAGCACAGGCATTCTTGCCTGTGCACTTCATCCCCATTCTGACGTCGCGCAGACAGGAATGTCTGTGCTACACGAACTGCCGCAAAAATCTCACGTCGTTCTGGTAGAGAAGCTGGATGTCGCTGATGCCGTAGCGCATCATGGCCATGCGTTCTACGCCCATGCCGAACGCGAAGCCGGAAATGCGCTTCGCGTCGTAGTTCACAAATCCGTACACGGCCGGGTCCACCATGCCCGAGCCGAACAGCTTAATCCATCCGGCGTGCTTGCAGATGCGGCAGCCCTTGCCGTCGCAGGCAAAGCAGCTCGCATCCACTTCCGCCGAAGGCTCGGTGAACGGGAAGTAGCTGGGGCGCAGGCGCGTGCGCGTTTTGGGGCCGAGGAATTCGCGGACGAAATACTCCACCGTGCCTTTGAATTCGCAGAAGGTGATGTCTGTATCCACCGCCAGGCCTTCAATCTGGTGGAAGGCGAAGGAATGCGTCGAGTCGGGATTGTCGCGGCGATAGCAGCGGCCGGGCACGATGATGCGCACGGGAGGCTGTTGCCGCTCCATGGTGTGAATCTGCATGGGCGAGGTGTGCGTGCGCAGGAGAAGTTCCGGCGAGCCTTTCGGCAGCGAGAGGTAGAACGTGTCCATGGTGTCGCGCGCAGGATGATGCTCGGGAATGTTGAGCGCTTCGAAGTTGTAATAGGGCGTCTCGATTTCCGGGCCCTCTACGACGGAGAAGCCGATGGAGAGGAAAATGCGTTCGAGTTCTTCGAGCGTTTGGCAGATGGGATGCCGGGTGCCGAGCGCGCGGCGGAGCCCGGGCAGAGAAAGGTCTGCGCCGCTCGAGGCTGCCGCGCCTGCCGCACCCGCAGCTTCGGCGCGCGCACGCAGTTCTTCGAGAGTGCTCTCGACGTGGGCTTTGAGCTCGTTCAGCAATTTGCCCACAACGCGTTTCTGCTCGGGCGGCGCGGGCTTTAGCCAGTTGTCGCCGATGGCGTTGATGACGCCCGAGGAGCGGCCCAGCCAGGAATTTCGCAGCGCGGTCCACGCCGCCAGGTCGCCGGCGGTGAGTTGAGCGGCTTCCCTGTCGAATCGCGCGCGCACCTCGGCGAAAAGCGCGGCGATCCCTTCTGATGTCGCCGCGCCCTGCTCCGCCAGCGTTCGCTCCTGGATTGGTTTTGCGTCGCTCAATGGGCCTCACCTGTAGAAGGTGAAACCCAAGAGATTACACGAACCGGGCAGATTTGTGATGTAGGGCAGCCCACGGCTCCGCGTCGCGGCGAGAACACGGCCACGGCGAGCTCGTTTGACTCGACTTTGACAGCGACCGTAGAATGAGCGCCGCATGGCGGACATCCCATCTCTCGTCGGCCGCACAATCTCCCATTACCGCATCCTGGAAAAACTTGGCGGCGGCGGAATGGGCGTGGTTTACAAGGCGGACGACGTCGATTTGCGGCGCCCCGTCGCGCTGAAGTTCCTGCCCGACCAACTCGCCGGCGATCCCGGACTGGCCCTCGAGCGCTTCCAGCGGGAAGCGCGCGCTGCCTCAGCGCTGAACCACCCCAACATCTGCACGATTTACGAGATCGGGGAACAGGATGGGAAATACTTTATTGCCATGGAGTTTCTGGAAGGGCAAACCCTGAAACACTTTATCCAGGGCAAGCCCGTAAAGATCGAACTCCTGCTGGAAATGGGAATCCAGATTGCTGACGCCCTGGATGCGGCGCACGCAAAGGGAATCATCCATCGGGACATCAAGCCCGCCAATATTTTTGTGACCTCGCGCGGACAGGCCAAGGTGCTCGACTTTGGCCTGGCGAAGCTGCTCCCCGAGCATCGCGAGGACCAGGCTGCCGGCCTTTCCGCAGCAATGACGGCCACCAGCGACCAATTCCTCACCAGCCCCGGCTCGGCCATTGGCACGGTGGCTTACATGTCGCCCGAACAAGTGCGCGGAGAAGAGTTGGATGTGCGGACGGATCTATTCTCATTCGGTGTGGTGCTCTACGAGATGGCCACGGGACAGCAAGCCTTCGCCGGCAACACTTCCGGCGTGATTTCGCACGCGATACTGGAACGGACGCCGGCTCCCGCGCGGAGCCTGAATGCGGAGCTTCCGGCAAGGCTCGAGGAAGTGATCAGCACCGCGCTCGAGAAGGACCGCGAGCTGCGCTGCCAGTCCGCTGCGGAGCTCCGCGCCGAGCTGAAACGGCTGAAGCGGGATGCGGACACCTCGCGCACGTCAGCGAGACCGGCGGTAGTCCGGGAGGCGCCGGTTGCAGGCGCGCCTGACGTGAGGAGAAGGCGCTCTCTGCCGGCATTGGCGGCAGTAGGAATTCTCGCCGCTGTGGTTGGAGCATTTTTCCTGGGCAGGCGGCAATCGGGGCCCGCGGGCGGACAACCCGGGGCCTACCACCAGCTTACTTTCCGGCGCGGGATGGTGCGTCAGGCCCGGTTCGCTCCCGACGGCCAGACGATTCTTTATAGCGCGAGTTGGGAGGGGAATTCGACCGACGTCTTTTCCACGCGCCTCGGGAGCGTGGCCTCGCGCTCGCTCGGGCTCACCGGGGCAGAGATTTTGGCGGTTTCGCCCTCGGGAGAGATGGCTGTATTGCTCGGCAGCCACGAAATCCGGTCGTGGGTTTACACGGGCACACTCGCGCGCGTCTCGCTGTCGGGCGGCGCGCCGCGTGAAATTCTCGAAGAGGTTCAATGGGCGGATTGGTCTCCGAATGGCGAGGATCTTGCGGTGGTACGCGATGTGGGCGGCAGGAACCGCCTCGAATATCCAATCGGCAAGGTGCTCTATGATACCGTCGGTTGGGTCAGCCATCCGCGCATATCACCCAAGGGCGACCGGATCGCTTTTGTGGAGCATCCGATTCCCGGCGATGATGCCGGCTCCATTGCGGTGGTGGATCTGGCCGGCAACAAGAAGACTCTGACTGGAAGCTGGACGACTACACAGGGTCTTGCCTGGTCGGCCGATGGAAAAGAAATCTGGTTCACCGCCGCAGTGGTCGGAAATATTCGCGGGCTGTACGCGGTGACGCCCGCGGGGAAGCAGCGGTTGCTGGCGAGCGTGCCCGGCGCCCTGCAATTGCACGACGTCTGGCGGGATGGGCGCGCTTTGTTGTCGCGGAACAACATCCGGCGGGAACTGAACGCCCTGGTGGCGGGAGAGAGCAGCGAGCGCGACCTCACGTGGCTCGACTGGTCCATACCGTCGGACTTGTCGCCGGACGGCAAGACGCTTCTGATTGATGAGGCGGGGGAGGGTTCGGGTCCCGGCTATTCCGTGTATTTGAGGCAGACGGACGGATCACCGGCGGTTCGATTGGGCGACGGTGTAGCGCTGGCACTCTCGCCCGATCAGAAATGGGCCCTCTCCACACCGCTCCAGTCGCCGGAACAACTCATCCTCCTG
>JASHSV010000180.1 GCA_030038535.1 Candidatus Acidiferrales bacterium
CGGAGGTCTGGGCCTCCAGGACGACCTGATACCATCTCCGCACCTCTGCGGACGCGCGACCGATATGGATGGTCCGGGTGAGGTCGGAGCAATAGCCGCGGAGTATAACACCGAGGTCGAGGACGACCAAATCGTTTTCTTTGAGTCGTTTGGCGGAGGCGCGGCCGTGAGGCAGCGCGGCGCGAGGTCCGGAGGCCACGATAGTTTCGAAGGAAGGGCCCGAGGCTCCCCGCTTGAGGATCTGAAATTCAATTTCCGCCGCAAGATCGGTCTCGCGCAGGCCAGCACGCGCCTTTTTTATCGCGGCGTCCATCACCCGGCTTGCGATTCGTGCCGCGGCGCGCATTCTGGAGAGTTCTTCGGCGTCTTTGACCTCGCGGAGGGCCTCCACCAAGCCCTGCACGGGCATCCACCGGCAACCACAACGCGCCGGGGTGCGGGCAGCCCTGAGCTGCGCAACTGTCAGCCTGTCCTCCTCGAACAGGGTCGTGGCGCTGCGGGGCAGGCGAGCCAGATGCTCTCCGGCCGCTTGCGGCAGCGGCTTGCGCGTAATCACGATGCGGGCACGGCTCGCGTGGCATTCCTCGGCAGCTTGGGTGTCGAATCGGGGGTCAGTGAACAGGACAGGAGGACCACTGCCGACCACGAGGAGGGCATTATCGCCGGTAAAGCCAGTGAGGTAGAAGACGTTGGGAGGGTGGCTGACCAGAAAAGAAGAGGCGCGTGCCTGGCGGATGGCGGCACGGAGGCGGCGCAACCGGCTTTGGAATCGAAGGGGCATGGGAGGCGAGAAAGAAAAGGAGAGAGAGGCGATTGCCTCCCTCTCCTGGAGCTTTGCGAGTCTCCCCGCGGCTAGGAGGGGATAATCCGCGGAGTGATGAAGAAGAGCAACTCGGTGGATGAGGTGGTGGTCAAGGTGTGTTTGAACAGATGACCGATGATCGGAATGCTGCCGAGGAACGGCGTTTGGTCCACCTCAGTGGACTGCTGAGAAATAATCACGCCGCCGATGACCACGGTTCCGCCGTCGGTGACCAGCACTTTGGTCGTAGCCTCCTGCGTATCCAGCGCGGGGATACCCATGACGCGCGCAATACCGTTGTCGATCTGCGTATTCTCCACGTCCACGTCCATGTAGATGGTGCCCTCCGCTGTGATTTGCGGAGTGACCTGGAGGCGGAGAACGGCGTCGATAAATTCGGTGGAGATCGTGTTGTTTACCACGGTCTGCACGGGAATCTTGGTGCCCTGCTTGACTACGCCGGGCTGGTTGTTCTGCGTAATGATCTTCGGCTTGGAGAGCAGTTTGCCTACCGTGCGACTTTCGGCAGCAGAGATAATCAGGTCAATGGCGACGTTGGGCGAGGAATACGCGTAGGAGAAGCCGGTATTCGGAGTGAGCGCCGGCAGGTTGGTGACAAGCGGCATCGAGTCCGTACCCGCGACGCTGACGGGAGGCATAATGGGGTGAACGACCGGGCTGACGAATGACGAGTTGCCCGGAAGACCGCCGAACAGGTTCTTGCCGTTGATAGCAGAGGCGGCGAAACCGAACTGCGTGCCGATCTCGCGCGAGAACGAGCGGCTCGCTTCGACCACGCGGGCTTCAATTTCCACCTGCTGCGACTTGCGGTCGAGAGTCTTGATTAGGGCATCGAGGTCCGGAAAGACGGACGGGATATCCCGGATGATGAGTACGTTGGAGCGGTCGTCGGCGATGATGTCGCCGCGAGAGGAGAGGAATTTCTTGAGCGTGTCGCGCACGGCGCTGGCTTTGGCGTAGCTGAGGGTGCGCGTGGCCGTCACGGAGGGCACAGCTTCATTCTGTGCCTTGGTGAGAGCGAGCTGCTGCTCCGCCTCGGACTTTAAGGTGGCGCGGGTGGCGATGCGGAGCACGTTGCCCTGGAGCTGCTTATCCAGGCCGTTGTTCTGAAGGACGATGTCGAGCGCCTGATCCCACGGCACATCGTCGAGCACCAAAGTGAGAGTGCCGCGAACGGCGGGATCGAGAACGACGTTGAGTCCGCTGATTTCATGGATCAGCCGGAAAAAGTCCTTGAGATCGACGTCTTTCAAATTCACGGAGATGGGCTCGCCGGTGTACTTCTTCTGCGGCGGCGCCGGAGTCCCACCGGAACCTCCGGACTGGCTGGGGTCCACTGCTTCGGCCGCGGGCGCAGCCGGAGCGGAAGCGGCGGCCGGCGCCTTTGACGAAGCAGCGGGGGTTGCGGCAGCGGGGCGATCGCCATCGGGCCGTGGAGATGCCAGCGCCGCAGAGTCTTCCGTAAGGGTTTTGGGCAAGGGCATGGAACTCGAATCCACCGTGACCACCGGAGCGGTGAACGGGGTCGCCGCATCGGCGGCGTACGCCGCATTGGGAGCCTGGACTGGCGGCATCGCGGGATGAGCCTCCACAGGCGCCGGTGAAGCTACCGGTACGGGCTGCGCGCTGGCCGCTTCCACGGCCGGGATTGATTCCGGAGCGCGCGATTCGGCCTTCTCGGCGGCCGGCTTGACGGTGGCAACGGTAGCAGAGCCGAATGTAATCATCAGACCGTCGCTTGTGGGAGTCAGTTGATAGGCGGAGGCGCGGCCGAGGTCAATCACGACACGAGCCGAATCCGGCTTGAATTGAGAGGCGCGAATTCCGGTGACCGGCTCCAGAACGGAGGAAGGCTTCTGAAGCTTGCCAAGGACAGCACCCTGGAAATCGAGGACCAGACGCTCCGGATTGATCAATCGAATGGCCTGGTAATTCAATTTTCCAGTGGCTTCCACAGTGACCACCACCTGCCCATTGGCGCTGGCCAAGGTGACGCGCTCGATTCTGGCGCCGCCCGCTTCGCCCGTGTGGGCAGAAGGCGCGCCGGAAGAGGCGGCCTTGGCTGACGGCCGCGAGGAACTCATGACCGCAGGCTGAAGATGAGCGGAGGGTACGGCGGGCCCAGGGGCATCAAACGCGATAATG
>JASHSV010000181.1 GCA_030038535.1 Candidatus Acidiferrales bacterium
GCCGCATCTCGAGCGCATCAACGAGCGCATCCGCGTCAACGGCCTGGAAATCTACGACCACGATTTCGCTTCTTCCTTCACGCGCGTCCATTCGCTCATCGAGCAGATGCTCGCTTCCGGCGAACTGGCTGCGCATCCCACCTTCTTCGAATGCCTCACCGCCATGGCCTTCGACCATTTCCTTCGCGCCCGAGTCGAATTTTCCGTTTACGAGGTCGGTCTCGGCGGCCGCCTCGACGCCACAAACGTTCTCCAGCCTGAACTCGCCGTAATCACCTCCATTGATTTCGACCACGAGGAATTCCTCGGCCACTCCATTCCGGAAATCGCCGCGGAAAAAGCGGGCATCATCAAGCCGGGCGTTACGGTCATCTGCGCCGCCGAACATCCGGAAGCCATCTCGGTCGTTCGTCAGCGGGCTGCCGAGCTTGGCATTGGCCCCGAAAATTTTGTGGATGTCCCTGCCGACTACAGGGCTTATATCGTTGAGGATACTCCTGAGGGCATGCGCGCCCGCGTCCAATGCCCGCGCGACGCTTGGCGGCTCGACATTACGCTTCCGCTCGCAGGCCGTTTTCAAGTCGGCAATGCCCTCACCGCCATCGCCTCCGCCAGGGCGCTGCAGCTCCGCCGCTTCCCGCTCGTGGACGACGCCATCTATAGCGGCCTTGCCGCGGTCCGCTGGCCCGGCCGGCTCGAACGCATTGCCGAGCGCCCCGACATCTATCTCGACGGCACGCATAATCCCGCCGGCGCCCGCGAGCTCGCGGCGTTCTGGCAGCGGCACTTCAGCGGAACCGCCATCCACCTGGTTTTCGGCGCGGTGCGCGACAAGGCCGTGGACGAGGTCGCCGGCCTTCTGTTTCCCCACGCCGCTTCCGTCATCCTTACGGCCGCGCGCACCTCCCGTGCCATCTCGCCTCCGGCGCTCGCCGACCTCGTCGCCCATCACGCCGCCAACATTGAAGTCGTCGCAGAGCCCGAGCTCGCCTTCGAGCGCGCCCTCGAACGCGCTCACCCCGACGACGTCGTCTTCGTCACCGGCTCGCTTTTTCTCGTCGGCGATCTCCGCCGCTGGTGGCGCGCCCGTCATCCCTTGGACCACGGCCTCGACCGTGCCGTTCCCGGCGCCGAACGCCACCGTTGATTTCTCTCGACCGGTGATTGCGGCGCTCGCTCGCCTCCATCCTTCTCTCCATTGCTGTGGTGCGCCCTTCGCGGGTATCGTCTCCTCGCTCCAGGAATGGGCATCCAGGTGCACCCCCCTTCCGTTCACGCCCCCGCGCGGCCCGGGAATCCGCTTCTCGGATTCCTTGGCTATCTCCGTTCACTCTTCCTCACTATCCCGCTCATCTATTTCCTCACCATCGTGTGGGGCACCCTTTCCGCCTTCGCTGCTCTCGCTGATGCGTCCGGCCGCCTCCAGCACCGTTGTGCTCGCTACTGGGCCCGCTGTCTGCTCGCCGTCTGCGGCATTCGCGTGCGCATTCACGGCGCGGAACACATCACCCCCGGCGCGATTTACGTTTGGACTGCGAATCATCAGAGCTATCTCGACATCCCTGTCGTCTTCGCCTGGCTCCCTGCCGATTTTCGTATCATGGCCAAGGCCTCCCTGTTCCATATCCCCTTTCTCGGCTGGCACCTCCGCCGTTCCGGCCATATGCCCGTCGCGCGCGAGAATCCCACGCGCGCCGCGCGAAGCTTGCTCGCTGCCGCAGCTCACGTCCGCCGCGGCACCGCCGTCTTCATTTTTCCCGAGGGCGGACGTTCCCCCGACGGCCGGGTGCGCGAATTCCGCGCCGGGGCTTTTCTGCTCGCGATCAAAGCGGAAACGCCCGTGGTCCCCGTCACGATTCGCGGCACTCAGGCCGCGCTTCCCGTGCACTCCTGGAATGTCCGTCCCGGTCCCGTCGATCTCATCCTCCACGTTCCCATTCCCACGGCCGGCCTGAATAGCCCATCCTCCGAGTCGCTCGCCGCCCAGGTGCGCGACGTCATTGCCCGCGACCTCGACTTTTCCTCCAGCGCCTGAATCCGGCCGCGCGGCACCTCTCGTCCTTTCCGCACCGCCGAATTGGACTGTTGGGCCGTGCCCGCCCCGCGCTCCCGCGCCTTTGCGTCCGCCGCCGCCCACGCTAAAATTCTGGGCCTCTGATTTGATACGCAAGGAGCGCCATGTCCGATCTCAGTTATCCAATTGGGAACTTCGAGTGGCCCACTGCGGTCACGCCCGCAGAGCGCCAGCGCCTCATTGCCCAGATCGAAGCCCTGCCGCGGCAGTTCCGTGCCGCAGTCGCCGGCCTCACTGCGCGTCAGCTCGATACTCCCTACCGCCCTGGCGGTTGGACCGTTCGCCAGTTGATTCACCACCTTCCCGACAGCCACATGAACGCCTACATCCGCTCGAAACTGGCCCTGACGGAGAGCCAGCCCACCATCAAACCCTACGAGCAACAGCTCTGGGCCGAGCTCGCGGACTCGCGGGACACTCCGGTCGAAGTCTCGCTGATGCTGCTCGACGCGCTCCACTGTCGCTGGGTCGTTCTGCTCCGCTCGCTCGACTCGGAGGGCTTCTCCCGGACCGTCGTCCATCCCGAGCACGGCCGGCACATGTCTCTCGACGACATCCTGGCGTATTACGCCTGGCATGGCGCGCACCACACCGCGCACATCACCGCGCTGCGCGACCGCATGGGCTGGAACGCGAAATCGCCTGCTAGAAAGCCGAAGGCCAAGCGTCGCAATGAGAAAGCGAAATCCCGGAAGTCTCGAAGAAAATAAACGATGTGAGCCGCGATCCTTTTTGGCCCTCGCCCTCGCACGCTATTCGTTCTCTTTCCCCTCCGAGTTCTGTAAACTCCTGCCATGAGCCAACACTCCAAGCCTCTCGTGGGCATCCTCATGGGCTCCAAATCGGACTGGGAAGTGATGGAACACGCCTCGAAAACGCTCGACGAGCTCGGTATCGCTCACGACGTCCGCGTCCTTTCCGCCCATCGCACGCCCGACCAGACGCTCGAGTACGCCGCTGGTGCCGCGCAGCGCGGCCTGGAAGTGATCATTGCCGCAGCCGGCGGCGCCGCTCATCTGGGCGGCGTGATTGCGGCAAAAACTGCCCTGCCCGTCCTCGGCGTGCCCATGGAATCGAAATCCCTCAACGGCCTCGATTCGCTGCTCTCCATGGTCCAGATGCCCGCTGGAATTCCCGTGGCCACACTCGCCATCGGCAAACCCGGCGCCATCAACGCCGCGCTATTCGCCGCCGCCATCCTGGCCATCAAACATCCGGAAGTCGCGGCGGCACTTGCCAAGTTCCGCGAAGCGCAAAGCAAAGCGGTGCTCGAACAGGGCGACCCGCGCGAATCGGCAAAGAAAAACTGAGACAAGCGAGGGCCGTTCACGTTGCCTCGCA
>JASHSV010000182.1 GCA_030038535.1 Candidatus Acidiferrales bacterium
GCCTTCTGGGCCAGCCAGAACATGGCCTGCCCGCGAACGTGGTCGGCCGGATCTTCTTTTGCCATGCGGATCAGGTCCTCCACTGCTTCCGGCTCGTGGCTCACGGAGAAGGCGAACGTCACCTGCTCCCTCACGTGGGCGCTGGGGTCGGTTTTGGCCATGACTTGAAGCGTTTTCAGCCCGGCCGCACCGCGTTCGCTCCCCAACCAAAAGGCCGCCTGAGAACGGAGCTTCTCCTGCCGGTCCGGCAGCGCGAACGACTCCATCGTCCTATCCGCGGCCGGATCGGCGGTCATCGCGATCGCGGCCAGGGCGCCCTGCGCGGCGTGGCGTTCGTCACCGTCATCGAAATCACCCGTGCTCACAAGCTTCTCGAGCACCGCCACGCTCTCCGCCGGTTTCACCCCGGTCAGCCACACGACGCGCAGTCCGTCGGCATCGATCTCGCAGTCCGGACCGAACGTGCGCACTTTGTTTACGCGATGGCCAGCCAGACGCAGCAGAACGATCATCTCCGGCGAGCCTTCCAGGCGGATGGTCCCACTGCCGGAGTTTTCGGAGTTCGACCCTTCGAATCCCCATCCCTGCTCTAGTTCGAGAGAACACCGCCCGCAACCATATCGTTCGTGAGCCGCCGCGCTCGCCCAGCAGCAGGCCTTGTGTCCGCTCATTGTTGAACTCGAAAGATAGCCCAACCAGGCGGGCTCCTCCTGCGCCGCAAGCAGCGTTCGCATCTCCGCTTCGAGCCCTGCCACGGCTGCGCGGGTCTCGAGTTTGGCGTTCACGATTTTGGCCTGGCTGTGCGCGGCGAAAGGGACCGCGAGAGCGAGAGCTGCAATGGCGAGGGCGCGGTGGATTGGTGTCATGGGCGCTCCTATTTATTCAAAATCTCCAGCAGATAGTCCGTCGCGTCTTTGGATTGCATCAGAGCCAGTTGCCTCACAATGACTCGCTTCATCTCCGGATCGGTTTCTTTCCTCGCCAGCGCCACGAGCGCCTTCGCATTTCCCGACAGAAACAGTCCCTGAACTACGGCGCGGCGCACGTCCCGGTCGGTGTCCGCGGCGTACATGGCAAGCAGGGCGTCGGTGGTCTTGTCACCCATCAGCCCCAGATCGTGGATCGCCGCCATGCGCAGATCGTGGTCCTTCTCTGTCTTGGCGAGTTGAATCACGTGGTCCAAATCGCCCGAAATCCACATGGCGTTCAAAATTTTCTTTTTCACTTCAGGTGACGTTTCCTTTTCGTAGAGTTGCCAGATGTCCTCGCGCGCACCCATCAGGCCGAGCTGCTGGATGGCCTCGGCGCGCAGCACCGGGTCGGCCTCGCCTTTGGCCGCCGCGAGCAGGCGCGCACGGTCGCCGGACACCATGAACGCCTGCAAAACACGCTTCTTCGTCTCCTCATCCTTCGCGCTCGAGTAAATATCGCTCAATTGCTGGCGTCCCCAGTCGCCTGAAAACAGTCCCAGGTCCTGGATGGCTTTCCGCTGCAGCTCGGAGTCGTCGCTGTTGCGAGCGGCTCGAGCGATGATCTCGCGCGTCTGCGGCGAGTTAGACTGCGCCAAAACGAACAGGGCCTGTCCGCGCAGTTTCGGGCACGCGGTGCCGTGCAGCATCCTCTCGAGCATGGGCGCAGCTTTTTCCGGGTCCATCTGCTGCAATCCGTTGATGGCCAGCAGCTTCAGTTCGCAGTCGTCCTCATAGGCGTAGGGCGAAACGGGAATATGCGATGCCTGCTGGATTTCGATCTCCAGAGCTTTGGCGTCAGCCACCCAGCGGCTCTGCGGCGCGGTGCGCTTCAGATCGGACAGCGTCGCCAGCGCTTCGGTGCGCTGCCCCAGCTTGTTCTGCGCCCAGGCCTTCCAGTAGAGCGCGGCGTCGGCCTTCTTGCCGTGAAGCTTCACCACCTGGTCGAATTTGTCCAGTGCCTCCTGCCACTTCGAATCGTCGATGGCGTTGGTTCCTTCCTCGTAAAGGCTTTCTTCGCGCTGTTCCCGTTCGTCGTCCGCGCCGTCCGTCGCTGTCCGCGCTGCGTCCCCCGGAAAACTGCCGAGCGTTTCCCCCAGTACCGGCTCCCGTGAGAGCGCAAGGGCGTTCGTCGAATGCCATCCAATTGCCGGCATTGCCAGCAGGATGGCCAGAATCCTTGCCCACGTCCGCATTGCATTCCGCTCTTTCGTTTTCATCCTTGGTTCCTCCCTCGTCGTTTGCAGGTCGCCTCAGGAACCCGCTCCTGGCCGCCAGCCTCCGCTTCTACGAACGATTGCCCGGGCCTGCCGGCCCCTTTTCGCGCTCGCGCACGTTTGAGTTCAGCACCCGCACCTTCAAGAGCAGCCCGCGCGCTTCGATTCTTTTTTGCAGCGCCTCGAGCTCGCTCGCCGGAATCTCCGAAGGGCTATTGGCCAATTCCACCAGCAGCGGCTCGAGTTCTCCGAGCACGTCGGCCACGGTAGCGTCTCCGGTCCGCTGCGCCGTCTGGCGGTATAGGCGGTTTGCCCCGAGCAGTTCCTCCGCGCGCTTTTGCTCTCTCGAAATGTCCACCGTCTTTTCCACGCCCCCGGCAGCCGGCTCCGCGTTGGAAATCTCGAGGAGAATCGACTGTGCGCGGTCGAGATGGTCGCCGACAGCCACCAATAGAATCCTTTCCTTCACCTGCGGCGTTGCCGTTGCGGTTGAACTCGTCTCCGGTCGAGTCGAGTAACGCCCCGCCAGAAACGCCGCAATCAGCAGCACCGCCATCGCGCCCAAAGCCGCGAGCCGGCGCATGGGGAGCCATTCGCGCCAGGCGAAGCCCACGCGCCGCGGCTCCAGATGCGCGGAAACGCGCCGCCACGTGCGGGCTTCGTATCCCGGATCAGGCTCGGGCACTTCCAAGGCGGTCGCCGCGGAGACGACGCGCCGCAGGGAATCCACGCTCTCCCGGCAGGCTTTGCACGCGGCCAGGTGGTGCTCCACCTCGCGCGCGGCCGATGTGCCCGTCGCTTCGCCCGCCGCGTATTCCATCAGCCGCTGCTCGTCCGGATGCATCATTTCGCGGCGCTCACCAGCGGCTCGAGATGCCGCCGCAGTTTCTGTACCGCCCGGAAGACGCTGTTCTTGGTCGCTCCGATATTTAGTTCCAGGGTCTGCGCAATCTCTTCGATCGAGAATCCGTCCACATGGCGCATGACAAATGCGGCACGCTCCGTGGGGCTGAGCGACTCCATGGCTGATCGCACGCCCGCGCCCAATTCGGCCGACATCATGAGCCGTTCAGGCCCCGGAGCCTGGCTGGCCGCCGCATCGAGCGGTCCAGGCTTCTCTTCATCGTCATGAGGTGCCGGCTCGCGATGATCCTGCTCGGTCCGCTGTTTGCGCATGCGATCCAGCGCGCAGTTGGCGCAGATGCGGTAGAGCCAGGTCCCGAAATTCGCCCGCGATTCAAACCGATCCAGCTTCCGGTACGCCCTCACCAGCGCGTCCTGCACAATCTCCTCCGCGTCCTGCTCGTTTCCGATCATGCGATAGGCCAGCCGGAACAGGCGGCGGCTATGGCGCGCGACCAGCACGCGAAACGCGTCCCGATCGCCGCCCAGCACCAGGGCCACCTGCGCCGCATCGCTATCGTCCATCCGAGTCATTAGACCGCAACCGCCTGCGAGCGGTTAGGTTGCCCATCCGGTTTGACTCTTGTACTTTCCACGTCGCTGCCCTAGATTGACTGAACCGACCGGGAAACGGGTACAAACGCGTGTCGCGCAAATTCGAGGATCTTGTCGCTCTCCAGCAACGCCTGCTGGCACCCGGCGGATGTCCCTGGGACCGCCAGCAGACCCACGAGACGCTTCGAACCTACCTGATCGAAGAAGCCTACGAAGTTCTCGACGCGCTCGACTCGGCGGATTCCGACCCCAAAAAGCTCGCTGAAGAACTGGGCGACCTACTGCTCCAAATTCTGTTCCATGCCGAACTCGGCCGGCTTGCTGGAACCTTTGATCTCGGAGACGTGATTGAAGCCATCTACCTCAAAATGGTCCGTCGGCATCCTCACGTATTTGGCGACACGGAAGCACGCGACGCCGCCGCCGTGCTGAAAAACTGGGAGCAGATTAAAGCCGAAGAGCGTCGGGGCGGCGAGAAGAGCGCTGCCGCTCCCGGCTCCCTTCTCGATGGCGTGCCCCACTCGATGCCCGCCCTGATGCGCGCGCATCAGCTCACTCGCCGGGCCGCGAACGTGGGCTTCGATTGGGAAACGCCCGAAGCCGTTCTGGAAAAGGTGTCTGAGGAGGTGCGCGAGCTGCACGCCGCTCCCCCCGCCGACCGCGAGCAACTGGAGGAGGAAGCAGGCGATCTTCTTTTCGCTGCAATGAACGTGGCTCGCTTCCTAAAGCTCGATCCTGAGCTGGCGCTGCGCCGCGCCAACGACAAATTCGAAACCCGCTTTCGCGCCATGGAACAGGAAGCGGAGCGTTCCGGCCGCAAGCTCGAGAACGCCTCGCCTGCCGAGCTCGACGCGCTCTGGGAGCGGGTAAAGGCCGCCAGCCGCGAGACCACCCGATGAGTACTTCCGCCGCCGCGGCCATCGAAATCCGTGTGTGCCACTCGCTCGAAGATTGCGAGGCTTGCGTGGCCATGGAAAAAGCGGTGTGGCAAACCGACGACGTCGAACTCGTGCCTTCTGCCATGCTTCGCGTGGTTGCGGAAACCGGAGGACAGGTGCTCGGCGCTTTCGACGGCGCGCGCATGATCGGGTTCACTTTCGCCATCGTCGGCTGTCATACCGTGGTCGGCCGAGCCGAGCCCTTCCTCCACTCGCACATGACCGCCGTGCTTCGCGAGTATGAAAATCAGGGCATCGGCAGGCGCCTGAAGTTTTTCCAGCGGCAGGACGCGCTCGCGCGCGGCATCCGCCTAGTGCGATGGACGTTTGATCCCTTCCAGCTCAAGAATGCCTGGTTCAATGTGATGCGGCTCGGCGCGGTGCTGCGTTCCTACCTGCCCAACTTTTATGGCATTACCAGCAGTCCGCTCCATGGCGGCATTCCCACCGACCGCCTGGTGGCTGAATGGCAGTTGGATTCTCAGCGCGTCCGCGCAGCCGTGGAAGGCCGGCTGCCTCCCGTTCCTGGGCCGGAAGCCGTACGCATCAGCCTGCCCAACGATATCGCCACGCAGGCAAAGGCGAACCCGGCTGCCGCGGTTCACATCCAGGACGCGATGCGGCCGCAGTTCCTGCGCCAGTTTGCAGCGGGTTATGCAGTCACCGCGATCGAGCCGGCGGGCCCGCAGACCAACTACGTTCTCGAACCCTGGAAGGACGCATGACCGCGGAATACCGGAGCATTTTTCTCGATCGTGGCAGACTGCAGCAAGGGCCGGAAGGCTGGAGCCGCCGAGGTGAGGGGCATTGAACTGCCAAACTGGCTCTTTATGGGGGCTGCTCCGCGCCTAAAATGTTTAGTTAGAGGCGCTAAGGCTTTCGCAAGCTTATGAGACTCGACCAAGTCACGCTCCGGGAAATCCGCCTTCGGCTGGTCAAACCGTTCGAGACCAGCTTCGACCGCGCCGACGAGCGCCGCGTACTTCTCGTTGAAGTCCAATCTTCGGGCATTTCCGGGTGGGCCGAAGCCACCGTGGACGCCGATCCTTTCTACAGTTACGAGACCATCGAGACCGCCTGGCATATCATCCGCGATTTTCTGTGGCCCATGGTGCGGGGCAGGGAACTAGCCGCCGCTGACATCTGGGACTCGCTCGCCCGGGTCCGCGGCCACAACATGGCCAAAGGCGGCCTGGAAACCGCGGCCTGGGATGCCGAAGCCCGGCAGAAAAATCTGCCACTCTGGCGACATCTGGGCGGTACGCGACAGGAAATCCCCTGCGGCGTGTCCATCGGCATCAAACCGACCGACGCCGAGCTCATCGATGCCGTTGCGGAGGAACTTCGCGCGGGCTACCAGCGCATCAAAGTAAAAATCAAGCGCGGGCGCGACGTGGAACCGCTCGCCGCTCTTCGCGAGCGCTTCCCGCGCATCCGGCTGATGGGCGACGCGAATTGCGATTACCGTCCTTCCGATATCCCGCACCTGAAAACCTTCGAGCGGTTTTTCCTGATGATGCTCGAGCAGCCGCTGGCCTACGACGACCTGTATGCCCATCGCGAACTGCAGCAGGCCACGTCGACTCCTATCTGTCTGGACGAGTGCATCCACTCGTGGGCGCATGCGCGCGCGGCCATCGAATTGGGCGCCTGCAAGATCATCAACATCAAGCTCGGCCGCGTGGGCGGCCATACCGCCGCGCGCCGGATTCACGACCTGTGCCGCGACCGCTCGATTCCCGTCTGGTGCGGCGGCATGCTCGAATCCGGCATCGGGCGCGCGCACAACATCGCCATGTCCACGCTCGAAAATTTCACGTTGCCCGGCGACGTGTCGGCCAGCAAGCGCTACTGGCACGAAGACATCATCGACCCGCCTGTCGAAGTCTCGCAGCAGGGAACTATCCTGGCGCCGGATCGGCCCGGCTCAGGCTTCGCGCCGAAACTCGATATGATCGAGCGCCTCACCGTTCGCCACGAGGTTCTCCGCTGACGGTGGCGGGCGCCGACGAGCCGCGCGCTGGGGAGCCACTGCCGGGTCCTTCCGCCGCGGCCGCTCCGTCGCGGCCACACACCAATCCGATTCTCCTTTACAGCGTCGTCATGTTCGCCATGCTGATCTGGGCGTTCAACTATCCCGTGGCAAAATATGCATATCGTGAGCTGGACGGCCTGACCCTCGGAACGCTGCGCGTCCTCGTGGCCGCGGCCTTTATGATTCCATTGCATTTCTTCTATCGCCGCCGCCGCCCCCTTGGGCGAGAGCTTGCCGCCCGCGATTACGGTATCCTCGCCGCGCTGGGATGTTTTCTCGGCTTCAATCAATGCCTGTTCATTTACGGGCTTTCCTACACGACGGTGGCGCATTCCGCGCTCATCATCGCCATTGGCCCGGTAAACATCCTGTGGCTCGCCGTGCTGGTGGGACTCGAGCGGTTCACTCTAAACAAGATTGTGGGAGTTTTCCTTGCCTTCGCCGGAGTCGCGCTGCTGGCTGCCGGACACGGGTTCGGCTCGCGCGATCCGACCCTGCGCGGCGATCTGCTCACGCTTGGCGGCTCGCTGGCGTTTGCGGGCTATGCCATCGTCGGCAAGCGTATCACCCGCCACTACGACACGATGACGCTCACGGCCTGGCCCTTTTATTTTGGCGCGCTGATCCTTTCGCCCGTGGCTCTCCATCAAATGGCGCACACCGATTGGAGACACGTCGGCTGGATCGGCTACGGCGCGCTGCTCTATATCGGCGTGGGCGCTTCGCTGGTGGGCTATTTGATCTGGATGTGGGCCATCCATCACCTCGCGGCCTCGCGGATGGGCGTGTTTACGTATGTGCAGCCGGTACTCGGCACGTTGATCGGCGTGTATCTGCTCGGCGAAAGCTATACGGGACAACTAGCGCTCTCCGGCGTCTTGGTACTCGCCGGCGTGGCGCTCGCCGAATGGCATACACGCGGCTCCGAATCAGAAGACGAATCGAGCGAGGGGGCTCAAGAGCAATCCGCTTGAATTTGAGCCGCAACCGTGGAAAAACCTTTCACGTTCGGCATCATCGGGGCGTCCGGCGCCACCGGAAAAGTCGTCGTCCGAGCGCTGCACAAAGTGACTTGCGGCAGCCTCCTCATCGGCGGCCGCGACCTTGAGAAGTCCCAAGCACTCGCCGCGGAGTTAGACGCTCGCACCTCCGTTAGTCTGGTAGATGTGCTCGATTCTGCCTCCCTCGACACGTTTTGCAGGCAGTGCGCCGTCATCATCAATTGTGCCGGGCCGGTCTGCCGCCTAGAAGACCGCGTGGCCCAGGCCGCCTTCCGGAATCGTTGCCATTACGTGGATCCCGCGGGACTCACCATCGTGGATGAGCGCATGCGCCCGCACGACCGGACAATTGCCGAGGCGGGCCTTCGCTTTGTCATATCCGCGGGCTGGATGCCTGGCCTCACAGAGCTGCTCCCGATCTATGCTCACGCCCGCGCGAAATCCAGCATGGATTCCGTGGATTCCGTCTCCGTGTACTTTGCGGATTCCGGCGAGTGGTCGCGAAATGCGCTGCTCGACGGCGTTTGGTTCCTTCGCCGGCGAGGGATTCACGGACCGACATACTTCTCGCGTGGCCAGAAGGTTCGCGCAAAGAGCGCGCAGGCCATGACCACGGTCGACCTGGGAGCCTCCGTAGCTTCCGGCCGCTTTGGGCTCTACTGGATGCCGGAGATGGAGCAAGTGGGCCGCCGCTTGGCCGATTGCGACGTTCTCTCGTACTCCTACGTCTCCGGCATTCGCAACGTAGCGGCCAGCATGATGCTGGCCTCGATTCCTTTGCCCGAAGCTGTGAGCGTGCGCATGACCCAGCGGATCTTCGAGCGAAATCGCTTCGCCGCGGGCGGCTTCGCCGTTGTCAAAGTGCGCGGGACCTCGAGGGGCAGCCCCTCACTGGCGACGACCAGCGTGACGTTCGACCACGGACGCGATTACTGGCTGCACGGCACGACGCTCGCCACGGTCGCGCGCCTCGTTGCCGATGGCCGGGACGTTCAACCCGGTGTCCATTTCCTAGCCGAAGCCTTCGATTCCTCCGCTCTCGTAGCCGCTCTTGGAGAAGCGGGAATCTGGATAACCGAGCGCATCGAATCAGCAGCGGGCGCGGCCGCCGCGCATTGACCCTCCCGTTTCTGCGTGCTAGCTTCGCCTCCCGCCATGACTGCTTCCCTCAAACGCATTGCCGTCATCCCCGGCGACGGGATCGGTCCTGAGGTCACGGCCGAAGCGCTCAAGGCTCTTCGCACTGTCTTTGCCGCCGGGAAACGTGGGGCTGAATTCACCGAGTTCGACTGGGGCGCCGACCGCTATCTCCGCGACGGCACTTCTCTCCCGGCCGGGGCGCTCGAGATGCTTCGTTCGCAGTTCGACGCCATTCTGTTCGGGGCCGTAGGTGATCCGCGAATTCCTTCGAACCAGCACGCGCTCGACATTCTGTTCGGCATGCGCTTTGGCCTCGACTTGTACGTGAATATCCGCCCCTGCGTGCTGTTCGACAGGCGCTTCACCCCGCTCCGCGATCGCGCCGAAGCCGAAGTGAATTTCCTGGTTCTACGCGAGAACACCGAGGGCCTCTACGCCAACATCGGCGGGCAGTTCAAGCGCAACACTCCGGACGAAGTTGCGCTCCAGGAAGAAGTCAACACGCGCAAGGGCGTGGAACGCATCCTGCGCTACGCCTTCGAAGACGCGCGCAGCCGGCCGCGCAAGCGCCTGTGCATGAGCGACAAATCGAACGCCCTCACGCACGGCCATGACCTCTGGCAGCGCGCCTTCCGCGAGATACGCCAGCAATTCTCCGAGGTGGATTCCCGCCATCTCTATATCGATACCTTGGTGATGGAAATGGTGCGCGACCCCGGGCAGTTCGACGTGATCGTTACCAACAATTTGTTCGGCGACATTATTAGCGACCTGGGCGCGCAGCTCGCCGGTGGCCTGGGGCTTTCTCCTTCCGCCAACATCCATCCCGGCCAGGTTTCCATGTTCGAACCTGTTCACGGCTCGGCGCCAGCACTCGCCGGGAAAAACGTCGCAAACCCCTTCGGCGCGATCCTCACCTCCGCCATGCTCTGCGATTACCTAGGCTGGCGCGAACAGGGCAACGCGCTGCGCAACGCCGTGCGCTCCGCGCTCAGGGAAGGGAAGTGCACCGCCGATCTCGGGGGAAAGCTCGGCACGCGCGAAGCGGGTGACTACGTCGCCGCGCTGCTTTCCTCCGCCTGACACGGACCCGGGCGGCGTGTGCGTCGTCTCACCGTGAACGCGGTGTTAAATCCCCTTTTCTTCTCCCCGCAACCTCCCCGCTTCCGCCCCGCCCGGGCCGTGCTACAATCCTTCGACTTTCTTCAGCCCGATTTGGAGGACCTTCCATGAAGCTCAGCGCAGGCAAGATCAAAAGTCTCGAAGCAGTGTCCGACAAGCGCGGCATTATCGCCGCCGCGGCCATGGATCAGCGCGGCTCGCTGCGCAGCGCCATCGCCAAGGGCAAGGGCGTGGACAAGAAAGAAATCTCGAACGATATGATGAGCGAGTTCAAGGAAGCCGTGGTCCGCATCCTCACCCCTCACGCCAGCGCCATCCTGCTCGACCCCGAGTTTGGCCTCAGGGCCGCGCAGGCCCGCGCCAAGAACGCCGGCCTGCTGCTCGCCTACGAAAAGAGCGGCTACGACAACACCAAGCCCGGCCGCCTGCCCGACCTGCTCGACAATTACTCCGCGCGCCGCCTGGTGGAGGCGGGGGCCGACTGCGTAAAAATTCTGCTCTACTACGCGCCCTCCGACCCGCCCCACGTCAACGATCTCAAACACGCCTGGGTCGAACGCATCGGCGACGAATGCCGCGCCTGTGACGTCCCCTTCTTCCTGGAGTTCGTGACGTATGAGGAGGGCGTGGAGGAAAAGAGTATCGAGTTCGCGCGCAAGAAGCCCGAGTTCGTGATCAAGAGCATGGAAGAATTTTCGCGCGACCGCTACGGCGTCGACGTCCTTAAAGTCGAAGTCCCGATCAACATGGCCTACGTCGCCGGAACTCGGGCCTGCAAAGGCGAGTCTGCCTACACACGAGAGCAGGCCAAGGACTATTTCCGCCGCGCCGCTTCAGTGGCCAAAAAGCCGTTCATTTACCTGTCCGCCGGCGTTTCGAACGAGGTCTTCCAGGAGACGCTCGAGCTCGCCTCCGAAACCGGCGTGAATTTTTCGGGTGTCCTCTGCGGCCGCGCCACGTGGGCCGATGCCGTGCCCATTTACGGCCGCAGCGGCATCCGGGCGCTGGAAGACTGGCTGAACGATCAGGGCGTCCGGAACATCCGCAACGTCAACAACGCGCTGGGCGCGGCGAAGCCCTGGTTCGGCTTTTACGGCGCCACTTCTGCTGCCGCTCTGGCCTAGTAGCACAGGCTTTCCGCGTGTGCGCCTAGTGAAAGGCAGGCGCCGTTGGCCGGCCGCAAGTCCAGCAACGGGGAGGTGGCAGGGCCTCGAAACGTAGTCCTCGAGGTGTCCTCCGCTCACCGCACCCAGCTTCTCGAAGTCACCCCACAGGTCGCCAAGGCCGTTGCCGATTCCGGCGTCACCTCAGGCATTTGCCATCTGTACGTTCCGCACACCACGGCCGGTATCACCGTCAATGAGAACGCCGATCCCGAGGTCGCACGCGACGTCGAAGCCACACTCGACCGCCTCGTTCCTCGCAATGCCGGGTACGCCCACGCGGAAGGCAACGCTGATTCCCACGTCAAATCCGTTCTCGTCGGCGTCTCCGAATCCATCCCCATCGAAAACGGACGGCTCACTCTCGGTGCCTGGCAGGGCATCTTTTTCTGCGAGTTTGACGGACCACGCCGCCGCAAACTCCGCCTGCGAATAATTTCCGACCCTTCCTGAGACGCCGCCGATCCTCGAACTTGCGCTACACTTTCTTCGTGGCACCCGGCATTTACATCCAGATTCCGTTCTGCCAGTCGAAGTGCACCTATTGCCACTTCGCTTCGGGCGTTTTTCCCCGCGAACTGGTTGTCTCCTACGTGGAATCCTTGGTCCGCGAAATTCTCGCGCACGCCGACGCCTATTTCGCCGCCGGCATCGCTCTCCCTGATGAATCGCCCGACACAATCTATCTCGGCGGCGGGACTCCCAGCCTTCTTGCGCCCGAGGAGCTGGCACACATTCTCGGCGCCGTTCACGAATCCTTCCCCGCTTCAACGTGGCGCGAAGTGACCCTGGAAGCCGACCCCGAAACCGTCACCTCGGAAAAAGCTGCCGCTTGGCGCGCCGCGGGAGTCAACCGCGCGTCGCTCGGCGCGCAATCGTTTTCCGACTCGGAACTCCGCGCGGCGGGCCGCCGTAATCGCGCCGCGGATATCGCTCGCGCCGTCGAAATCCTCCGCGCCGCTGGCATCGATTCGCTGAATCTCGATCTCATCCTCGGCCTGGCCGGCCAGACGCACGACAGTTGGCGCCACTCGCTTGATTCGCTTTTGGCGCTCCGTCCCGGGCACGTCTCCATTTACATGCTCGATGTGGACGGAGAGAGTCGCCTGGGCAGCGAACTCCTCACCGGCGGCACGCGTTACAGCGCCGGGCGCGTTCCGGACGAAGATTTCCAGTCCGATTGGTTCGACGAGGCCTGCGCTGCGCTGGCCTTGGCCGGCTACGAGCACTACGAAATCTCAAACTGGGCACTGAAAAATCGCCGCTCCCTCCACAACTCCAAGTACTGGCAGCGCGCCCCTTACTTCGGTTTCGGTTCCGGCGCGCATTCCTTCAACGGCCGCGAGCGTTGGGCCAATCCTCACGACCCGGCCACCTATGTCGAAGCGATCCGCGCCGGCCGGCCCCACTTCGAGCAGCGCCAGCGCATCACTCCGCAAATGGCCTTCGAGGAAGAAGTCTTTCTCGGCCTCCGCCTGCTCGACGGCATCGATCTCTCCCGCATCGAGCGCACCTACGGAGTAAATCTCCGCACGCGCCTCCCGTATCTGCTCGAAGCCGGCGCCGTAGCACTCGATGGCGATGTCCTCCGCCTTCATCCCGCCCGTCTCGCCGTCTCCAACGAAGTCTTCGCGGAGCTGCTCCAATAATGGTTCCTGCGGTTAATCCGGGCGCAGCGAGGAATCTGTTTTTCGGGTATCGTCTGCAAAGCCGCGGATGAGCCAGCCCATCGATCTCCGTTCCGATACTGTCACCCGCCCCACGCCTGCCATGCGCCGTGCCATGGCGGAAGCCGAAGTCGGCGACGATTTCTACGGCGAGGATCCTACCGTCAACCGCCTGGAATCCCGTGCCGCTGAACTTTTCGCCCGCGAAGCCGCACTGTTCGTGCCCTCCGGCTCGATGGGGAATCTGCTCGCCATCTGGTGCTGGACGGACCGCGGCCAGGAAGTGGTCTGCGATTCCCGTTCCCACTCCTACGTTCACGAGATGGGCGCTATGTCTGCCATCGCCGGAGTGATGCCGCACACCGTCGCGTCTTCCGATGGCATCCTCACCTGGGACCGCATCGCCCCGCACGTCCACACCGGCGGCGGATACTATGCCCCCACCGGCCTGATCGAGCTCGAATCCTCGCACAATCTTGCCGGCGGCACCGTCTATCCCCCCGAGGTCATCGCCGACGTTGCCGCGCACGCGCATGCTGCGGGACTCAAGATTCATCTCGATGGCGCGCGCATCTTTAACGCCGCTGTGGCGCTCGGCAAGTCCGTCACCGAAATCACTCCGTCCGTGGATTCCATCATGTTCTGCCTTTCCAAAGGGCTCGGCGCTCCGGTTGGCTCCCTTCTCGTCGGCCCGCGCGAATTCATCGCCAAAGCCCGTGTCCGCCGGCGAATTCTTGGCGGTGCCATGCGCCAGGCCGGCGTACTCGCCTCCGCGGCCTTGGTCGCTCTCGAGGAATCGCCCAAAATTCTGGCCCGCGACCACGAGAACGCGCGCTTTCTTGCCGAAGGACTCGCCCAAATCCCCGGCATCCTTCTCGACGCGACGAAAGTCGCCACGAACATCGTAATTTTCGACCTCGACGTTCGCACCACCGCCGCGGCATTCGCCGCCGCGCTTCGCGAACGAGGCGTCATCTGCGCCGTGTTCGGGCCGCAGACCATCCGCATGGTCACGCACTACGACGTGGACCGTGCGGCCATCTCCCGCGCGCTGGAGACGATTCGCGCCGTCCTCTAGGCCAGCCCCGCCCGCCGCTGGCAGGTCCCGCACACCACCGCCGGCTCCCTGCTATATACTTGCCCGGCCCAGATCGAATTGAGGAGATTCAATGCGCTCATCGCGTTCACTCGTAGCCCTGGTGCTCGTACCCGTTCTGGCGCTTGCTTGCGCCTCGCTGGCTGCCAGGCCCGGGCTCACCGCTGACGACGCCCGCAAATTCCTGGACGATGCCCAGGCCAAGCTGAAGGATCTGGCCGTCATCGCCTCGCGTGCCAATTGGGTGCAGCAGACCTACATCACCGACGATACGGAACGCATTTCCGCTGACGCGAATCGCGACGCCACCGCTGCGGGCGTTCAATACGCGCTCGAGGCCAAGAAGTTCCTCGGCCTTGCGCTCCCATTCGACACCAAGCGCCAGCTCGAAATCCTCCGGCTCGGAATCGATTTTCCCGCTCCCAACGATCCCAAGCTCAATCAGGAACTGGCAGACATCGCCGCTTCGCTTGAAAGCGATTACGGCAGGGGTAGCTGGTGCCCGAAGGGAGCGAAAGAAAAGTGTCTCCAGCTTCCTGACATCGAGCACATCCTCGCCTCCAGCCGCGACCCGGCCGAGCTGCGCGACGCCTGGACGGGCTGGCACGCCGTGGGCGCGCCCATGCGGCAGCGCTTCGCCCGGCAGGTCGAAATCGCCAATCAGGGCGCCCGCGATCTCGGTTACGCCGATCTCGGCGCCTACTGGCGCTCAAAGTACGATATGCCTCCCGACGAATTCGCCCACGAACTCGACCGCCTCTGGAACCAGGTCCGTCCGCTCTACGAATCGCTGCACGCCTACGTCCGAGCTTGCCTGGCGCAGAAATACGGCCTCGATGTGGTTCCCCCGCACGGGCCCATCCCCGCCGATCTGCTCGGCAACATGTGGGCCCAGGCTTGGGGCAACATTTTTCCGCTTGTCGCTCCCGAATCCTCCGACCCCGGCTTCGACCTCACGAAAATACTCCGCGACCGCAATACCGACGCGCGCGGCATGGTCCGCTACGGCGAGCATTTCTTCGTTTCGCTGGGCTTCCCGCCGCTTCCCGCCACGTTTTGGGAGCGCTCGCTCTTCACCAAGCCCGCCGACCGCAACGTGGTCTGTCACGCCAGCGCCTGGAGCATCGATTTCCGCGAAGATCTGCGCATCAAGATGTGCATCGAAATCACCGCCGAGGATTTCCGCACCATCCACCACGAGCTGGGCCACAACTTCTACCAGCGCGCCTACAACCAGCAGCCCTTTCTGTATGAGGACAGCGCGAACGACGGCTTTCACGAGGCCATCGGCGACACCATCGCGCTTTCCGTCACTCCGGAGTATCTGAAGAAGATTGGACTGCTCGCCCAGGAACCTCCCGAATCGGCCGACATCGGCTTGCTTCTCCGCCAAGCTCTCGAAAAGGTCGCGTTTCTCCCCTTTGGCCTGCTCGTGGACCAATGGCGCTGGAAGGTTTTTTCCGGCGAAATCAAGCCTGCGAGCTACAACGCCGCGTGGTGGGATCTCAGACGCAAGTACCAGGGCGTCGCACCCCCGCTCCCGCGCAGCGAGGCCGATTTCGATCCCGGCGCCAAATATCACGTGGCCGCGGACGTCCCCTACGCGCGCTATTTCCTTGCCGCCGTCCTCCAATTCCAATTCCATCGCGCGCTCTGCCGCGAGGCCGGTCAGATCGGCCCGCTTAACCGCTGCTCGATTTACGACAACAAGGCTGCTGGTGCTAAACTGGCTCGGATGCTCGCGATGGGCCGCAGCCGCCCTTGGCAGGAAGCCCTCGCCGCCATGACCGGCGAGAACCAGATGGACGCAACCGCGATTCTCGACTACTTCGGCCCGCTCAAAAAGTGGCTCGACGAGCAAAACCGCAAGATGGGAGCAATGCCCGGATGGTGAGGAGCGTAATCGGCGGGCTGTCCGTTTTGATCCTTCCTCTTGTCTCGATTCTCTCGCTGTCCGCGGCGCAAAATGCCCCGCCTGCCGCTCCCGCCGAGGAGCCCGTCTATCGGCAACCGTTCACGCTCAAATTTAAGTTCCTGGATCACGAGTATACGGATCCGTTCGACAAGACCCCTTACGTTGCCGAAAACTGCGTTTACATTCTTGCAAACGAGCGCTTCGGTGTTCACGTAAAGGTCGAAAATGACGAAGTCGCGCAGTTGACTTACGAAAAAGATCCAACCAAGGGAGATCTGGATATCGAGCTGACGATCAAGAAGGCGGCGATGATGCTCACCATCCTCAACCGGATGGATCGCGCGCTCAATATGGAACTGTACATGAGGGTGACAAACAAGCCCGCCCTGTTCGAACTGAACAAGGTGGATTTAGTGGCCAAGCGTCCCTATATGGTGATTTGGCCGTATCCGGTGGAGGAAATCGCCCTGAAATCTCCCACGCTCCATCCGAAGCCCGTTCACTGACGGCGCCGTGTTTCTTTTCGCCGTGGTATAAAAGAGTGTTTGTCCCGGGCGCTGGCCCGCCCCGTACAGGAGCCCTGTGGACTTCTCCTTCAGTGACGAACAGAATCAGCTCCGCCGCACCGTCCGTGAATTTGCCGCCGGCGAAATCTCTCCCCACGTCATGGAATGGGACGAAACTGCCCATTTTCCAGCCGAGCTTGTTCCGAAAATGGGCGAGCTGGGCCTGCTCGGCGTGATTTTTCCTGAGTCCTACGGCGGCGCCGGCCTCGGCTATGTCGAATACGTCATCGTTATTGAAGAACTCGCCGCAGTGGACGCTTCCATCGCACTTTCCGTGGCCGCCCACAATTCCCTCTGCTCCAATCACATCTATAAATTTGGGACCGAAGCCCAGCGTCAGAAATTCCTCCCCCGGCTGACCTCCGGCAAAATGCTCGGCGCCTGGTCGCTGACCGAACCCGGAGCCGGCTCCGACGCCGGTGGAACGCGCACTGTCGCTGAGCGACACAACGGCGCCTGGGTCCTTAACGGCTCGAAGACATTCACCACCAACGGCCACTCCGCCGGCGTTTGCGTCGCCATGGCCGTCACCGGGCGCGACAAAGGCTCCCACGGCATCTCCGCCTTCCTGGTCGAGCAGGGCGCAAAGGGCTTCCGGCCTGGGAAAAAAGAAAACAAGCTCGGCATGCGCGCCAGCGAAACCTCTGAAGTTCTGTTTTCCGATTGTGTGGTCCCGGCCGAAAATCTCCTCGGTAAGGAAGGCGAGGGCTTCATCAACAGCCTCCAAATTCTCGATGGAGGGCGCATCTCCATCGCCGCGCTCGGTGTCGGGATCGCCCAGGGCGCACTCTCAGCCGCCACAAAATACTCCCGCGAGCGCAAACAGTTCGGCAAAACGATCAGTGAATTCCAGGGCATTCAGTTCAAGCTCGCCGATATGGCCACTCAGGTGGAAGCCGCCCGTGCGCTGACTTACCGCGCCGCATGGCTCGCCGACCGCGGGGACACGCGCCATACGAAGGAATCCGCTATGGCCAAGTTGTTTGCCGGAGAAGTGGCCGTCCGCGTTTCGAGCGAGGCGGTGCAGGTTTTTGGCGGCTACGGCTTCGTCAAGGACTATCCCGCCGAAAAGTTTTACCGCGACTCGAAGCTCTGCACCATCGGCGAAGGTACCAGCGAAATTCAAAAACTGGTGATCGCCCGCCAGCTCCTCGGCACACGGTAGTGCGGGCTAGCCCAGAGCAAATGGCCACTCGGCCATTCCGTTATAGGAGTTTTCCGTTGTCGTCGCGCGGCCCGGCCAACGCGTTTGTCCTTTGCTCTGGCACCTGAATCTCGCGATACTCTCTTTCTTCATGTACGACGACATTAGCGCCTGGTCCATGCGGCTCCGTTCCGGCGACGTCCGCGCGCTTTCCCGCGCCATCTCTGCTGTCGAAAACGGCGCCCCTGAATCCGAGCCCCTCCTCCGCGCGTTGTTTCCCCATACCGGCGCTGCCCATCTGATCGGCGTCACCGGCGCTCCCGGAACGGGCAAGAGCACTCTCGTTGACCGCCTCGCTGCGCACTTCCGCCGCGCTGGCGAGCCCGTCGGTATCATCGCTGTTGATCCCTCCAGCCCTTACACGGGCGGCGCCATCCTCGGCGACCGCATCCGCATGCAGGGCCACGCGACCGACAACGGCATCTTCATCCGCTCCATGGCCACGCGCGGTTTTCTCGGCGGGCTGGCCCGCGCCACCGCAGATGTTGCTCTGGTCATGGACGCCGCGGGAAAGCGCCGCCTGCTGATCGAAACCGTCGGCGTCGGCCAGGACGAAGTGGACATCATGGGACTCGCCGACTGTACACTCGTCGTTCTCGTTCCCGGCCTGGGCGACGAGGTGCAAGCCATCAAGGCCGGCATCATGGAAATCGCCGACATTTTCGTGATCAACAAATCTGACCGTTCCGATACCGATCGCTTCGAGCAGCAGCTCAAGGCCATGCTCTCCATCATTCCCGAGCGCGGCGGCTGGCGCCCGCCCGTCGTTCGCACCATCGCCACGGAGAACAAAGGCATCGTCGCCCTCGCCGACGCCATTCAGCAGTTCCGCCAGCACGTGGAACGCTCGGGCCAGCTCCAGGCGCGGAAAATCGCAAGTTGGAAGCAGCGTCTGCTGGAGCTCCTCGAAGCGCGGTTTCTCGACCGCGTCGTCGCCCGTGGCATCGGCGAAAAAGGCCTCGAATCCGCCGCGGCGGAAATCGCTGCCCGCCGTCGCGACCCTTACGAAGCCGTCGCCGAAATTCTAAAGAACTCGGGGCTCACATGATTCTCGGCGCGATGGAGCTGCATCTCCTTTCCGACGGGCCCTTCTGGCTCGATGGCGGCGCCATGTTCGGCGTCATACCCAAGCCTCTCTGGGAAAAGCAGATTCAGCCCGATGCGCGCAACCGCATTCACCTCACCATGAACTGCCTTCTCATCCGCTCGGGCAAAGAATGCATCCTCATCGAAGCCGGCGCCGGCGACAAACTCGATCCCAAACGGAACGACATTTTCGGTCTCAGCGGTCCTCCGCGCCTGCTGGATCAGATGGTTCGCCTCGGCGTTCGTCCCGACGACGTCACCATGGTCCTCAACACCCACCTCCATTTCGACCACTGCGGCTGGAACACGCGCGTTTCCCGTGGCCACTTCGTCCCCACGTTTCCCAACGCCCGCTACCTCGTCCAGCGCGGCGAGCTCGATTGGGCTCGCCATCCCTCCGAACGCGACCGCGGCAGCTATTTTCCCGAAAATTTCGAGCCCATCGATGCCGCGGGCAAGTGGTCGCTCCTCGACGGCGACGCCGAAATCTCCCCCGGCATCCGTGTCTTTCGGGTTCCCGGCCACAATCGCGACATGCAGTGCGTGCGCATCGACGCGGCCGGCCGCACCATTTTTCTCCCCGTGGACCTTTGTCCCACCCACTATCACATTCCCGTCCATTGGGTCATGTCGTACGATCTCTATCCGCTCCAGACCATGGAGAACAAAAAGAAATGGCTCGCCGAAGCTGCCCGCGGAAATTGGCTGTGCGTGCTGTGCCACGACGCGGAGACTCCCGCTGGTTATATTCGCGAGCGGGAAGGGAAGTACACTCTGGAGCCGTCGCCGTTCACGTAGCAGGCTTTTTGTGGAGTGCGGGTAAGAAGATTCGGATTTGCTCAAGCTTTTCTCAGGGGCGGCTTGTAGCCCCGTCAGAGTCTTGGAGGAGTTCGAACCGATGCCACAGCCGCGCAAATCCAGGAGATCTGCGTCTTCCTCCGCCCGTATCGGCATCTTCGGCGGCAGCGGCCTTTACACCATGCCCGGCCTCACCGACACGCGCGAAGTCCGCGTCTCCACGCCCTTCGGCGATCCCTCCGACGTCTTCGTCGTCGGCATGCTCGAAGGCCATCGCGTCGCCTTCCTGGCGCGGCATGGCCGCGGCCATCAGCTTCTTCCCACCGAAATCAACTATCGCGCCAATGTTTATGCCATGAAGCTGCTGGGCGTCGAACGCATCCTCTCCGCCAGCGCCGTCGGCTCGCTCCGCGAGGAGCTGGCCCCTATGATGTTTCTTATCCCCGACCAGTTCTTCGACCGCACGCGCCACCGCACCGACACCTTCTTCGGTCAGGGCGTCGCCGCACACGTCGCTTTCGACAATCCCACCTGCTCGCAGCTCGGCGCTCTTCTCGCCGACTCCTGCGACGCGGCCGGCGTCGTGGTCCATCGCGGCGGCACGTACGTCTGCATGGAGGGCCCGCAATTCTCCACGCTCGCCGAATCTCACGTCTATCGTCAGCTCCGCTTCGACGTGATTGGCATGACCAACCTGACCGAAGCGCGCCTGGCACGCGAGGCGGAAATCTGCTACGCCACCATGGCGATGATCACCGACTACGATTGTTGGCACCCGCAACATGATTCGGTTACCGGCGCGCAAATCCTCGAAGCCCTGCGCCAGAACACTCACCACGCGCATTCCGTCCTGCGCAATGCGGTTCGCCACATGCCCGGCGAGCGGGCCTGCAAATGCGGCCACGCACTGGAACACGCACTGCTCACTGAGCGGAAAAATATTCCAGCGGCCGCGCGTAAGCGTCTGGCGGCCATCACCGGAAAATATCTGGACTGACGGCGGTGGGACAGGCATTCTTCCCTCTCCGCGGGCGTTACTGGGAGCGGTACGGCGGCATCCTCGCGACGCCGGCGTGAATAAGTCTGCGAGTTCGGGTATGGGGTCCACATGTCTTTGTTGATCGTCGGAACCGTCGCCTTCGACGCCGTGGAAACTCCCCACGGGAAAGTCGACCGCATGCTCGGCGGCGCCGCAACCTATGCCGCGGTTGCGGCCAGCTACTTTACTCCGGTGCGCATCGTCTCCGTGGTGGGCGACGACTTCAGCCCCCGCGAGCATGCGATCTTTCGCGGCCGGCCCATCGACGTTTCCGGCATCGAGCGCGTCAACGGCCGCACGTTTTTCTGGTCCGGCCGCTATTCCCAGGACATGAACGATCGCGTGACCGTCGAAACGCAGTTAAACGTTCTGGCCGGCTTCGATCCCAAGCTCCCTGACCATTTCCGCGATTCGCGCTTCGTCTTTCTCGCCAATATCCAGCCGTCCTTGCAGTTCCGGGTGCTTCAGCAGCTCAATATCAAGCCCAAGCTCGTCGCCCTAGACACGATGAATTACTGGATCGAGGGCGCGCTGCCCGAATTGCACGCTGTGCTTCGCCGGGTAGACGTCCTGCTCATCAACGATTCCGAGGCCCGCCAGCTCAGCGGGCGTTACAACCTCGTCGATGCCGCGGCAAGAATCCGCGTCATGGGCCCCCAGGCCGTGGTGATCAAACGCGGCGAGCACGGCGCCATCCTCTTCGCCGGCAAGACCACGTTTTCCGCGCCCGCTATGCCGCTCAAGCTCGTCCGCGACCCCACCGGCGCCGGCGACAGTTTTGCCGGCGGCTTCATGGGCTCGCTCACCGCTTCCGGCAGAATCAACGACGCCTCTCTCCGTCGAGCTATGATCTACGGCTCCGTCATGGGCAGCTTCGCCGTCGAACATTTCGGCCTATCGCGTCTCCGCCGGCTCACCAAAAAGCAGATCGGCGCTCGCGCCCGCCAATTTCGCCACCTCACGCACTTCGAGCTCTAGCTATGCGTACTTCCTTTCATCACGAGCGCAGCGAGAAACCTGCTTTTCCCCTCCCGCGGCGCCGGCGTTCCTGGTTGTGCGGTCTTCGCTCTCTCGCTCTCCTCCCCTTCTCTGTGCCCTCAGTGTTCGTTCCTGTTTCTCTCTTCGTCTTTTTCCTCCTCCTTACGCCCCCCGCGCGCGCAACCATCCGCTATTCCATCTCTCTCACCGCTCGTTCCTCCAACCACTTCCAGGTCCACATGGAGGTCCCGGACGTCGATGGCTCCATCGAGCTCGATATGCCTGCCTGGAACGGTCTTTACCAGATTCGCGACTTTGCCTCCCGAATCGAGGAGCTCCGCGCCACCACGGCTGCAGGCGCGGCCGTCGCGCTCACGCGCGTCACTCCACATTCCTGGCGTGTCGGCCCTGTTTCCGGGACCGTGGTTCTCGACTACTCCATCCTGTGGGACGAGCCCAGCCCTTTCTCCTCCGACGTAAATGATCAACACGCCTTCATCAATCCCGCCACCGTGCTGCTTTATCCCGCCGCTCGCCGTGCTGAGGACGTTTCGCTCGAATTCACCGGCATCCCACCTGAGTGGCACATCGCCACAGCGCTCGATCCGGGACCCTCGCCCACCACCTTCATCGCCTCCAATTACGACGCGCTCGCGCAGGGTCCCATCGAAATCGGCACCTTCGACGAATTCACGCTTCGCGTGGCCGACCGCCCCATCCGCGTCGTCTCACACATGGCGTCTTTTCAGGGCGAGCCGCCCTCGGCTTGGTCCCGCGAACACCTGGAGGACGTAGCTCGCCGCATCGTCCAGACGGAGACCGCGCTCATGGGCGATGCTCCGTTTCCTCGCTACGTCTTCCTGCTGCATCTCGGCGTCGGCGGTGGCGGAGGAATGGAGCATCCCAACTCCACGGCCATCTCCGTCTCCCGCGGCGAGGATCCCGCTTCCACCATGGCCCACGAGCTCTTCCATGCCTGGAACGTCCTGCGCATCCGCCCGCAAAGTCTCGAGCCGGTGGACTACACCCGCGAGCAGATCACCGACGCACTTTGGTTCGCCGAAGGTGTCACCTCCACGATCGGCGCCTACACCATGCTGCGTTCGGGCCTGTGGACCCGCGACCGCTTTTATGCCGACCTCGCCGCCCAGGTCGAAGAGCTCCAGTCCCGCCCCGCCCGCCGCTTCCAGAGCGCTGAAGACGCGAGCATCTCCGCATGGCTCGAAAAATATCCCTACTATCGCGGCGCGGACTCCAGCATCTCCTATTACAACAAGGGCCAGCTCCTCGGGGTCTGTCTCGATATTCTGCTCCGTGACGCGAGCAACAATCGCCAATCGCTCGACACCTTACTCCGCGCTATGAACGATCGTTACGCGCACCAGCACAAGTTCTATGGCGACACTGCCGCGATCCAGTCCCTCGCCAGCGAGCTTGCCGGGCGCGATCTCTCTGATTTCTTCCGTCGCTACGTCGCCGGCACCGACGAGGTCCCGTTCCAGGAGATCTTCGCCCGCGCTGGTCTTACGCTCGAACTCGCCGACCGTGTGGTTCCTGACGCTGGTTTTCAGGCCACTCGGAACAGCACGGGCATTGTCGTCACGGAGGTCGCTCCTGGAGGGCCCGCCGAGCGCGCCGGCCTTCTCCGTGGCGACGTCGTCCTTGACGTCAATGGCCAGCAGGTGCGCTCCGTGCCCGGCCGCTGGCTCTTCTCGCTCGCTCCCGGCCAGCAAGTGAGTGTGCGAGTCAAGCGCGCCGGCGAGGTGCACGAGTTCTCATTTCCTCTCGCCTCCCGCGCCACCCGCTCCAATCACCTCTACGAGTCCGATGTGTCCGGCCTGCCCCGGGCCATCCGCGAAGGTCTCCTCACGGGCGGCAATCCTTCACCCTAAGTCCCAACGACAATCGCGGCGCTCTCCTGGGGCGCTTCTTTCCCTCCCCCGCGGTCCCGCATGTTATAAATCCTCTCCCGATCCCCGATGCCTCTCATCGCGCTCATTCGTACGCTGTCCTCGATCCTCTTCCTTATTCTCTACGGCACGCTCTTGGGCCCCTTCTTCATTCTCCAAGCCATGATTTCGAAGTCCGTCCGCATTCTTTATCCGTTCTGCGTCGGTGGCGCGCAGATCGGCCTGCGAATCGCCGGTGTCACCCCGCGTGCCGAAGGACTCCAGAACATTCCGCCGGGCGTCTGCGTGTTCGTCTCCAACCACGTCAGCAACGTTGATCCGCCGGTAATCGTCGGACGCATCCCCGGTCGCGTCGCCCTGCTTGCCAAGCGGGAAGTATTTCGCATTCCGCTGCTCGGCACGGCCATGCGCCTCGGACGATTTATTCCCGTCCGGCGCGAAGACCCTGCGGCTGCGCGCGCCAGCGTGCGTCTCGCCCGCAAATACATGAAGGAAGGTATTTCTTATCTGATTTTCGCGGAAGGCACGCGCAGCCGCGATGGTTCGCTCGGTGAGTTCAAGCGCGGCAGCTTTTTATTGGCGATCGAATCCGGCGCGCCGGTTGTTCCCGTCACCATCGTGGCCACACGCGCCATTCTTCCCCGCGGCGCCTTCCTCATCCGTCCGGGAATCGCCCGCGTGATCTTTCATCCGCCCGTAAATGTCTCTGCCTATAGCCCCGCCACTCGCAAGCAACTCGCCGAGCACGTCCGCTCCGTCGTCGCTTCCGCTCTTCCATCCTAGTAGGGCAGGCAGTCATGCCAGTTCCGAACGGCCGTAGCGGGCAGCGGGCTCCGCTCTTCCTCCCCGTTACTCGTCTTCGCTACCGCGCGACAGCTATTCGCCCCCGCGCTTTTCAAGCCTCCGCACCGTCCTCGCCAGTTCCGGGAGCCTTGCAAACGCCGCCACGCATTTCTTCCATGCCCTGCTCTCCATCGCCGGATAGCCCGAATACTGCGCGCGCGCCGGTACATCTCCGGGCACGCCGCTCTGCGCCGTAACCACGGCCCCATCTCCAATCGTCAGATGTCCTGCCGCTCCCGCCTGACCCGCCAGAATACATCCATTGCCCACCATGGTTGTTCCGGCCAGCCCCACCTGTGCGCACAGCAGCGTGTTCTCTCCGACCGACGAGGCGTGCCCCACCTGCACCAGGTTGTCGATTTTCACTCCCCTCCGGATCCGCGTTTCCCCCACCGTGGCCCGGTCCACGCACGCGTTCGCCTGGATCTCCACGTCGTCCTCAATCACCGCCGGGCCCGTCTGCAGCATCTTTTTCCAACTCCCATCCTCCCGTCGCGCGAACCCAAACCCGTCCGCGCCAACCACAACGCCGTTTTGCAGAATTACCCGCTGCCCAATCACACATCCTTCGCGAACTACCGCGTGCGCATGCGCAAAGAAATGCTCCCCGATCCTCGCGCCCCGGTAAATGGCCACAAAACTGTGCAGGACTGCATGCGCTCCAATCTCCACTCCCTCATCCACAAAGCAGTACGGCCCAACGTGCGACTCCGCTCCGATCCGCGCCGTCTTCGCGATTACCGCCGTGGCATGTATCCCGGGCGCATATCGCGGCGCCTCGTGGAACAGCTCGATCGCCCGCGCAAAATCCAGATACGGATTTAAGGAGCGCAGCACGGGGATCGCCATCGGCCCCGCGCCCGGCCTCGCCAGGATCGCTGCCGCCCGGGTCCTTTGCAGCATCTTTCGGTATTTGGGGTTGGAAAGAAATGTCAGCATCCCAGGGCCGGCCTTCTCGATTCCCGCCACGCCGG
>JASHSV010000183.1 GCA_030038535.1 Candidatus Acidiferrales bacterium
GGCAACCTCGAATCTGGGAAGTGCGAGAAGTCACCCCGGGTGCGACGCCGGCCGCCAGAGGGGTGGTCCGGCGCGAAACAGTTGCTATTGCCCTACTAGTTTCCCCAATTCCAGGCCAATGGGTCAACTTCCATTATGGCCCGAGGCCGCAGGGCTTGGCGCGCGGGCCGGGCTGAACATTTCGGGCGGGCGCCGCGTAACTTGGTGCAGAAGCGGGTGCGCTTGGCAAACGCGCGGCGCAGGAGAGTGGCATGAACGGGCTTGCGAAAGACGTGCGACACGGGGCGCGGGCGCTGGTGAAGGATCCGGGGTTCGCAACGGTGGCCGTGTTGACGCTGGCGCTGGGCATCGGGGCGAACAGCACGGTGTTCAGCTGGATCAACGCGACGCTGCTCAATCCGATTCCGGGAGCCGCAGAGCCGCGACGGCTGATCGCGGTGATGCGGGGGCGGTCCGCGTCGTTTTCCTATCCCGATTACATGGACCTGAGGAGCCGAACGCAGAGTTTTTCCGGACTGACGGCTTCGGCCTTGTGTCCGATGAGTTTTACCGGGCACGACCGGCCCGAACGTGTGTGGGGCATGCTGGTCTCTGCGAACTATTTTGACGTGCTGGGCGTGCGGCCGGCGGCCGGGAGGGGATTTTTGCCGGCGGAAGATTCGCGCGGAACCGCACCGGTGGCGGTGATCAGTTACCGGCTCTGGCAGGAACGATTCTCCGGCTCCCGCGAGGTGCTGGGCCGGACCGTGCCGATCAATTCGCACGACTACACGGTTGTGGGCGTCGCGCCGCCGGCGTTTCAGGGCAGCGCCACAGGGCTACGCATCGAAGTGTGGGTGCCGCTGGCCCTAACGGAGCAAATGGCGCCGGATGCGAGGGGCCAATTGGACGCGCGCAACATTACCTGGCTGGGTGTGATCGGACGGCTACGACCGGGAGCGGAGCGAGAAACGGCGCTGGCGGAGATGACGGGCCTGTTCGACCAAATCGCGCGGGAGAATCCGGACTCGCACAAAGGACGCACGACGGTGACGCTCTATCCTCTGTGGCGGTCGCCGAACGGCGCGAACGGGATATTTTCGCGGCTGCTGCCGCTGCTGCTGGGAATCGCGGGAGTGGTGCTGCTGCTGGCGTGCGCCAATTTGGCGAATCTGGTGCTGGCCCGGGGCCTGAGCCGACGGAAGGAGATGGCCATCCGGCTTTCGCTCGGAGCCAGCCGCGGAAGGCTGGTACGACAACTGCTCGCGGAAAATCTGGCGCTGGCTCTGGCGGGGGGCGCGCTGGCATTGGCGGGGACGGGATGGGCGGCAGGATCGTTTATGAAATTTGCGCCGACGACGAACCTGCCGGTGTGGCTGACGGTCCCCATCGACGAGCGCGTATTCGCGGCGACGCTGGTGCTCTCGCTGCTCACGGCGTTTTTGTTCGGGAGCCTGCCGGCGCTGCGGGCGTCGGCGATGGATCCGATTGGGGCGCTGAAAGATGAGTCGGGCGGAGGCGCAGGGGGGCGGCGCGGCGGGCGGCTCTCGCGAGGACTGGCGACAGCGCAAATCGCGTTCTCGCTGGTGCTGCTGGTGTGCGCGGGACTGATGATCCGCAGTTTCCGGGCGACGCGCATGTTTGATCCCGGATTCAATATGCACAACGTCCTGCTGGAGTCCTACGATTTGCTGCCGGCGGGCTATTCGGAAGCGCAGGCGAGCGCGTTCAACCGGCAGGTGCTGGAGAAAGAGCGGGCGCTGCCGGGCGCGGAAAACGCCGCACTGTCGGATTGGGTGCCGCTGGGATTCGGGAGCAATTCCGACGAGTTCGTGCCGGAAGGCTACGCGGCCGGAAAACAGGAAGACATCTCGGCGGGCGTAGCGCATGTGAGCCCGGGCTATTTCGCGACGATGCAGATTCCGTTGGCGGCCGGACAGGATTTTTCGGAGCAGGACACGGCCGAGTCGGGGCCCGTGGCGATCGTTAACCAGGCCTTAGCGGAGCGATATTGGCCGAGACAGCAGGCGGTGGGGAAACGGATGCGCATCGAGGGGAAATGGGCGACGGTCGCGGGAGTGGCGCGGAATTCTCATTATTACGACCTCGAGGAACCGCCAAGACCGTTTGTCTATTTGCCGCTCGAACAATTCTTCGCTTCGGACGTGACCTTGCATGTGCGGCTGGCGGGCGATCCTCTGGTTTCCGCGGGCGCGTCGACGGAACGCATCCATCAACTGAACCGGGGACTGCCGGTATTCGACGTGGGAACGCTCGAGACACGCATCGAGCCCGTGACGTTTGGGATACGCATGGCGGCGACGTTTTGCGGCGCGTTCGGACTGCTGGCGCTTCTGCTGGCCACGTTGGGAATTTATGGAGTGGTTGCCTACGGGACGCGGCAGCGCACGCGTGAGATCGGGTTGCGCATGGCGCTGGGGGCGCAGCCGTGGGACGTGGTGCGGCTGATCCTGCGGCAGGGAATGGGAATGCTGGTTATTGGAAGCGCGGCGGGAGTGGCTGCCGCGATCGGCGCGGGCAGGCTGCTGAGCCGGCTGCTGTTCGGCGTGAGCGCGGGCGATCCGGCCACGTTTGCGGCCGTGACACTGCTGCTGGCAGTGGTAGGGCTCGTGGCGTGTTATCTGCCGGCGCGGCGGGCAGTGCGCGCGGATCCGCTCACCGCTCTGCGCGCGGAGTGAGTTCGGGGGAGGGCCGCATTCTTTTCGCGGCAGGGCCGGAGCGAGCGAGCTAACGCACGGCTTCGATATCCGTTTGTGAGAAATCGGCTCCGGCGGCGAGCAATGGCTCTCCGAGCCATTTGGCGAGAGCGTAGGCGAAGCAATCTCCGAAATTGAGACCGGCCGGGTGACGGCCCTTGCCGAATTTGCGCCAAGCCATGCGTGCGATCTCAATCTGCTCGATATCAACCGGCACGGGCTCAATCCCGGCCTGCTTGAGGAACAAGTCGAACTCGCTGCCGGCCGATTCGCCGCGCCGGGCCTCGATCACAATTCCGGTCTCCAACACGTTGGCAGTGGAAATATAACGCGTGGCAGCGCCTGCGATGGCGTCGAGAAACACGGCTCGCTGCGGCTCTCCCAGTAAGACGGCGAGAAGAGCGGAGCTATCGATGACCACGGGTCGGCAACCCCTGTGCGTCGTATCCCAGAATCTCGTCCTCGGTACGCGTGTCGAGGGGAGGCAACCTGTCCAGACGATGAAGGATGCCCTCGAGTTTTTCCTTCAAGATGTGTGCGCGCCGCGACTTCCTGACGCGGGCGAGGCGCTCTTCAAGGGCAGTACGGATCGCCTGTGTAATGGACTCGCCAGTCTCGCTGGCAACTTGTCTGGCGAGCCGTTCTGTTTTGTCGTTCTTGATGCTGAGGCCCATTCTAGCAGGGATCCAAGTGAATTCTAGCATTCTATACTTTATTCTGTAAAGGAAGAATTCGAGGACACAGACGAAAATCCAAGCGCCACCGATCGAACGATGCCGTCTCGACCAGGATCGACTCTCTGGCAATCGCACGACTGCCGTTGCCGCAATCGCGTAGAATCACGCGGGCCGCCTTCACTGGAGAACACTGTGGAACCCGCGACGACAATCGCACCGCCGGATATTTCCTCGCGGCCGCACGGGCAGGTGTGCGAGCGGGTGATGCGTGCGACGCCGGCAGAGCTGTACCAGGCATGGACGGAAGGGTTCGAGCGCTGGTTTGCGGCACCGGGAACGGCGCTGATGAAGGGCGAGATAAACCGGGCTTTTTATTTCGAGACGCAGTTTGAGGGGGCGCGGCATCCGCATTACGGCAGGTTTCTGCGGCTGGAGCGGAACCGGCTGGTGGAACTGACGTGGGTGACGGCTGCGACGGGCGGGGCGGAGACGGTGGTGACGGTCGAATTCACGGCACGCGACGGCGGGACATTGCTTCGGCTGACGCATGCGGGATTTCCCGACGAGTCGTCGAGGAAACGACACGAGGAAGCGTGGCCGAAGGTGCTGGCGCACCTCGACGAGCGAGTGGCGCCACGGCGATGAACAACTGAGCACCGCTTAGTTGCTCGAATGCCGCCAGAATTCCTGAAGCAATTTGAACTCGGCCTGCTGCTTCTTTTGCGCGATGGTGACGCGTGTCTCCCAGGCGATAGCGGATCGGGCGGCGTCGTCATCGGCAGCGGGGCGCGGGCCTTGCGGGGGCTTCATCCACTGCATACGGCTCTGGATGGAATGGATGCCGGAATCGGAGTGGCAGCCGGTGCAACGGAGAAGAATCCGACCCGGACCTACGGCAAATCCCTGCGGCTGACCCTCGAACTCGTCCATCCCATGAGTGGCGAAGGTGGCGAATTCAGTGTCCTGGGGCTGGATGGCGACGAGGCCGCCGGCAGGAGCGGCGAAGAGTTCGGGGCGGCTCAGGCGAAATTCGAAGAAATCCTGATCGTGGCTCGAGGGGCCGTTGATGTAGTTCGTGTATTCCGAGCCCCGGCCGAGGGTGATGGAGTGATAGGCGCGGAGTTGAACCGTCTCGGCGAGTGAGGTGGGAACGAGGTTGCCATCGGTGTCGAGGAGGATTTCCTGGCGAACGAGCGCGACCTGGGTGCCGACAGGAATCTGCGGGAGGGCCAGATTCAAAAGTTCTATATCTCCTTTCTTCACGTGCGGCTGGAGTCCGGAGCGGCGTAGCTCGCGAATGTAGTCGAACGTGGCTGCGCGGCCGGCGGGCAGGCGAATGAAGGCGAGGAAGCGCGAGCGGCCGGTGAAGTGCACGATGGCGGTGGGCTCGTCGAGGTAGCCGCTGAGAGGGACCCACGGGCCGCCGGTCTGGAAGAGATCGGGCGGAAGGAATGCGCGATCGGTGTGCTGCGGGTCGTAGGCGGCCGGGAAGCGCTGCGCAGCCACGGCGGCCGCGTAGGCGTCGGGAAGCGCCCGGACCTGGTCCGGCGTGAGAGCAAGGCGCCGGATGACTTCGGCCAGGCGGGATTCGAGCTGTTTTCGTTCGGCGGGAAAATCGTCGGTGCCGTCCATTGCTGCCCAATCGAAGATAGCCCAGAGGTCATGCTGGAGGATGGCGCGTCTTACGGGGTCAGAGATGGCGCGATCGGCATGCGAGCGTAGGAATTCGTCGAGGCAGGCGAGGGCCTTGCGGTGCGAATCTCCGGTGAGCAGGTGGTGCGTCTCCGCCCACAGCAGCGGATCGGGCGTATCGGCGCCGAACTGGGCGCCGCTGCGATCCTGGCGGATGAACAGGCAGGAGTAGGTGCGATTCCAGATGTGGTTGGGGTCGGGATCGAAGATTGTCAGCCCTTGTGTGGGTGAGGGGGACAGGGTGAAGCCGGTGAGCGCTGCGACGGCCGCGCAGAGGGCGGAGAAAGCGAGAATGGAGCGCCGCTTCAATTCATCACCCTGGGTGCGGCAGGCGAATCATCTACCGTGTGCCGCGCCACGACAACTCAAAAGATGCGTCAGGCCTCACCACGTTAACGCGGATGCCGGGCGAATAGGCGACCAAGGCGAAACAGCACTAGAATAGATGCTGCAGCAGGAGTACGGAGTTTCTCGGCGGAGAGGATGTCTTCGATGGCGCAACCAACAACGATGACCGAGGCACGAAGCACGCGGACGGAAACGGACAGCATGGGGACGATTGAAGTGGCGATGGATCGCTACTGGGGCGCGCAGACGGAGCGGTCGCTGCTGCATTTCAACATCGGGAACGACGTGATGCCGCGCGAAATCATTCGCGCACTGGGCGTGCTGAAGAAGGCGGCGGCGCTGGTGAACGTGGACCTGAAGAAACTGCCGCCGGAGAAGGCGCGGCTGATCACGCAGGCGGCGGATGAAGTGATTGAAGGAAAACTGGACGCGCACTTCCCGCTGCGCATCTGGCAAACGGGAAGCGGCACGCAGACGAACATGAACGCGAACGAAGTAATCTCGAACCGGGCGATCGAGATCGCAGGCGGCGCGATGGGGTCGAAAAAGCCCATCCATCCCAATGATGATGTGAACCTGTCGCAATCGTCGAACGACACCTTTCCGACGGCGATGCACATTGCGGCAGCGGAGCAGGTGCACAACCGGCTGATCCCGGCGGTGCGGGAGGTGGCGCACGCGATCGAGGCGAAAGCGCGCGAGTTTGCCGGAGTGGTGAAAATCGGCAGGACGCACCTGCAGGACGCGACACCGGTGACAGTGGACCAGGAAATGAACGGCTGGGCGGCGCTGCTGCGCGCGGACGTGAAGCGGCTGGAAGAGGCGCTGGAAGGGCTCTATGAGCTGGCCATCGGCGGAACGGCGGTGGGCACGGGCCTGAACGCGCATCCGGAATTCGCGGAGCGGGCAGCACGGAAGATCGCGGAATTGACGGGGCTGCCGTTCCGGTCGCACCCGAATAAATTCGCGGCGCTTTCGGCGCACGACGAGATTGTATTTGCTTCGGGCGCGCTGAAGACTCTCGGCGCATCGCTGATGAAGATCGCCAACGACATCCGCTGGCTGGCTTCGGGACCGCGGTGCGGGCTGGGCGAACTGGTGCTGCCGGAAAACGAGCCGGGCTCGTCGATCATGCCGGGCAAGGTGAACCCGACGCAGTGCGAGGCCATCACAATGGTGGCGGTGCAGGTGTTTGGAAACGACGCGGCAATTGGATTCGCGGGCTCGCAAGGCAACTTCGAGCTGAACGTGTTCAAGCCGGTGATGATTCACAACTTTCTGCATTCGGTGCGGCTGCTGGCGGACGCGTGCCACGGCTTTGTGGAGTACGCCATCAAGGGGATGGAAATCAACCGGGAGCAGATCGACGA
>JASHSV010000184.1 GCA_030038535.1 Candidatus Acidiferrales bacterium
TTAGGGCGGCCGAGATGCGAGGCGATCACGATGCGGGCGCCGCGGGTGACGGCCAGACGGATGGTCGGAAGCGCGGCGCGGATGCGCGAATCGTCCATCACGCGCCCGGCTTCGAGGGGCACGTTGAAATCCACGCGCAGGAACAGCCGGCGGCTGCGGAGGGTGAGGTCGTCGATGGTAAGTTTGTAGAACATTCCCGCTCCGTTTTCCCCGGGCTCAGAGCCTCGCGCCCAACAGTTCGACCAAATCCACGCAGCGGCACGAATATCCCCACTCGTTGTCGTACCAGGAGAGCACCTTGACGCAGCGGTCGCCCACGACGCGAGTATATCCTGCGTCGAGGATGGAGGAACGGGGGTTGCCGCGGAAGTCAACGGAGACCAGTTCCTCTTCGCTATATTCGAGAATCCCTTTCATGGGGCCATCGGCGGCCGCCTTCATGGCCGCATTGACGGAGGCGACGGTGGCCGGCTTTTCAGTGGTCACGGTGAGATCGACGACGCTCACGTTGGGCGTGGGAACGCGCATGGCGTAGCCGTCCAGCTTGCCCTTGAGCTCGGGAATCACCAGATGCAGCGCCTTGGCCGCTCCCGTGGATGTGGGAATCATGGAAATCGCCGCGGCGCGAGCCCGGCGCAGGTCCTTGTGCGGGAGATCGAGCAGCCGCTGGTCGTTCGTGTAGGAGTGGATCGTGGTCATGGTGCCGTGGACGATGCCGAACGTGTCGTGGATCACCTTGGCCACCGGTGCGAGACAGTTCGTGGTGCAGGAGGCGTTCGAGATCACGTGGTGCTTGGCCGCGTCGTAGGTCTTGTCGTTGACGCCGAGAACGATGGTGTGGTCGGGATCGGTGGCTGGGGCGGAAATCAGCACCTTCTTTACCGGACCGCGGATGTGCTTGCGTGCCTCCGGTCCCGACGTGAAAAGGCCCGTCGATTCCACGACCACCTGGGCGTCCACCGAGGCCCAGTCGAGTGCCGCGGGGTCTTTTACCTTGAAGACCTTGAAGGCCTTTCCATCCACGCTGATCGAATCATCCGTATGCGTGACCTTGTTATGCAGGTTGCCCAGGATGGAATCGTATTTCAACAGGTGGGCGAGCGTTTTTGCGTCGGTGATGTCGTTGACGGCGACGATTTCGATGTTGTGATGTCCCAGAGCAGCACGGTAAATATTGCGTCCGATGCGCCCGAATCCGTTGATTCCGACTTTGATGGCCATTAGCCCTCCCGAGGGCGGCGCGAGGAGAGAGCGCGTAGCAGAACCGGGCCAGACCTGCGCGCGGGAAACGGCATGCTAGGTGCATCGGCTGGAAATGTCAACGCGGCGGGAGGCGGAGGATGCGCGGCGAAGCAACAGAAGGCTGGTCTGAAGCAGCCGAGAAGCCCCCGGCCGAGCAGGGCTGCGCGATGCGTCGTCAATTGAACTGCCGGACGCGAACCACCTTGTCGCCCATGAACGTGACGAAGACGGTGCGGCCCGGCGGTGTGCCGTAGATCCAGTCCTCGGTCTCGCTGCCGTCGGCATCGCGCTCGCGCACTTTGCGGTCTGGGCGGCCCATGGCGGCGAGGACCATCTCCTGATCCATGCCCACCGCGGCCGTGCGGTTCTTGATCGCCTGCTGGAACTCCGGGGGAAGCGAAGCGGCGTACTGAGCCGAGGCGCTTCGCGCGGCGCCGAAATCGAGCACGGGAGCGAGCTGCCGCTTCAGGTCGTCCGGAGACATGTCGGGCAACTTGTGGCCAAAATCGAGAAAGAGGGTACAGCCTTGCCCTTCGATGCTGGCAGGGCCGGATGGGTCGGTCATGGAGGTAGCGGTCACGGGGCCGGCGGTGGTGACCTGGACGTGGTCGCGGAAATGCCACTTCTGCTTTCCTCCGCCGTTGAGCTCGAACACGATGGTTTTTTCGCGAAATTCGAGCCGGGTGATCTGAACCTTATCGCCCTGATGAATGGCGAGGGAGCGGACGACGGTGTAAATGTGGAAAGGAGCGGCGTTGCCGTCATCCGGTTTGGCGGGGGCGGGAGAAGGCGTCACGGGCTGGTTGGCTGCCAGATGGAAGCCTTCCTTACCGCCCGGCAGCCCCATCTGCGCGCGCACGAACTCCCCGGAAATCGCGCGGAGGATGGCCAGACGCGAGGCTTCCGTCATCCGCGCCGCGTGCTGCGACCCGGCGCCGGGTTGACCCTGCTGATTTTCCGCGGCGGGCTGCGCCGTGGGGGATGGCAGAGTGCCCTGGGGCGCGCTCTTTTCCGGATCCGTAGGCTGACCCTGCTGGAAGGCAAAACGAAACAGTTGCGATACGTCCGGAGTGGTACCGAGCGCCACGGCGAGCACCAGACATGCGGCACGTGCCATTGGGCAGGCTCCCTAGCCCCTCTTACCCGCAAGTCTAACTCTGATTGGAAGCGGAGGGAAGGGGTTGCCGGCGGCGGGGGAACCGGAGGAGCAGAGGGATGGCCACTACGAGCGCGGCGGTGAGCGCCACGCTCGCTTCCGGCCCGTAGGCACCGCCGGAAAGCCACAAGGGGCCGGAAGAGGAGGAGAGATGTTCCGTGCCGAACGTGTAGCCGCTTACGGGAAATGAAAACACGGGGCCGAGCGAGAAATTCCAGGCAAAGTGCAGCGCGATGGGCATCCACAGGGCGCGGCTGCGGAAACGGGCGATGGCCAGGAGCGCTCCAGCCAGCGCGGTGTTCAGCGCGGAAAGAGGGGTGGCCTGGGGATTCGCTGAATGCGCCAACCCGAAGAGCGCGCTCGAGGCCAGGCAGGCAATCACGGGCCCGACGGAATCCGCGGCACGCACCAAGGCGTAACCGCGAAAGGTCAGCTCCTCGAATGCGGACGCGAGAGCGAGAAACAACACCAGGAAAACGACGCGGGAAAGTGAACGAGGCGCAAATACAGCCACATGGACTGCGCCTGCAGCGATCAGCAGAAGGACTGCAACGCAAATCACGCCGAAGCCCCAAGCCAAGCCGGATCCTACCCGGCCAAGCCATCCGCGATCGAAACGCAGTCCCAGTTCGCCGAAGCCCAAACCCTCCAGCCCGCAGAGGAAGGCAGCGCTCAACCCCAGAGCGAACCCATCCAGAGTCAAGTAATAGAGCAGGAGCGCCGCGCGGGTGTGCGCGCCGACCCATTGGTCCTGCGGCTGGAAACACATAGCCAGCAGCATCCA
>JASHSV010000185.1 GCA_030038535.1 Candidatus Acidiferrales bacterium
TCGCGCTGCCGGGCCGTGTTCCGTGCCCTCGAAAAGCACATGCCCGAAGGCGTCGAATGGACCCGCCCGGACGGCGGCATGTGCCTCTGGGTTACCCTTCCGGCCGGCTACGATGCCAGCGAACTGCTGATTCACGCGCGCGAGCGCGGCGTGCTGTTCGCTCCCGGCCGCTATTTCTTCGTCCAGATGCCGCGCCCTAACGTGTTTCGTCTCGGCTTCGCGGGCATCGACGAACGCAAGATCGCGCGCGGGGTGGAGATTCTCGGTGAGGTGCTCCGTGAGGAGATGCGCAAGCGTCAGCGCGGCGGCTGGCGCCGTGATGAAGCTCGCGTCGCGCTGGTATGAGCGGGCCAGAGGAGACTCTTCGAATGTCGGATCCGTCGAGCGCTTCGCAATCCGGTGAAGTTACCGCGGCCAAGATTCTTAATTCTTGTTTTGGCTGCGGCGAGGGGAATCCCCACGGCATGCACCTGCCGTTCACGCGCGACGAAGCCCTGCGCAAGGTCATTGGCGCGTTTCGCCTAAGCGAACGCTACCAGGGCGCTCCCGGCATCGCTCACGGCGGCATCGTTGCTCTCGTTCTGGACGAGGCCCTGAGCAAGGTGTCGAAATTCTGCGGCGTTAGCGCCGTCACCGCCGAACTGAATGTGGAGTACTTGCGCCCCGTGCACCTCGGCGAGGAAATTCGTGTTGAGGCCTCCAACGAGCGCATCGATGGCAAGCACCTATACCATTCCGGCGAAATCCGAGATTCCATGGGGCGCGTCCTCGCCCGCGCCAAGGGCCGTTTTGTGGCCATTAACCGGGAACGATTTCTGCAATCCACCAAGGAGACAGGCAAATGAATTTGCTCAATGACAATACCTGGCGTGTAAAGGTCGGCTTGGCCGAGATGCTCAAGGGCGGCGTCATCATGGACGTCACGACTGCCCAGCAGGCCGAGATCGCCGAGAAGGCAGGCGCCTGCGCCGTCATGGCCCTCGAACGCGTACCGGCCGATATCCGCAAGGAGGGCGGCGTTGCCCGCATGGCCGCTCCCAAGATCATCCGCGAGATTATGACTGCCGTGTCGATTCCCGTCATGGCCAAGGTCCGCATCGGCCATTTCGCTGAAGCCCAGGTGCTCGAAGCCCTCGAAGTGGACTTCATCGACGAAAGCGAAGTCCTCACCCCTGCCGACGAAGAGCACCACGTTTGGAAGCACGGCTTCAAAGTGCCGTTCGTGTGCGGCGCCCGCAATCTCGGCGAGGCGCTCCGCCGCATAGCCGAGGGCGCGGCCATGATGCGCACCAAAGGAGAAGCCGGCTCCGGAAATATCGTCGAGACCGTTCGCCACATGCGCGCCATTGTGGACGAAATGAAGCGCCTCACCACGCTCGGCCAGGAGCAGCTTGTCCACGAGGCGAAAAATCTGGGCGCACCGCTCGATCTCGTCGAGTACGTTGCAGAACACGGCAAATTGCCCGTACCCAACTTTTCCGCCGGTGGCGTGGCCACTCCCGCGGATGCCTCGCTCGTCATGCAGCTCGGCGCCGAAGCGGTATTCGTTGGCTCCGGCATATTCAAGTCCTCGGATCCCTCCGTCCGCGCCCGGGCCATCGTCAAGGCCACCACCTATTACAAGGATCCCAAAGCTGTCTTGGAAGCCTCTGAAGAGCTCGGCGAGGCCATGCGAGGCATCGACGTTCGTCAGCTCGACGAAAAGGAACTCCTCCAGACCCGCGGCTGGTGAGACACTTTGCCCATGCGTGTCGAGATTCTTCTTTATCCCGGTTTTGACGAGCTCGATGCTATCGGGCCGTTTGAAGTGCTCCAGCAGGCGCGCAAACGGGGTGCTCCGTTCACGACTCGTCTGGTCACCGTCGCCCCTGCCGGCGAAGTCCGCGCCGCCAACGGTTTGTGGGTCCGCTCGGAGGGCCCTGTGGCCGAGAGTGGCAGGCCCGATCTCCTGATTGTCCCTGGCGGCGGGTGGGGAACGCGCGCGCCTCAAGGCGCCTGGGCGGAGGCGCATCGGCCTGAAACTCCCGCCGCGATTCGCGCCCAGCACACGGATGGCGCCATTCTGGCCGCGGTTTGCACCGGTGCCATGCTCCTCGGCGCTGCCGGTCTTCTCTACGGCCGGAACGCCACCACGCACCATGTCGCACTCGATGAGCTCCGCGCTCAGGGCGCGCAAATCGTGGAGGCTCGCATTGTGGACGATGGCGAAATCATCACCTGCGGCGGCGTGACCTCCGGATTGGACCTGGGCCTCTGGCTCGTTGAGCGCTTTGCCTCCGTCGAAATCGCCCGCGAGGTCGAAGCCACGCTCGAATACCAACGCCGCGGGCCCGTGTGGCGCAGGACCGCGCGAGCTGCTGCCGGGAGCGATTCTGCATGAAGATTGGCGTACTCGCCGTCCAGGGAGATTTCGAAGCCCATCGCGCCATGCTCGGCTCTCTCGCCGTGGAATCCTTCGAAATCCGCGCACTTGCCGATCTCGAGGGCCTGGACGCCGTCGTCCTTCCCGGCGGCGAGAGCACCACGCAGCTCAAATTTCTCCAGGAAGAAGGCCTTTTCCATCCCCTTCGCAAATTTGCTCAGGAAGACGGAGCGATTTTCGGAACCTGTGCGGGCGCTATCCTCTTGGCCACTGAGGTTCTCAATCCGCCCCAGGACTCGCTTGCCTTGATGGACATGACGGTTCTCCGCAACGGCTATGGCCGGCAGTTGTCCAGTGAAGTCCGCTTTGGCCACTGCACTCTCAAACCCGCGCCCCTGGAAATGGTCTTCATCCGGGCTCCGATCATCGAGCGCGTCGGCCCCGGCATCGAAATTCTTGCGGAAGACGCCGGCCGTCCCGTCCTCGTCCGTCAGGGCCGCTTGCTCGCCGCTACCTTTCACCCTGAACTCACCTTTGATTCCACGGTATATACTTTCTTTCTTGGGCTGATTGGAGAACGCGTGCGGGCGTAGTGGAGATGGTGCCAAAACGAGTTTTGTTCGTCTGCGTGGGCAATTCCTGCCGCAGCCAGATGGCGGAGGCCCTGGCGCGCCATCATGCCTCCGACATAATCGAGCCCTCCAGCGCCGGCATTTCACCCCTCGGCACGATCGCGGATCAAACCCGTCAGGTTCTGATCGAGCGCGGAATCACTATGCCCGGCCAGCATTCCAAGGGTGCCGCGGAAGTGGACATTGCTTCGGCCGAACTCATCGTCAACCTCACGGGCATTCATGGCCCCGCCCTGTTCCGCGAAAGTGTGGGCGCTCCCGTCGAAGATTGGGATGTTACCGACCCGTATGGCGATGAAATCTTCGTCTATCGCCGCGTCTGCGACGAAATTGAAGCTCGCATCCTCGAACTCGCCGCCCGCCTGCGCAGCGAAATGCAGCGGCGCGCCCGCGCATGACTGTCTCTCCCGCCAGCATTTTTCTCCGGCTCTTCCTCGCCGGTTCTGTCTCGATGTTGTCTGTTTCCGCCGGTCCTCTGTGTTAATTTTTCCCCCTTCTCCACTGCGCCTCCCGTCATTTCCAAAAGTTTCATCACCGTATTCCAGTTTCGTGCCGTTACGCTCGTTCCCAATTTATCGCCCAGCGTGGACCAGGGCAGCTTCGACCGTCCCATCCCCTCCGGAAAATAAATGTACAATTCGCGCCCGTCCAATCGCAGTTCTTCCCGTCCGCGCGGCAGCTTGCCCAGTATGGCCTCCGCTCCCTTTCCGGGCTTTTCTGCCAGAAACATCACCGCGACTTTGGCCGGCTCTTCTGCGGCCCGCTTCACAAGCGGGTTTCGCGCGACCACAGCTTTCATCTCCGCCGCTGTCCGGAGCACCACCTCGGTCCGGAATCCGAATTTCTTTTCGAACGCGTTCCGGAAGCGCTCGCTGAGACGGGTAAGGTTCGTCTCATTCGTGCGGAACACCACGTTGCCGCTCTGCACGTATGTCTGCGGGTTATCGAGTTTGAGCGATTCGCACAGCGCGCGTAGTTCTTGCATCGGACATTTGTTATGCCCGCCCACGTTCACGCCTCGCAGCAGGCAGATCACCACGCTCATCGTGCGTCCTTTCCCCGGTGTCCCCCGCCGGCCCGTGAATTGCTTTTCGTCCTCACTGGCGGCACCATAGCGGACGGCGGGAGCGGCCTTTGCAGCGACAGCGTACCAGCGTTTCGCAGGAAGATTACCTCAAGGCGATCTGGAACATCGTCGAGGAGGAGGAGACTCCCCCGATCAGCGCGCGCCTCGCCGAGGATCTCCAGGTCACTCCCCCCGCCGTCGCCGCCGCGCTCAAACGCATGGCCCGCGACGGCCAATTGCGAGTCCGCCGCGATGGCACCATTGAGCTCACTTCTCGCGGCCGCGCCCGCGCCGAGCATCTTGCTCTCCGCCACCGCCTCGCCGAGAAATTGCTCACCGACGTCATTGGACTGGACTGGTCCAAAGCCCACGAGGAAGCCGAGCGCCTCGAACACGGCATTTCCGACGATGTGATGGATCTGCTCCTTCATCGCTTCGGCCGCGAAAGCAGTTGCCCCCACGGCGTCCCCATCATCGGAGGCCTGCTCCATCTGCGCAAACGCCGCGGCGCCTTCCCGCTCGCCCAGGCCGTTGCCGGAGACAGCGTGGAAGTTCTCCGCGTTCAGGAGCGCGATCCCCAATTCCTCACCTTCGTTGCCGGATTGGGGCTCCGTCCGGCCGCACGCGTCCGTGTTCGCCGCCGCGAGTACGACGAAACCATGACCCTCGAGGTCGCTTCGCGCGGTGCTCGTCCCATCCACCTCGGCAAACCCGCCACCAGCCGAATTTGGGTCCGCCGTGTATAGGGGCATCCGTCGCGGCGAATCGTCCCCCATTTGCCTCCGCCTGCTCGACCTCACTCGATGCACCGCTTCCTAGAAGCCGTTCGGCTCTACTGGGTCGGTGGCGCCGGTTACCGCCTGCGCCCCTGGAAAAGTCCGTACTTCCGGTGGCGCCTGGAAACGCTGCTCGGGCCCCAGGCAGCCGAGCCCGATCCTTCAAAATTCTTCCGCCTGCTCT
>JASHSV010000186.1 GCA_030038535.1 Candidatus Acidiferrales bacterium
CGCGCGATCCGGTCGAACACGCCCAGATACATCTCCCGCGCGCGCACCGCGTCCTCGCGCGTGGCCACGTTCTCCCCCAGAAAATCGAGTGTCGCCTTCAGTCCCGCTTCGTTCGACGCCCGCGCCGCGGCCATCGCGTCGTCCAGCTCTTCTCCGGCCACAAATCGCCGCGCCGCCCGCCGCGCCAGGCGGTTCGACAGCACAAACCTTTTCGCACCTGCGTTCTGGGAAAGCGCGATCAGCGTACCCCGGATCATCGCCCGCTCCAGGCGCACTTCTGCCCTGCCGCCTCAGCCCCGGCGGAGGCCCTTACGCTGGTTTGTGATTGGGAAATAAAAAGGTGATTTCTTTTCCGGCTTTCCGCCGGCCCTTCCGTAGTCGCCGCTGTCGCGCGGCGCCTCAGTGGGCGTGCCCCTCGGCTTCCAAGAACCGCTCCGCTTCAATCGCCGCCATGCATCCCGACCCCGCCGCCGTTACCGCCTGACGGTACACGTGGTCCTGCACGTCCCCGGCAACGAACACTCCCGGCACGCTCGATTTCGCTCCGCCCTTCGACACCAGGTATCCAGCCCCGTCCATTTCCAGTTTTCCGCGGAACACCTTTGTATTCGGCTCGTGCCCGATGGCCACGAACATTCCAGCCACCGGCAGGTCCAGCGTTTTTCCGTTGTTCGACTCGCGCAGCCGTACGACTTCCACCGCATTTTTGTTGCAATCCATCACGTCCGTCACCAAGTACGGCGTCAGGAATTTGATTTTCTCGTTGCTCCGCGCCCGGTCCAGCATGATTTTCGACGCCCGGAACTCGTTCCGCCGGTGCACCACGGTCACTTTCGTCGCGAACTTCGTCAGGAAGATGGCCTCTTCCATCGCCGTGTCGCCGCCCCCGACCACAGCCACTTCCTTCCCGCGGTAAAAATACCCGTCGCAGGTCGCGCACGTCGTCACGCCGTGCCCCATCAGCCTTTTCTCGTTCGGCAGTCCCAACAGCCGCGCGGAAGCGCCCGCCGCCACGATCAGCGTTTCGCCCTCGTGTTTCTCCGCCCCCACCTCCACCCGGAAGGGCCGCTGCCCAAGTTCCACATTCGTCACCGTTCCGGCACGGAACGCCGCGCCGAAGCGCTGTGCCTGCTTCCGCATGTTCTCGATCAAGTCCGGCCCCATGATCCCGTCCGGAAATCCCGGGTAGTTCTCTACCATCGTCGTGATCGTGAGCTGGCCTCCCGGCTCGTGCCCGTCAATCACCAAGGGCGCCAGGTTCGCCCGCGCCGCATAAATCGCCGCTGTCAGGCCCGCGCACCCGCTCCCGATAATGATTACCTTCTGCACGTTCCGTGTTCCTCCGCCGCCTTTCGATTCTTCCCGCCCCCCGCAGGTTACGCGCGCCCAAACGCGCCGGATTCTAACACGCCTCTCCAATCATCTCGGTGGCTGCTGTGCGCCGGTCTCTTCCTCTTCCTGCTCTCCCGTCTCATCCTCTTCTTCCCGCTAGCCACTCGCCACTGTCTTTCTGCATTCCTCACACGGGCACACGCTCCGCAAATACTCAAAGCTGTAAATCCCCGTCGTATGCCCGTCGCTGAAGTCAATTTGTATCGCGTAACTTCCCACCGCCTTCGCCTGACGTGCCGTGGGCTTCGGCTTATACATCGGCAGCGACGGCCCCATTCCCGGCAGAGTCCCCGCCGGCCCGGCGGGCACGGTAGCATGCTCCTTTTTGTCCCGTTCCTCGTTGCACGTCGCGCACGGACACTGCTCCCGCAGATACGTGAACTCGTAGTGGCTCGCGTGCCCGTCGCCCCATTCTATGTCCACACCCTTTCCCGTGGACACGTTCACCTTCACCGACGTCGGCCGCTTCCGGGGATCGATGAACGACGGCATGCCGCGTATCAGTGGCTCTTTGCTTTCGTCCCGCAGCATTCCCCCGGCGGAATGGGATTCCCGTGCGGGCACGTCTTTGGATGGTTCAGGAACGTGCAGATTCTTTCGTCCAGTTCCGGCGAAATGATGTGCTCGAATTTGCAGGCCTGCGTATGTGCTTCCGGGTCGTCGATCCGGAACGTATCGGTAAAAAGCCGCTCCGCCAGCCGGTGCCGCCTGACGATGTCCCGCGCTCTCGCTTCGCCCGTGGGCGTCAGCGCTACTTCCGAATCCCGCACACTCACGAGCCCCGAATCCGCCATCCGCCCCAGCATCCTGCGCGGATCGAACTGTCCCACCGTCCGGATCCGCTCGATTCGCGGCGCCGTCCCTTCCTCACCACAGATCCAGATCTGCTGCAGCATGTGGTCCACGCGCTCCTGATCGTCCGCCGAGTACACCGTCACCTGGGCCAGCCGCCCGTGCGCCAGCTCGATTCGCCTGTCCGCCAGCCGCCCGATCGTGGGGTCGTGCGTCACCAGCAGAATCGTATGCCCCTGCGTGTGCAGCTCTCGCAGCAGATTCACCACGATGTGCTCGTTCGCTTCGTCCAAATTTCCCGTCGGCTCGTCTGCCAGAATGATTTTCGGATGATTGATCAGCGCGCGCGCGATCGCAACGCGCTGCTGTTCTCCGCCCGACATTTGCGACGGCAGATGCGTCGCCCGCTCGCCCAGCCCAACTCGCTCCAGCGCCTGCCTTGCCTCTCCTTCGTCCGTCATGCTGTGGAAATACTGTGCCAGCATCACGTTTTCCAGCGCTGTCAGGTACGGCACCAGGTGGTATTGCTGGAACACGAAGCCCACCTTTTCCGCCCGGTAGCGTGTCAGCCCCGCTTCGTCCATTTTCCCAATGTCTTCCCCCGACACCAGCACGCGCCCGCTGGTTGGCGCGTCGAGGCCCCCAAGGATGTTCACCAGAGTCGTCTTTCCCGATCCCGATGGCCCCATGATTGCGATCCACTCGCCCGCGTCCACCGTGAAGCTCAAGTCGTCCAGCGCGCGCACTCCGCCGTACGCCCGCGTCAGGTGCTCGACTTCCACCAGCACGCTCATTCGCTCTCCCGCAGCACCGTTCCTGGCCGCACGTGGCTCAGCAGACGCAGCGGCAACGCGCCCAGCAGCGCCACCGCCACCATCACCGCCAGGATCAGCGGAATCACCTCAACCCGCACCGACGTCGCCGTCCCGAACACCTGTCTCCCGATCCACGCCGAAAGCACCGTCCCTATCACCGCTCCCGTCATCCCGCCCGCTGCCCCCAGCAGTCCCGCCTCCACCAGGAACAACCGCACGATCCTTGTCATCTGCCCGCCCAGCGCTTTCATCAGTCCCACGTCCGCCCGCCGTTCGACCGCCAGCGCCAGCGTCGTCGCCAGTACGCACAGCGCCGTCAGCACCAGAATCAAACCGACCGACCAGAAAAGCAAATCCTGCACCCGCGCCAGCAACTGGCCCTCCGCTTCTGCGATCTGCCGCAGTGGGCGCATCTCGAGCCCCGCGAGCTGCGGCGCCAGTTGTGCCGCTTGCTTCTCCGCCTCTCGCGGCGAGCCGGGCACGCTCACCTCCGCCACGCTGATTTTTCCCGGCAGCCCCGCCAGTTGCTGCGCCACTGCCAGGTTCGTGAACACCTGGTCGTCTTCCGCCCCTCCCGTCGAGACGATTCCCGCTACGCGCAGGGCCGACGCCCGCTCCCCGTAATGCAATTCCAGCGAACTCCCCGGCCGCACCCGCAGCTTCGCCGCGGCCTGCTGCCCCACGAGGCATGCGCTCGAATTCTCCCGGTCCTTGACCCACGTCCCGTTCACGCTCCACCACGGCGCAATGCGGGGATATTCGTCCAGCCAAGTTCCCGCCAGCACCAGACTCGTTTCCCCGCCCGGCGATCGCACGATCAAATACAGGCTCGGGGCCAACTCCATCCCTGGCGCGTCGCCGCCGCGCGCCGCCCGAAGCAGCGGTTCGAGCGCCTCCTCGCTGAACACAGCGCCCGGCTCATCGCTTGCTCCCGCGGGCACCGCGCTTCGCACCAGATAGTTCGGCCCCAGGGTGCGCAGCTCGCGAGTGAATTTGCGCTCCGCGTCGATTTCCAGATTGAGCAGAGCCGCGCTCGCCGTCGCTCCGCTCACCAGCGCCACGAGCGCCACCGCCAGCCGGCCGCGGCCGCGCACAATCATCTGCTTGAGTACCCGCCAGAACATCATTCCCCTCGCAGCACCGGCGCCGCTTCCAGTCGCGCCACTCGTCCCAACGGCCACAGGCTTCCCGCCAGCGTCACCGCTAGCGCCAACGCCATCACCACCGGCAGCAGCACGATCCGTCCCGTCCCCGGAATGCCGAATACGATTTTTCCCACCAGGTATCCCAAGCCCTCGCCCGCCAGGTATCCCGTCAGACCGCCGCACACTGCCAAAAGGATCTGCTCTGCTACGAACAATCCCACGATCCTTCCCCGTCCCGCGCCCAGCGCCTTCATCAAACCAATTTCGCGCCGCCGCTCCAGCACCGTCGTCGCCGACGTGGACCCGATCACCAGCGCCACCGACACCAGCGCCGTCACGCTCACCAGCCAGAGTAGCGCGCTCAGCCGCCCGAGCACGCGCCCTTCCGTCTCGGCCACCTGCCTGACCACGCGGACCTCCGCCCCCGGCAGCGCCTGCTTGATTTGAAACGCGATGGAGGAAATGTATGGCGTGTAGAACCACCGGTCGTAATCCGCCGGCTTCATCGTATCCGGATCCCGCTTCCCAAACTCGTCTTCCGGCACCGTCAGCGCGCTCACCGTCAGCCGCCGATATTCTCCGCGATGGCCTGTCAACTTCTGCACCAACCACAACGGCGCCACGATCGCTTCGTCCTCCGCTCCTCCGCTGGTCAAAATCCCGCTGGCGCGCGCTTCGATCTCTTTGCCCGCAATCTGCACTGTAACTGTGTCTCCCACACGTATCCCCGCCCGGCTCGCCAGCGACGCGCCCACGACCACAGCATCCGACGCGGAGTTCACGGCCACTTCCTCTTCGCTGCCGTTCCCCAGGGGCTTCTCCGGAAACCACGCGCCCTCCACCTTCCACCACGGATGCGTCTCCAGCACTCCGGTCGTATACGTCGTGCCATCCGGCACTGCCACTTCGTGCGCCACCCACGTCCCAATCATCCGCGTCGCAAATCGGTTCTGTCCCCGCTCCAGTTCCGCCGGCGCCTCCAGGAACGGACTGAAACCCACAAGGTTCAGTCGCCAGAAAATCGTCCGCAGCTTCCCCACGTCTTCGTCCCGCAGGTACGCGCCCTCTTCCACCGGCCGGTAATCCGTCCCGCCGATTTCCAGTGGAAGCGTGTCCGATTTAGGCGTCACCACCAGGTTCGCTCCCAGCCGCCGGAATTCCCGTGCCATCCGGTCGCCCACGTCGAGCGCCGTCACCAATGCCGCCGTGGTGATCGCCATTCCCAGCGCCAGCGCAACAGCCTCCAGCCATTTGCGCGCCGGATTGCGAAGGAACGACTCGCCTAGAATGCGGAAAAACATGTTTCGTGGTTAGTGCTTCGTGAATGGCCGCGCCGCTTCTACGAGCGCGGAAACGTTGAACACCACCTGCCCGCCTTCCGAGTGCGACGCAAACCCGACGGGATTGCATCCGCCCGACTGCCCGATTGTGGGAATGTAAATGGGCGCGCCACAATTCCGGCAGATCACATTCTGCCCGTCCTGCCGGTAGCCCGCGGGCCCGCAGATGGCGCACGCATCCAGCGCCGTCGCGTATCCGCCCCCCGGCCTCCGGATCACCAGAAAGCGGATTGTTGTTCCCTCCGTCTCCAGCGTGAAGAAATGCAGCCTTCCATCCTCCACCGCCGCCTGCGGGATGCGCACTTCTCCGTTCTGAGCCGTCACGCTCTGCGCCGGTGGCGGTGCCGCCGCTACTTCCGAATACACAAAATCCGCCGTCAGGCCCAGGATCACAATCAGGCACGAGCTCGCCGCCAGCAGCATCCATCGCCGTTGCCGCCGCCGCTCCCATTCCTTGCGCCGGCGCTCCGCGGGATTCTCCGCTTCGTCCACCGTCCTTGCGCTCGACGCAAACCACTCCCGCAGGATCAGCAGCACCGCCACGCCGAAGATCAGCACGAAAAAGAATACCTCGTGCCGCACAATAGGCCCCACGATCGCCATCTCGCGCTGGCTCGATGGCAGCCACTGCGCCTCGCTCATCTCGTGCAGGCCGGTCAGGAAAAGCTGCGCCGCCACTACGTACAGAATGATGCTCGTCGCCGCGAAGAACCGTCCCAGGGGAATCCGCAGCGTCCCCTGGAAAAAGAAAATCCCTACCGCCGTCGCCAGCGCCAGCCCCAGCGACGTGCCGATCCAGATCCCCACACCCTCGCTCGATAGCTCCACGGCGCGAAGGATCAGCACCAGCTCCACCCCCTCGCGCGCCACCATCACAAACACAAACGTCGCCAGTCCCATCCCCGCGGCCAGCACGCTCTTCTGCGCGTAACCTTCCACTCGCTGTTCGATTTCCCGCCGCAGGCTCCGCGCCACGCGGTTCATCCACAAGATCATGGTGATCACCAGCGCGCCAGCCAGCAGCATGAGCAGCCCCTCAAAGCCATCTTCGCTGATTTTCCAGCGGTCCAGCAGCGCCGCCCCTGTCAGGCTGGCCGCTACTGCTGCGGCGAGTCCCGCCCAGACGTATCGCGACAGGTGCTGTCGCCCGGTCCTGCTCAGGTACACCAGCACGATTCCCACTACCAGCGCGGCTTCGACACCCTCACGCAGCGCAACCAATAGAGCGGAAAGCAATTACGCTCCTCGGAAGGACCCCTGTGGCCCGTCCCTTGACTCCAGTTGCAAGCCATTCGCAACTAGAAATTCTACACTACCAGCTTCCAGTGCCCCCGTCAAGCCCTTCCCCTGCCCGTTCCCTGCCGCAACTCACTGCTGTCAAACGGGATACTCAGAATCCAGCCCGGCCGCGAAAAATCATGCTTTGCGCTTCCTTTTTCTCTTGCAATTCATTAACGACTATGATATCATATTTGGCGATGTCAGGGTGCTGCCAACTGCGGACGCTCCACAATTTCATAGCCGGCCCGGGAGCCGCTAACTCCTTTGCTGGCAACTCTTGCGCTTCCGGCCCTGCTAAGTCCTTTGTTGGCCACTCTTGCGAAACACAGGACTTAAAGTCCTTTGTTTGCAACTCTTGCGAAAGGAGACCTGGGGGGTAGCATCCAAGAGCAGCAGCGAGCGACTAGTCCATCCCTCCTGTGCGCATTTGCCGATCCGCTACTAACTTCGCATGGCAGCAGAAAAAGCTCGTTAACGAACGTCCCCGTTCCCTAGTTCGGGATTCAGGATCAGCCGCACTCTCTCTCGCGCATCCGGCGGCCCGTTTCTAGTCCGCTTCGGGCAACGAGTGGACTTCCGTGCCCATTTGTTTGCCCTGTGTGGCCGTGGCCCGCGTTTCGATCTCGAACTTCGAATTTCAATCGACTAAGGAGAGCACCATGGCCCAACCTGCACCCGAAAACCGCTGTGAACATACCGACATGGGCGGCCGCCGTTGCCACATGATTCGTTCCGCCACTTGCCATCCCCAAGATTCGGGTCCACTGTCCACTCCGTTCGGAACACAGCCATGCTGACGTATCTCCAAAAACGCACGGCCCAAGCCATCGTCAACGTCTTCGAAACCGGCTCCCCCTCTGGCGACTATGCCGGCATCACGGTTGCCGCCGGCGATCCCGGCCATCTAACCTACGGTCGCTCACAGACCACGCTTTCCAGCGGCAATCTGGCTCGCCTCGTCGCCAGCTACTGCGACGCGCCCATTGCAACTTGTTCCGCGGGCCTCCGAGCCTTCCTGCCGCGCCTGGAAGCGCGCGACGTCACTCTCGACTCCGACGCGCGTCTCCACTCTCTTCTCCACGACGCCGCAGGAGACGATGCCATGCGCTGCATTCAAGACGAATTCTTCGACCGGGCTTACTGGCATCCCGCCGTTTGCGCGGCCGAGTCTCTGGCCATCCAATCCGCTCTCGGCACCGCCGTCGTTTACGACAGTTTCATCCATGGCGCCTGGGCCCGCCTCCGAGATGCCACGCTCGCTCGCCTCGGCTTGCCTGCCGTGGCAGTCCCGCCTGCCCCGGCGGCCAAGCCCGCGTCCTCGAGTACTGCCTCAGCCTCTTCAGACGAGCACGCATGGATTGCCGAATACCTCGCACGTCGCCGCGACTGGCTCCTCAATCACCCCAATCCTCTTCTCCGCCGCGCCGTCTATCGCATGGATACGTTCCTCTCGCTCGTCGGCGCCGCCAACTGGGATCTGACGCTCCCGGTGGAAGCCCACGGCGTCTGCATTTCGGAGGCCACATTCGGCAGCCGTGGTGATAATTCCACCTCTTCTTCAGGCTTCCCGATAGAATCGATTCGCGTCCAAACTGGATAGCTGCTCATGACTCGCCCTTCTACCCTCATCGTCTGCCTCCTTGGCTGTCTCGCAGCCGCTGCCCTTCCCGCCTCTGCCCAGGAGGGTCAGGAGGCCTTCCCCAATCCCCCCGAGAGCCCCGCCCACACCGCCTGGGCCCGAGGCCGCGACGCCGAACGAGCCGGAAAGACCGAAGAGGCCCTTGCCGCCTATTCCGAAGCGCTCCGCGACGACCCCGGCAACCGCGAATATCGCGCACTGGTCGAACGCATGCGCTTTGTCCTTGCCACTTCCCTCTCCAATCAGGCCGAGCGCGCCATGCTCGCCGATAATCCCGCTCTTGCCGCAACGGAACTGCGCCGCGCCCTGAGCTTCGACCCTGAAAACGAAGTCGCTCGCGAGCGCCTCCGCCAGCTCGAACGTCACGCCGTTCAGGAAACAAGTGTCACTCCCCAATACGCCGCCTCCTCACCGCAACTCTCCCCGCAGCCCGGCACTCGCGACTTCAATATTCGCGGCACGGCGAGAGACGCCTACAACGAACTGGCCCGCCAGTTCGGCCTGTCGGCCATCTTCGATGAAGATGCCACCAGCGCGAAAATCCAGTTCCGCGTGTCTGGCGTCGATTTCCGCACCGCGCTCGATCTGCTCGGCGAGCAAACCGGCACTTTCGTCCGCCCCCTCGACCCACACACTTTCTTCGTCGCCAACGACACGCCACAGAAGCGCAAGGAGTACCTGCCCCAGATCGAGCGCACCCTGATCCTCCCTGACTCGGAAAAGCCCGAGCAAGCCAACGAAATCGTGCGTGCCGTTCGCGACATCACCGGCCTCACCCACTCTCAATACAACACGGCCTCGCGCACCCTCACCATTCGCGGGGCGGAGCGCGACGTGGCCCTGGCCGACGCCCTCGTCCGCGAGCTCGAGCAGCCACGCGGCGAAGTCATGCTCGAAATCGACGTATTGGAAGTGGACCGCATCGCCGCCCAAACCCTCGGCATCGTTCCCCCATCGAGCGCCCAGATCGTCACCCTCTCCAAATCCGAGCTCCAGCAGGCCGAGCAGTCCACCAACGGGCTGGTAGGGCTCATCGAACAGCTCTTCGGCACTCCCACCGCCTTCGCCGGCTCCTCCACGCAGCAAATCGCCGCCCTGCTCGGCACCGGAAGCACCTCCCTCAGCACGCTGGTTCCTCCGCTTATCGCTTTCGGCGGTGGCCAGACCATTTTTCTCGCCACGCTGCCGGGCGCCTCCGCCAACTTCGCGAACTCCCTGAGCGCGGTATACACCGCCGATCGCATCCTGCTTCGCGCCGAGGACGGCGAGCCCGCCAGCTTCTTCGTCGGCGAACGCTATCCCATCAACTTTTCCACGCTCTCCAATGAATTCACCACACAAGGCGCCCAGCCGGGCATCACGGTAAGCACGCTGGCCACCGGAACTGCCCCGCAGGGCGCTGCCACCGTTGCCACGCGGCTCACCAGTTCGAATCTCGACATCATCACTGCCAACTACGGACCCGAAAACTCCAGCAGCAACGCCGGCTCCGTCTCTGTCCTCCTGGGCAATGGCGACGGGACCTTCCAAACCAACGTGGACTATCCCGCCGGCACAAGTCCCGTAGCCGTCGCTACGGCCACCTTCCGGGCAACCACGGCCTCAGGTACCCCGCCCGTCGATCTCGCCGTTGTGGATCAGGGAACCAACAGCGTCCAGATCCTCCTCGGCAACGGCGATGGCACCTTCCAGGCTCCCAAGGCCTATGCCGTCGGTTCCGAACCGGTCGGAATTGTTATTGGCGATTGGAACCTTGACGGCCACCCTGACATCGCCGTGACCAACTTCGCAGGCAACAGCATTTCCGTCCTGCTTGGCAACGGCGATGGAACGTTTGTTCCTGCCACCACCATCCCCCTGCCGACTGGCCAGGGCCCCACCGGAATCACCACCGCGACTCTCAACGGCAACCCCGACCTGATCGTGACCAATGCGCTTACCAACACTGCCACGGTGTTTCTCGGCGACGGCCACGGAAATTTCACCGCCCAGCCCGCCATCGATACCGGCACTCTCCCGGTGGCGGTCGCCACTGCCGATTTCAACGGAGACGGCCTGCCTGATTTCGCCGTGGCCAATCAGACCGACGGCACGGTCAGCATCTTCTTGAATTCCGGCACGGCGAGCGCTCCAGTTTTCAACTCGCGCACGGACTATACCGTCGGCGACGCGCCCGACGCCCTTGTCGCCGGTCTGTTCACTTCTTCCGGCTCCCAGGATCTGGTTTCCTCCAACAGCTCCGACGGCACCGTCACGGTTCTCTTTGGCGCCGGCGACGGCACTTTCCCCGACAGCATCCCGATCCAAGTCGGCGCCGGCGTCACCTGTTCCAGTCTTCCGGCCCCCGCCGCTCCCTGCCAGGGATTGACTTCCGGCGAATACAACACCAGCACCGGCCTCCTCGACGCCGCCGTCACCGATTTCGACAACAACACCGTGACCGTCGTCTTCAATTCCAATCAGATCGCGACCCCCAACCAGCAGCTCCCCTATCCCGGCTTCCAGTACGAAGACATCGGCATAAAGGCCAAGGCCACTCCGCACATCCACCCGTCTGGCGAAGTTACCGTAACGCTCAACCTCGAGCTCCGCGGACTTTCCGCCGACAATTACAACGGCATTCCCGTTCTCACCAACCGCACCATCGAGCAGACCGTGCGGCTGCACCCCAACGAGCCCTCCGTTCTTAGTGGCATTTACTCGAATCAGGAAACCCTCGGGGTCACAGGATCTCCCGGCACCGCGGACATTCCCGGTCTCCAAGACGTTCTCTCCAGCCGCAGCACACAAACGCAGCAGACCGAGCTGATTATCGTTCTGAACCCGCGCACCGTACGCGTTGCCCCGCGCTCCGGGCAAGTTTTCTACGCAGGCCGCGAACGCCAGGCCACCTCAGCCGGAGCCGGCGAGCCCGAGCCCCGCGAGCAACCGGAAGCTGTCCCCGGACAACCTCCTGCACCCGGTAGGCCGTCTCCGTCGGGAGAGCCCGCTGCGCCCGGCCAGATCCCTGAGCCTGGTCAGATTGCCGTTCCCGGCCAACCCCCTGCGCGGCCCGCTGAAAATCCTCAGGGAGCACCACCTACATCGCCCACCCGCCCCTAGTGCAACTGCGAGGTATTTGCTTCGAAATTGGAAGCCCCGATGCGCGTTCCACCCATCCCGTTTCGGACACACACCCGCGCGCCCGTTTCCATCCGGTCGGCCCGAAATGTTCTGGATTTGCTAAGGCGTCGCGTCGAAAACCACGATCGGCTGGTACGTCCGCGGCACCACCGCTTCCGCCACGGCAATCAGCTTTTGCTGCTGGCTGAACACTCGAAGCCGTGGCGGCGCCGGTGCGCCCGAATCGAGCCGCGACGTGGCGCCCGGCGGCGCCGTGAACTGTGCCGGCTGGATTTGCGCCAATGGGAGCGTGAACTTGGCTCCGTGCTTCACCCGCCGCTCCACGACCGGCAGCACCGTCGCGCGCGGCAAATCCGGCAGCATCCGTTCGAGCGGGATAATCAGCTCCGCCGCCCGTCCGGCTCGCGCCGCCGTCTGCAATTCATCCAACGAGACTGCCTGGTCGAGCGTGAATTCGCCCACCGCCACGCGCGAAATCTCTTCCAAGTGCGCCCCGGTTCCCTGCCGCCCGCCCAGATCGTGGGCCAGCGACCGAATGTAGGTCCCCGCTCCACATTCGATCAAGCAGCGCACCCGGGAGCCCTTCACTTCCTCGATCAGGAATTCGTACACGTCCACCTCGACCGGTTTCAGCTCCACTGGCCGGTTTTTCCGCGCCAGCTCGTGCGCCGGGCGTCCCGCGATTTTTTTTGCGGAGTATGCCGGCGGCGTTTGCAGCAGATGCCCGGTGAATTCGGCGGCCAGCGGCTCGATTTCCTCGCGTGTCAGCTCCGGCGCCTTGTCTTCTCCCTGCGGTTTCCCATCCGCGTCGTAGGTGTCCGTCGCGAATCCGAAACGGATCGTGGATGCGTAGCGCTTCCGCCGTCCCGCATAGAACCGCGCCAGCCGCGTCGCCCGCCCCAGCAGCAGCACCAGCACTCCCGTTGCCAGCGGGTCCAGCGTCCCCAGATGTCCAATTTGCCGGAATCCCAGAAGCCGCCGCACGATTTCCACCACGTCGTGCGACGTCCTTCTGAGCGGTTTGTGGATTACGAGTGCGCCGTCAATCGGCGTAGGCTGCGGCTGGCGTGGCATTTGGCCCCGGCCTCAGGACGCGTCCTTGCCCGGCTCCGGCGGCCGGTGCAGCAATTCCTCGAGCCGTCCGCCTTCGACCCCCGAGGCGTCCACCACGAAATGAATCTCCGGCGCGCGGCGCAGATCCAGCCGCTGCGCCAGTTCGCTGCGGATGAATCCCATCGCCGCCGCCAGCCCTTCCCGCACTCCGCGCCGCTCCTCATCCGTCCCGAACGCGGCCAGAAAGATGCGTGCGTGCTTCAGGTCCGGCGTCACGGTCACCTCCGTCACACGCACCGGACCGGCAAGCCGCGGGTCTCGCAATTCACCCGCCAGCATGGCCTCGAATTCATGCCGGATTTCTTCTGCCACTCGCTCGTGGCGGTGGCGCACAGTAGTCATCTACGTCAGGCCTCGGATGACACGATGGGAAATTTCAGCTCAAAGAACCTCGACGCTGCTGCCCACCAGGTCCCGGCCCAGCAGGCGTTCGGACTCATTGGCCACCTTTTCGAGCGAATCTTCCAGGTGCCTGGTGTCGGCGGAAATCGTTACCACGCCCACCAGCGCGCGCTGCCAGGTTTCCTGGTGGTCCAGCTCGGCGATGGCGATATTGAATTGCCGCCGCAGCCGGTCCTTCAGGCTGCGCAGCACCTGCCGCTTGTCCTTCAACGATCTCGCATCGGGAATGTAAATCTCCAGCGTCAGCAGTCCGATGGGCATCGTCTGCCTCCCCGCCTCTCCTGTCCCGCGGCGGCGGGATCGAGGACGGCCGAACGATCAGGCCCGTGTCGCCGCGGCGGCTTCCAGCGCTTCCACCGTGAAAAACTCGATTACGTCGCCCACCTTCAAATCGTTGAAGTTGGCGATTCCCACGCCGCACTCGAAGCCCGAGCGCACCTCGCTCGCGTCTTCCTTGAACCGCTTGAGGGAGCTCACCTTCCCCGTGTACACCACCACGCCCTCGCGCACCAGCCGCAGCTCCGCGTCGCGCTTTATCGTTCCGTCGGTCACGTAGCAGCCGGCCACGGTGCCCACTCCCTTGATCCGGAACGTATTGCGCACTTCCGCCCGCCCCAGGTGCACTTCCTTGTATACGGGCTCCAGCAGCCCGGCCAGCGCCTTCTTCAGCTCTTCAGTCAGCTCGTAAATGATCGTGTGCGTCCGGATGTCCACCTTCTCCTGCTGCGCCAAGTCCGCCGCTTTCCGGTCCGGCCGCACATTGAACGCGATGATGATCGCGTTCGATGCCGACGCCAGCAGCACATCCGTTTCCGTCACCGCACCCACACTCGAGTGGATGATCTTGATTTTCACTTCGTCGCTGGAGAGCTTCGGCAGCACTTCGTTCAGCACCTCCACCGATCCCTGCACGTCCGCCTTCAGGACGATGGGCAGCTCCTTCACTTCGCCCGCCTTGAGCTGCTCGTGCAACTGGTCCAGCGTGATCCGGCCCGTCGCCGTCCGCGCCAGCGACTGCTCGCGGATTTTCGATTGCCGGTAATCCACGATGTGCCGCGCCTTCACTTCGTCCGCCACCTGGAAGTTGTCGCCCGCTTCGGGTATGCCCTGCAGCCCGAGCACTTCGACTGGCGTGGAAGGACCCGCCTCACGGACCGGGTGACCCCGGTCGTCGAACATCGCGCGCACCTTCCCATACACCGCGCCGCAGAAGAAAAAGTCGCCCACGTGCAGCGTCCCGTTTTGCACCAGTACAGTGGCCACCGGCCCGCGGCCCTTGTCCACTCGCGACTCCAGTACCGTGCCGCTTGCCGGCACCCCCGAGCTTGCCTTCAGCTCGCGCAGATCGGAGACCAGCAGAATCATTTCCAGGAGCTTGTCCAGATTCGTCTTCTGCTTCGCCGAAACCTCCACCATCACGGTTTCGCCGCCCCATTCCTCCGGCAGCAGGCCCTGGTCCGCGAGCTGCCGCTTCACGCGCTCCGGCTGCGCGTCCGGCTTGTCGATTTTATTGATAGCCACAACGATGGGCACGCCCGCGTTCTTTGCGTGGCTGATGGCTTCCAGCGTCTGCGGCATCACTCCGTCGTCGGCCCCCACCACCAGCACCACCAAGTCCGTCACCTTGGCGCCGCGCGCGCGCATGCGCGTAAACGCTTCGTGGCCCGGTGTGTCGATGAACACGATCTTGCGGTCGTTCGCGTGCACCTCGTACGCCCCGATGTGCTGCGTGATTCCTCCGGCCTCGCCCGCCGCCACGCTGGTTTCCCGGATCGCGTCCAGCAAGCTGGTCTTCCCGTGGTCCACGTGGCCCATCACCGTCACCACCGGAGCTCGAGGCTCCAGTCCCGCCTTTTTCTCTTCGCGCGATACCTCTTCCACCACTTCCTCTTCGAAAGACTTCACCGTCACGATCCCGTTGAACGCCTCGGCCAGCGATGTGGCCGTCGCCACGTCCAGCGGCTGGTTGATGGTCGCAAACACGCCGCGCGACAGCAGCGTGGCCAGCAATTCCTTCGAGCGCACATCCAGCTTCTCCGCCAGTTGCCGCACGCTGATTCCTTCCGTGATGGTCACCTCGCGCGGTTCGCGCGGCGCCGGCGCCGGAAGCTCGGCGACTCCGCTGCGGCCTGCTGGCCCGCGTCTGCCCGCGGCATCGGCGCGCGCGCGCACGGGATGCAGCTTGCGTTCGCCCTCCTCGAATCGTTTTTCCGCCAACGGACGCGCGCCCCCGGCGGACTTCGTTGCCTTGCGTTGGTAAAGCGGCTTGCCGACCTCAGGCTTCGCCGGAGGCACCACTCCCATGGCCACTCCCGGCGATGCCGTCAGCCGCGGCGGACGACCGGGTCGCGCGCCGGTCGAACCAGCCGTGCCCGGGATGGGCGGCTTGCGCGGCAACTGCGGCATCGGCCCAGTCGAACGATCCGCCGCCGTGGCGGAGATGGGCGGCTTCATGGGCAGCGAGGGTAGAGGCGGCTTCGGCGCCTGCGGGCGCGCTACAAGCGGCTGTCCTGCCGGTCGTGCGGCTACGGAGGCAGCAGGGGAAGCAGACGGTCGCGACGGCACACGGGCCGGAGCAATCGGGGGTGGGGCTGTGATGGGCGGTTTGATCGGAAGGGGCGGCGGCGCACCGACGGGCTTCGGAGGCACGGGCGGCGCCACAGGACGTGCGGCCACCGGTGGACCCTGCGGGGTGCTCGGTGCCTCCGTGGGCGCCACGACCGGAGCCTTCACAGCCGGCCGCGCCGGAACCTCGATCTTGACGGGCGCGGGCAGAGGAGCGGCCGCCACGGGCGCGGGCACCGCAACCTCCTTCTGTGCTCTTTTTTCAGTCTCCTTCACCGCAGCGGGTGCGGGCTCCTCCGGAGCTTCGAAGCCGCCCTGCAGCTTGCGGCGCACCTTCTCCGCCACATCCACGTCAATCGAGCTGGAGTGCGTCTTCTTCTCGGCAACTCCAAACCCGGGCAAAAGATCCAGGATGGCCTTCGCCTTGACCTCGAGTTCGCGGGCCAGTTCGTTGATCCGGATTTGCGCGTGCTCGGTCATTCCCTTCCGCCCGATTCTCCCTCGCGAGTATTTTCCTTGGTCTCGTCCTGGGTGGCCGTCTCATGAGCCGCCCCCGCCGCTTCGCCCGTCGCTCCCGCCGCAGCCGCATCTGCTTCCGTCGGCGCCGCAGCCTCGGCGCCCTCCGTCTGCTCGGACGCTCCGGCCGATTCCGGCGCCGCAGCGGCAGTTCCTGCTCCGGACTGTGCAGCCTCAAGACCCTCGAAGTGCGCCACCACCGATTGGCGGATTTTCTCCACCATCTTTTCGCCGATTCCGGGAATCTCGAGCAGTTGCTCGGCGGACATGTCCGCCAGCCGCTCGATGGAAGTGATGCCGTGCGCCTCGAGTTTTTCGAGCGTCTTCGGACCTACCCCCTTCAAATCGGAAAGAGGCGTGACTGGAGCCGTGAGCGCCGACATCTGCTCTTCAATCTCCTGCCGCTTCTCTTCCTCGCTCTTGATGTCGATGTTCCAGCCGATGAGTTTGCTGGCCAGCCGTACGTTTTGCCCTTTCTTTCCGATGGCGAGCGAGAGCTGGGTGTCCTCAACGATCACCTCCAGCCGCTTCTCCTCAGCATCCACAATTTGCACACGGGTCACCTTGGCCGGCGAAAGCGCCTTCTGCGCGAAGGCCACGATCTCTTCCGAGTACGGGATGATGTCGATCTTCTCGCCGCGCAGCTCGCGGATAATCGACTGCACCCGCATGCCTTTCATGCCCACGCACGCGCCCACCGGGTCCACTTCTTTGTCGCGGCTCTCCACCGCGATCTTGGTTCTCTCGCCCGCCTCGCGCGCCACCGCCCGGATGCGCACCGTTCCGTCGTAGATTTCCGGCACTTCCATTTCAAACAGCCGCTGGACGAGCATCCCGTCCGCGCGCGAAACTACCACCTGCGGCCCACGTGCCGCACGCTCCACCAGTTTGATTGCCACGCGCAACCGCTCGCCCAGGTTGTAGCTCTCCAACCGCGACTGCTCCCGCTTCGGCAGCCTCGCTTCCGTCCGGCCGATGTCAACAATCAGGTCGGGACCCTCGGTGCGCTTCACGATGCAGTTCACCATCTCGCCCACGCGGCCGTTGTACTCGTTGTAGATGGTATCGCGTTCGGCTTCCCTTACCTTTTGCAGGATCACCTGTTTGGCGGTCTGCGCCGCGATGCGGCCCAACACGTCCGTCGGCTTGGAAAACAGGATCTCGCTTCCCAGCGCCGCCTGCGGGTCGAACTTTTGCGCATCGGAAACCGTGATTTGTTTCTGCGGATCCTCCACGGTCTCGACCACAGTGCGCACGGCGAACACATCGACGTGACCCGTGTCCGGATTGAACCGCGAGCGCAGGTCTTCCTCCGTCTTGTAATACTTGCGTGCCGCCACCACCATCGCGTCCTCGATGGCCGCAACGATGATCTCCGGCTCGATGTGCTTCTCCCGGCTGATCTGTTCAATCGTCTGAGACAGCGGACTTGCCATTCCTGCCTCTCCCTTGGCTGCCCCGAACCCGCCGTGGCGGGCGGCCTACAGTTCCACCACCAGCTGCGCTTTACGGATCCACTCAAACGGGAGCGCGACTACTCTCCCGTTCAGCTCCAGCTGCACTCGCCCGTCCGCATACCCCGCCAGCCGCCCCTCGAAAAACGTGAGGTTTTCGACCGGTTGCGAGAGCGAAATCTTCGCCCGCCGTCCGCTGAAGCGCTCAAACTCCGCGGGCTTGGTGAGCTTCCGGTCCAGCCCTGGGGAGGTCACCTCCAGTACGTAACCCGCCTGCCCGGCAACCAGCTCTTCCACGTCCAGGATCACGCTCAGCTCATGGCTCACCTTCTCGCAGTCCCCGTGGTTAACGCCCCCCGGCTTGTCCAGCACCACCCGCAGAAAGCGCTGGCGGCCCACCTTCCATTCAACGTCAATCACTTCCAAGCCGGAGGCGCGCGCCACACGCTCCGCCACTTCGCGTATCTTTTCGATCTTCATTCCCCGCCCGGGCCCCTCCCGGTGAGCGCGGACACCACGCTCGCGGCCGTCACGCCGGCCAACAAAAAAGTGGGCTTTCGCCCACTCTGGTGTTCGACCCCTCGACCGGAAACCCCACTCTACTCCAGCGTCATACGGAATGCAAGTCGGTGGCCCAGGGGGCGAACGAGCAGCCTCGGGAGACACCGAACCGCACGGCCGGACCGCCTCCCGGCCGAAGGTATGGCCCTACGGCTTCGGTTTGGAAGCAGGAGGATTGGCCGCCGGCTGCGCTGCGGGCTTCGTGGCAGGGGCCGCCGCGCCGGGCTTGGCAGGCGCCGAGGCAGCACCCTTCACGGGATTGGCCTGATCATACAGCCGGATGATATCCTGCGTGACGTCGAGCTGGTTCGAGCAGTAGATGTTGCACACCTGGGCGTCCATGATCATCAGGTAGCCGTTGTCGCGGGCGAATCGGGAGACCACCTCGCCCATTTTTCGTCCGAGCTTTTCGAATGCGTCCTGCTGCGCGTCAGTGAGCTCGGCCTGGTATTCCTCCTGCTTGCGCTGGAGCTGCTGCTGCAAGCGAGTTCCCTGGCGTTCCAGGCGCCCCCGCTCCTCATCGCTCAGCGTTCGCGCGCCGCTTGTCAAACGGTTCTGGATGTCCTCCAGGTTCTTGCGCATGTTTTCGAGCTCGGCCTGCTTCGCGGAAAACTGGGATTGAATCTCCGCAGCCAACTGTTTGCCCTCGGCCGTGCTGGCCATGGCCGTGCGGATATCCACAATGGCGACTTTGGGGAGCGCAGCGGGAGCGGCCGCCGGTGGGGGGGAATTCTGCGCCTTCACGCTGGCGGCGGCCAGCAGCAGGAGCGAGGGTATGACCAATACTTTCGCTGGGTTCTTCATTACATCTCCTTGCGCAAATTTCATCGAGTATACAAACCGTGCATTATAGACGCGGCCGTTCGCGCCGGTCAACGAAAACCCTTGCCCGGCCTACCTGGGCAAAGGCAGCAACAGAACGCGGTTGTTGTTCGGGTCCGAAATCACGACATACTCCAGCCGCCGGTGAATGGCCATCGCGAACACGGTCCCGGCCGACAACGGGAAGACGTCGCGAACGAGCAGCGCCGGCAGATCCACCACGGAGACAGTCGCACTCCCGCCGTTCAAGGTCAGAAGCATGCTGTTCTGGAAGTTGTAGGCCAGCGAAGTCGGATTTACGCCTGTGCGAATGCTCGTCTCCAGGAGCGTGCAGGTAGTCCCCGAGCATGTCGCAGTCAGCTCGGTGACGGTGTTGGCTTCGCTGGCCTGGATCAGGAATTGCTGGGTTACCGGATCATAGTCCACGCCCGAAGCGCCCGAGACGTCCCCTATGTTGTCCAGCAAAACCGGAGTGCCGGAAACCACGTTGAAGAGCGTGGCATTGTTGGCCGTAGCCTCCGCCACGACCGCGTAATTCAAATCCGGCGCGATCGCGGCCGCTAACGGGCCTGCACCCACGCTGACGCCGCTCGGAACCGTAGTGGTCGCGGGGGTGAGCGCGAATTGACTGATCGAGTTGCTGTCGCTGTTGGCGACGATGGCGTCGCCGAGCGCCTCGCTGACGCCGACCCCGGTGGGATCGGAGCCGACGCTGACCGTAGACGGCACCGTATATGGATTTGTGGTCAGGTCGATGATGGAGGCGGTGGAGGCCCCGCTGTTGGTGGCCACGGCCATCCCGTTGCGCGAGACCACGCCCACCGCCAGAGGCGTCTCGCCGACGGTGAGCAGAGAGGTTACCGTGCCGAACGTGGGATTGACTGGAGAGAGGTCAATCACAGAGACGGTATTGTCGCCGGAATTGGCCACCAGCGCCCGGTCGCCGTCTTGATCCACTGCCACGCCCTGGGGAGAATCGCCCACAGGCACGGGCAGCGCGACCAGCAGATTTCTGACATTGGAAAACAACGTCGGCGAATTCTCCACGTCTGCGACGATGCGCACGGGCGCGTACGGCGGCGTAAGAAACGACGCGGGAATGGAGGCGGTCAGCTCGCGGCTGCTGACAAACGTGGTGGGGATGGCCGTCTCGTTCAGCCGGATCTGCGAGGCGGCCGTGAAACCCGCGCCAGCGACAAACAGCGGAACGGAACTCGTGGACGTCAGCGTGTACAGCGGACTCATTTCCAGGATTTGAGGCTCCCCAAGCCGCGATCGTGTCACACCGAGATCCACCACGGTCACCGTGGCATCGACGTCGTCCACCACCAAGGCCATATTCGTAGCCGCGTCCAGAGCCACAGCAATAGGATCGGTCCCCAGCGCGACTGTGGTGATCTCTGTGGGGATATTCATGTCCAGCAGATATGCCAGATGCGATGCCGGATTCAGCAGAACCCCTTCGTTGGTGAACGGATTGGTAGCGGCCGCCACATTGCCCAACGTGAGTGGCACGTCGCCGATGGACTCGTCGCGGAGGCTAAACAGCAGCCCCGAGGCCTCGGAGGGATCGGCCAGAAGCATGGTCTTCGTTTCCGTGTTCACGGCAACGCCTCGCGTGGTGACAGTGACGGAGGCGCTGAACACGAGCGAAAGCCGGGTCAGATCCACAACAGAAAGAGAGCCCGCACCGCCGGGAGTCACGATCGCCCAACCCAGCTCCGGCACTACGGCGATCTGAGGCTGCGTCCCTGTGGAGACGGCAACCGTGGCGAGTATGGAGCCTCCGCCTGTGCTCGCCGAGCCGCCGCCACTGCTGTTGTTTGCACCAGCCTGGTTCCAGGTGAGCGTAGTTGTGCCGGAGCCCCCGGTCACGACGAAAGTGCCATCGTAACTGGAATCCGCCACCCCTGTGATGACCACCGTGCCAACACCATTGCCCCCCGGAATGGTCAGCGCCCCCGCGAGTGTTGCGGTCACTACGCCATTATCACGGGAGATGGAGGTGATGGGCTGAAGCGCGGGCGGGACTGCGGGACAGGTCATGGGCTGCGTTGTGCTCAGGATGAAGCCGGCGCTTCCGTTCTGATCCACCACCAGGGCGAGCCCATGGAGTTCGTCCACACCGACAGCCACGGGAGCGGTCCCGAGACACGGCAGCGTGATCGTGGGATTCACTCCGGTCAAGTCCACCACGTCCAAGTCGTTCGAGACGCTATCCGTGACCAGAGCAAGATTGCGCATGCCGTCGATTCCCACCGAAGTAGGAGTGGTACCCACCGGGATCTGCGAGGCAATACCGCTGAACCCGGCGTTCAGCAGATCGATCTGGTTCAGGGCTTGATCCACCACCACGGCGATGCCGGTGATGTCGTTGATAGCAATGGCAACCGGCTTCGAAAATCCGGAAATGACGGTGTTGGGCACCGTAGGGCCACCCGGGGGGCGAATCGTGACATTGATGGCCGAGCGCGGCGGGGAGGCTGCGGGAGTACGAACGGCAATCGGGAACGAGCCTGCCTCGGTGAGATCGGTGGAATTGATGGTCGCTTGGAGCGTGCGCGGGAAGTTCGCATCCTCAGTGCTGCTGACCAAGTGGCCGTTCCATTCGCTGATCGTCGAGGGTGTGTAATAGCCGCCGGAAAGCTCGAGCGTAGTGGTGGGAGAGTTCTGAGGGATGGTAACGGGTGTAGCGCCGAGCAAGGTGGGCCGCACCGGCACCAGCTGAACCTGGATCGACTGTACGGGCTGGCCCGGCATGGGGATCTGCTCCTGAGCGGTTACCGTAAACGTCCCCGCGTTCTCAAGAAGGTTGAAGGGAACGCGCGCCCGGAGCACGGCAGCATTCACCGCGGTGACGCCGCCGTTGGTCAGGTTGTTCACACTTACGCCGGAGAAGAGAACATTCGTGGTGCTGAGGAAGCCCGAACCGGAAAGATAAAGGTCCTCCAGGACGGCTCCTTGCGGAATCAGCAGAGGCGCAATCGAGTTGAGCACGGGAGGGCTGGCCAGCGAAACGGTGACAACGATCGACTGGGTCTGCGTGTTATCCGCGGCGGACTCGGCCTCGATGGTGACGTTGGACGGACTCGGCACGGTGGTGGGAGCGGTATAAATGGCGGCGTTAGCCTGTTCGCCGTTACCGATAGTCGTGGAGTTGATGAATCCCGTATCCATCGTCCCGCCCTGAACGCCGTTGACGAGCCAATTGACGGTGAGATTGGTGGTTCCGTCGACCGTGGCGACGAAACTGAGCGACTCCCCGGTTCCCATGGTCGCCGTACCCGTCGGCGTCACCGTGATGGTGACGCCGGAAACAAGTGTGACGGCAGCGTAGGCCATGACCTTCGAATTCTGATTGCTTATCGCGGTGATCAGAACGCAGCCGCTCGTGGCAGTGATGACCCCGCTAACGGTGGTGTTGCAAGGGGTCGAAGACGTAGTCGGCCCCGCGCACCCGGTGGTGGGAAGAACGGTGGGGGCCGTGTAAAGACCGTTGGTGGTAATCGTTCCACAGGTGGTATTGCCGCCGGTGACGCCGTTGACCTGCCAGGTGACAGTCGTGTCGGTGGCGTTGGAGACCGTGGCGTAAAAAGTGGCGGTGCCGGAAAGAGGAAGGGTCGACGACGTGGGACTAATGGAAACCGTGACGGTAGCGCTGCTGCTGTGGCAGGCGGAAGCCAGTCCGGCCAGCAAGAAAATCAGGACGACATACGCGCCCCGGGTCCATGCGTGTCTCAACTCGGGTATTGCTCCTTTTCGCAAAAAGTGGCCCGCTCGAGCGGGCCCACACCCACGAGGGCCAACCGACGGCCGTCGCAAGCCGGCAACCGCTGCGGCAGTCCGTGTGATGACCTCGCCCCCCATCTAGAAGGTCCGCGCCACCGTGAACCGGATGGTGTGCAGCGGTTCCGAGTAAAGCAGGCGTCTGTTGTTCTGGTCAAGATAGGTGTCAATCTCCGGAATCAGTTGCTGGGTGAGCACTTCCGCATTGCAATTGGGATCGTGATTGGCGCACAGACTGCTGATGAGCGCGCCACTAAGGAAATAGTTGCCGCGGTTGGGCTGCACCACCTGGGAATACCGGGAAATATTGTAGGCGTAGTAGATGCGGAAGGGAACCTGTACAACGGGAAGCTGAATGACGAGCTCGAGTCCGGTGGAGGAACGCGGATAAAAATTGGACCTTTGCGCCAGCGGCAGGGTGCTGGAGATCGGCACGTTCGGAAACATCGAGCGATCCTGCGCGAGGCCTGCCGCATTGAGCGTCAACTGGCTGGGTCGAACGATGCCATTGACACCGAAGTCCAGGAAGTAACTTATCCCGACGTATTGCTGATAAATGGGAATTCGATATTCGAAATTTGCGACGGATTCGAGGTCGCCGCCCGGGAAAAGGAACTGATAGAGAAGGACGGGAACTTGCACCGTCCTCTCGGCAGGAGATCCGCTGCCGCCGAGAGCGCTGGGGTCGACATAAGTAAAATTGGTGGGATTGCCCGTAGGAGCAAACGCCACAGGGGTGACGGTGCGGATGTTGAATCCGCGAACGTCCTGCTCGCCGCCCAGATAGAGGCGCGACAAGGGGGGAACCTCCTTTCCTCCATAACCGGTGATGAACGAGGTAAGGAAGCGGATGCCGATCACATTGCGCTTTTTGCGGACGGCAAAGAACCGTTTGTATTGGAAGGTGGGAGATATCGAGTTGACGTTGCCGCCGAGCGGGCCGCCCACGAAGGAAAGCGACAGGAACATCTCTTTGCCGCCCGTTGGGTTGATCGGGTGGTTGACGGTGTTGTACGTGGCGCTGACGGTGATCTGGCTGGACTCGATTCCGCTGAGCGCGGAGGGTCCGGCGGCGCTGGTGAATTCGAGATCTTCGAACAGGAGGCGCGAGGAATCGCTGAATGCCTGGATGTTGGTGGTGGTGAAGCCGTAATTTATGCCGAGGCGCGTGAACGAATACTGCTTGAGCGGGTAGCTGGCGAAGACTGTAAAGCCCTTGCTGTTCTGGTTGTAGTTTTGGGTGGCGTTGGGATTGGTGGCGGGCAACTGGCTGCCCAGCAAAATGGCGGTCTCGCGCGCGGTATCGAAGCTGTAGCGCGAATCAAAGAGCGTAAAGCCGGTGGCCAGGGGCTTGTCGCGGAAATAGGGTTCGGTGAACCCGAACACGATGCTGCGCTGCAGCGTGCCGAATTGCGTCGAGAAGTTGAGAGTCTCGCCGAGGCCCAGGAAGTTGTTGGTCTGGTAGTTGAAGCCGATAAACGTGCCGGCGATGCCGCTGACGCCGCCGTTGAGGCCGATCGATTGCTTGCCCTTCTCCTTGACTTTCAGAGTGATGTCGACCGTACCGTCCTTGGGATTGCGCTTGAGGTCCACGTTCTGGTCCTTCTTGATGGGCTCGAAGTAGTCGAGCTGGTTGATGCGCAGGATGCTGAGCTCCCAAAGGTGGGCGCTGAATGCGTCGCCTTCATCGAGAAGCAACTGGCGGCGGATGACCTTGTCGCGAGTGGTGGTGTTGCCGACAAACTCGATGCGGCGGATGCGATAGGCTTTCTGCAGGTCGAATTCGAGGGTAAGGTTGATGACCTTGTTGGGAATATCTACGTCGGTCTGCGGGGTGGCAGTGAAATCGATATAACCGAAATTCCCGAACAGGTTCTTGTAGTCCTCCAGGGACTTGCGGACCTTTTCGGTGGAGAAGATATCGCCCTTTTTGATGGGAAAAGCGGATTCGAGGAATTCGTTCTTGAAGACAAGATTGGGATTGGCGGGATCGGCGCTGCGGACCACCAGCCGGCCCATGCGGAAGCGTTCGCCCTGATCGATCTCGATCGTGATGTTGGTAGCCTTGCCGTGCTGGGCGCCAATGAAGGGCAGATGGTCGACGCCGCCCTTGTTGATGTCAATAGTTTCCAGCTTGGGTTCCTTGACCACCACGGTGAAGTAGCCGTTGTCCTGGTAATAGGTACGGATACCGAGTTCGATATCCTCATCGAGTTTGCGGCGGTCGAAGGTCTTGTTGCCGACCTTAAAGAAAAACGGGCCAACGGGGAAGCCATAGGGCCTGTCGTTGTGCATGGCACGGATAAGCTTGCGATCGGAAAACGCCTTGTTGCCGATGAATTTGATCTTGCCGACTTTGACCTTGGGGCCTTCGTTGACCACAAAAGTAAGCTCGACGGCGTTCGTGCCGGTGATCCGGGAATACTCCGGGCTAACGGTGGCGAATTGCCGGCCGTGTTCGCCTTCGAGTTCCTTGATGAGCACCTGGGCGCGCTTGATCCTGGTGGGGTCGAAGGGACTCTCAATGAAGGAGCCGAGCTTGCGGTCCTTGAAGCGATCCAGGATGTCGGACTCGGAAATGGTGTTGATGCCCTTGTATTTGACGTGGCGGATCATGGGCCGTTCCGTAAGGTAGAAGACGACGATCACGGAGTTGGGCTTGTCCGGACTGTTTTCCACCTCCAGGCGAATATTCTCGAAATACTGGGTGTTCCAAAGGGCCTGAAAGTCGTGGCGCAGCCGCTCTTCGTTGTAGGGCTGGCCTGCCTGGCTGAAGATTTTGCTGTTCAGATTATCGCGGGGGATGCGGCGGTTGCCGTTGAAGTCAATGCGCTCAATGATCGGCTGCGGGGCCTGGGAAGAGGGGGCCTGGGCGGCGAGCGAGGGGACGAGAAAAAACAGCGCGCTGGCCGAGACGCAAAGCGCACCGGCCAGTCGCCATTGGAGCAAAGGTTTTACGCGAGCGGCCCTCCCACCGAGCGGGGCCGCATTCCCCCACCACAAGATCAGTCGCTCCTCGTCGGACCCAGTGCCTTCGGCACGGGCGATGAGATTCGCTATTGCACCATCGAGGTTGCTTCAACGACAGGCCGGAAACCGAGGCCATCGGCCGCCACAAAAACCTCTAGAGTGGCCGGGCGGGCAATGCCACCACGAATCAAGGCTTCGGAGAGAGGATCCTCAACATAACGTTGCAGGGCCCTGCGCAACGGCCGCGCGCCGTAGCTGCGGTCGGTGCAGGTTTTCTCCAAAATCCACAGGCGCGCCTCTGGGGTAAGCACAATCTGAACCTGCCGGTGCACCAGTGTGTCGTTGATTTGCCCGACGAGGATGTCGATGATGCGCAACAGGTCCTCGTCGGAAAGTGGGTTGAAAAGGATGATCTCGTCGAGCCGATTCAGGAATTCAGGATTGAAGAGACGACGGACTTCGGTCATGACCAGCTCTTCCATGCGCTGGTCGTTGATTTCGCCGGAGGCGGATTGGAACCCCATGGTGGAGCGCTTCTGGAGATAACGGGCGCCGAGGTTTGAGGTCATGATGAGAATAACGTTCCGGAAGTCCACGGTGTTGCCGAGACCGTCGGAGAGCTGGCCATCCTCAAAGACCTGCAGCAGGATGTTGTACACGTCGGGATGGGCCTTCTCGATTTCATCCAGGAGGATGATCGAGTAAGGCGAGCGGCGGACGCGCTCGGTGAGCTGGCCGCCCTCTTCGTAGCCGACGTAGCCCGGAGGCGCGCCAATCAACTTCGAGACGGAATGCTTTTCCATGTATTCGGACATGTCAAAGCGGACCAGGGATTTCTCGCTGCCCATGAGGAACTCGGCGAGCCGGCGGGCGACTTCCGTCTTGCCGACACCCGTCGGGCCGAGGAACAGGAAGCAGCCAACAGGACGGCCAGGGGCCTTGAGTCCGGCGCGGCTGCGGCGTATGGCACGGGCGAGAGCGGCGATGGCACGGTCCTGGCTGATGACGCGCTTATGCAGCTCTTCCTCGATACGGATGAGCTTCTGCTGCTCGTCTTCCTTGATGGCGGTGACTTCGACGCCGGTCCAACGCGCCACCACTTCCTCGATATCTTCGCGGGAGACGACGCCGGAGACGGAATCGTCAATCTTGAGCTTTTCGCGGAGGCTCTGGAGGTGCTCGCGCTCCTTGCGTTCCTCCTCGGAATAGAAACGGGCTTTCTCGAATTCGTGATTCGCTATGGCCGTTTCCATGCGGTGCGTGATGAACTTGATGCGCTTCTGCACTTCGGTGATTTCCTCGGGGAGCATGGACTGGCGCAGCTTGACGCGTGCGCCGGCCTCATCGATCAGGTCGATGGCCTTATCGGGGAGGAAGCGGTCGGGAATATACCGGCTCGAGAGATAGACGGCGTACCGCAAGGCCTCGTCGGTATAGCTGACAGCGTGGAATTTTTCGTAGCGCTCGCGGACACCCTGGAGGACGCGAATCGCTTCTTCCTCATTGGGAGCGCTGACCTTCACGGCCTGGAAGCGGCGCTCCAGCGAGCGATCGCGCTCGACGGACTTGCGGTACTCCGAAGGGGTGGTGGCGCCAATGCATTGGATCTCGCCGCGCGAGAGGGCGGGCTTGAGGATGTTGGCGGCATCGAGCGAGCCCTCGGCGGAGCCGGCACCGACCAGGGTGTGGAGCTCATCGATGAAGACGATGGCGTTCTGGTTCTCCATCAGCTCCTTCATGATGGTTTTGAGGCGCTCCTCAAACTGGCCGCGATATTTGGTGCCGGCGACGATGAGGGAGAGATCCAGGGAGAGGATGCGCTTGTCGGAAAGGAAGGGTGGCACGTCGCCATCGGCAATGCGCTGCGCGAGTCCTTCCACAATGGCGGTCTTGCCGACACCCGGTTCGCCAATGAGCACGGGATTGTTCTTGGTGCGGCGGCACAGAATCTGGATTGCACGCTCGAGCTCACGTTCGCGGCCGACCAGGGGGTCGAGCTGGCCTTCCATGGCCGCCTGAGTGAGGTCGCGGCTAAATTCGGCGAGCAACGAAGTCTCCTTGGCCCGGTTGACGGGGACCTTTTCTCCCGCGCTGCGGGCCAATTCATCGCGCAAGGTGGAAAGTCGCAGGCCGCGCTCCTGAAGCAGCTCGGAGCCGAAGCACTTCTCCTCTCTTAAGATGCCAAGCAAGAGATGCTCGGTGCCAACGTGCTTGTGGCTGAGCCGATCGGCCTCCTCCGCGGCAAACTTGAGGATGCGATGGCATTCCTGGCTGAGGGGAACATCCACAGAAGTAGAGATGCGCTCGCGGATGGTGATGCGCTGCTCGATTTCCTTGCGAATGGATTCGATCGAGCCATGGGTGCGGAGAAAACGGTTGGCCATGGCCTTGTCTTCACGCAGGAGGCCAAGGAGCAGATGTTCAGTCTCGATATAGGGGCTGCCGTACTGGGTAGCCTCGTAGCGCGCAAAGAAGATCACGCGGCGGGCTTTCTCGGTATAGCGCTCAAACATGGGTCACCTGGCCGTCCCCTCTCCGCCCGGAGCGACGTTGCGGGCCACGGCCTGGGGCTGAATCCGGCCGTGCTCGAGGCGCAGCACGCGGTCGCAGCGCTTCGCAAGCCCGGTATTGTGAGTCGCCAAGATGGAGGTCAGGCGCCGCTCCTGGTGCAAGCGGCGCAGCAGGGCGAAGACGGATTCGGCCGTGTCCTCGTCCAAATCGCCGGTGGGTTCGTCCGCGAAAAGCAGCGAAGGCTGGCCGGCCAGAGCTCGGGCGATTGCCACGCGCTGCTGTTCCCCCCCGGAGAGTTCCGCCGCGCGATGGCGGCGACGCTCAGAAAGTCCCACGCGATCCAACCCCTCGGCCGCCGTTCGGAGAGCTTCCCCCATGGAAACGCCTCGCAACAGCAGAGGAAACGCGGCGTTCTCTTCGGCCGTAAAATCGGCGAGCAGATGATGCCGCTGCCAGACGAACCCGATGCGCCGATTTCGAAAATCCGCCAATCTCTGGCCCGAAAACGCCGAAAGCGCTTCCCGCTCGAAGTATACTGTACCGCTTGTTGGAGTGTCCAGCGCAGCGAGTAAATGCAAGAGCGTGCTCTTACCGCAACCGGAGGGACCGACGACCGCGACCATCTCTCCCGGCACAATCTCCACGTCGATGCCGTTAAGAACCGGAAGCGGGCCAGAAACTGCGGCATAGGATTTGCGCAGATTTTCCGTGCGCAGCAGAGCAGCGGAAGGACGGGCGTCTGCGGCGGAATCGCTTGGCGGCTCGGGCAGAGTGTTCACGTCAGCTCCGGCGCCGGATTACGGCGCCCTCGTCCTTAGTTCTAGTTAGATGCGCCGCGCACGACAACCACGGCGAGGAGCGCACCGGCGAGTGCGCAATAATTTGCTCATTTCTCTCCAGTTGGAGAAGAAAACGGTGGCCGGAGCGGACGAGGCGCGCACCAAGGGAAGCCGGAAGGCCCGCAACTGCCTCATTCCGGGAGCGTTGCCGTGGCAAAATTTTTCCGTTGCGTGAGAGGATCATAGTCTTGCGTCCACTTTGCATGCTTCCTGGGGAATAAAGAGCAACTGAGCAACCATTCCCGGCCGGATAGCGCCCTGCGGCCTTCAGTCGTAGCTCACTCATAACGCAGGATCTCCGTGGGGGAGACTCGAACGGCCAACTGCGCTGGATAGATGGTTGCCAGCACGCAAATGATCAGAGCGACTAAAGCGACCAAAAGAGTGTCAAGAAGGCTGGGTGAAAAAGGAACGTAGGAGATGGCGTACACCTCCGGGTCGAGGTGCACCAGGCGCCAATGATTGAGGATGAGGGCCAGGATGTAACCGAGCAGGCCGCCGCTAACAGTGCCCCACGCTCCCGCGATCATTCCCTGAAGGATAAAAATGCCTCGAATCTGTGGGCGCCGTGCACCCATGGCGACAAGAACGGCGATATCGCGCGCCTTATCGCGAACAGTCATGGCCAGGACGACGAGAATGTTCAGTCCGGCAACGAAGGTGATGAGACTGATGAAAATCGCGGTGACCAGTTTTTCGACGTTTAACCAGTGGAAGAGCGCGCGATTCTCCTCCGACCAGGTGCGGGAGAGGAATCCGGAGCCAGCCGCGGAGGCGAGTGAGGCGGCGAGCGAGTCGGCGAGATCGGCATTGTCCAGGCGGCACTCGATGACGTTGGCGAGGTCGCCGATGCCGGCGAGACCTTGCACCGTAGGGAGGGTGGCGAAACCCCAGTTGGCGTCGTAATCGTAGAAGCCGGAATGAAAAATGGCGGAGACGCGGAACTGGCGCGAGCGGGGGAGCATGCCGAAGGGCGTGAGCCGGCCTCGGGGGCTCGTGATGGTGACGTAGTCGCCCTCGTGGATGCGCAGGTCATCGGCCAATACGCCGCCAAGGACGACGGCGTCGAGCCCGTCGGAATCCTGAGCGAACAGGTCGCTGCGACGCAGCAGCGAAGCGAGAACGCTATCGGTGCGGCGCTCGCGCGCAGGGTCGATTCCCTTGAGAACAATGCCGCGGGCGCGGCCGCCGGAGGAGAGAAGCACGGTCTGATAGAGGGCCGGGACAGCAGCGATGACGTGGGGCTGCGCGGAAACGCGGTCGGCGATGGCCTCGTAGCTGGTGATGCCTTCCGAGCCGGGACGCGTGAGATGCACATGGGCCGTGACGGCGAGGAGATGATCTTCCAGGGCGGAGCGGAAACCAGAGTTCATGGCCAGAGCAATGACAAGGGTGGCGACGCCGGCGCCGACGCCGAGAATCGAGAGCCAGGAAATGATGCGGAGAATGGGGGGGCGATGCCGCGAACGCAGATAACGGAAGGCGACGAATCGGGAGAGGCTCATGCGCGGCTCCGCGTCATGGCGGGCAGCACGGGCTCATGCCTTCGGGCCGGCGGGGTGCGGAGGGGAGACGTCGGAGTGAGGCGCAGCGGAAGCTTCCGGCCGAAGGAGGGGAAAGAGGATGACTTCACGGATGGAATGGGAGTCGGTGAGGAGCATGACGACGCGATCGATGCCGATTCCCTCGCCCGCAGTGGGCGGCATGCCGTGGGCGAGGGCGCGAACGTAATCCAGGTCCACCTGGCGGGGGACTTCGTCGCCGCCCGCAGCGACTTGCTCGGCGAAACGGCGCTCCTGCTCCTCGGGATCGTTTAATTCGGAGAAGCCGTTGGCGATTTCCATTCCGGCGACATACATTTCGAAGCGTTCGGTGAGTGAGGGATCGCCGGTGCGGCATTTGGAGAGCGGAGAAATTTCTACGGGAAAGTCGTAGAGAAACGTGGGCTGGACAAGGTGGCGTTCGGCCACGTGTTCGAAGAGCAGTCCGGTGAGCACGCCCGCGGGGGCGGATTCCACGCTCGGGATGGGATCGAGGTTTTGCGAGCGCGCGTAAGCGTTAAAACGCGCAGCAGCGGCGCGAACGGCGTCGGGCCGGGCGAACTCTGCAGAAGAGGGCGCGGCACCTGCGGCGGCCGGCCAGTGACGGACGATCGCTTCCCGCATCGTGATGCGCTCGATGCGGGAAAAGTCGAGGGTCAGGTCGCCGTAACGAACCCGGAGGGAGCCGGCGATTTTTTGGGCAAGGCCTTTCAGCAGATCTTCGGTGAGCTGCATGGCGTCGCTGTAGTCGGCGTAGGCCTGGTAATACTCGAGCATGGTGAATTCGGGGTTGTATTTGAAGGAGATCCCTTCATTGCGGAAGTTGCGGTTGATTTCGTAAACGCGGTCGAGGCCGCCGACGATCAGGCGCTTGAGATAGAGCTCGGGAGCAATGCGCAGGTAGAGGTCGAGGTCGAGCGTTTTGTGATGGGTGACAAAAGGACGGGCGACGGCGCCGCCAGCGATGGGATGCATCATGGGGGTTTCGACTTCTAGAAAACCGCGGGCGTCGAAAAAACGGCGCAGTTCCCGGATGATTTCGGCGCGCTTGAGAAAGACCTCGCGGACACGGTCGTTGGCAAGGAGATCGAGATAGCGCTGGCGGAAGCGGAGTTCGACGTCCACGAGGCCGTGCCATTTTTCGGGAAGCGGGAGCAGCGCTTTGGCAAGCAGGCGGAGCGCAGTGACCCAGACGGACAATTCTCCGGTGCGGGTGCGAAAGACGCGGCCCTCGACGCCGACCAGATCGCCGAGATCGAGCAGGCGGAAGAGTTGAAATCCGCGCTCGCCGACGACGTCGAGCTTGACGTAAATCTGGATGCGCTGGCCGCCGCCGAGAAGGTGAGCGAAGCCGGCCTTACCATGGCCGCGCAGGCTGATGACGCGGCCAGAGATGCGCACAGGAGGCTTTTCGGCTTCGAGCTCGTCGTGGGTTTTGGAAGCGTACAAGCGGAGAAGATCGGCAGGGGTGTGCGTGAAGTCGAAGCGGTGGGGATAGGCCTGTTCCCCGAGCTTTACGATCTCCTCGAGATTTTTCTGCCTCTGCCGGTATTGGTCGAGCGGTTCAAACGGCAAGCGCGTCCCCTCGAGAGAACGGAGCGAGTATAGGTGCCGGGCGGAGGGAGCGTCAAGGAAAGGGGGTGATGCGGCGCGGTGTGCTGGTATAATCAGCACTTTCGCGCTCGAGGATGGACTTGGGCAAGTCACGGAAGCGCACAATACTCTCCGTTTGGCTGGGGCGGCTTTCCGCCGAGAAGGCCGCGGTGTACGAGCCCTCGGTGAAGGAGCTGGAAACCGGGTACAGCCTATTGAGCATCGTGCTGGACGACGGGCTGCTGAGAACCGAGGCGGGCGAGCTGGGAGAGGCGCGAGCGATCGCGGAGCTGTGCGGGGCGCTGGCAGAGCGGCACGCGGCGCTCTTGTGCGGGGCGCTGGAAACAATGGAGAGGCGGTCGCAACATTTCGGAACGCTACCGGAGGTGGATCCGCTGGACCCCGCGACATTCCGCACAGAGGCGGCGCGAACCGCCAGCTTCTGGAACGCGCTGCTGCACCGGGTGCTATTCAGCGCGCGGCAGCGCTGGCTGCACAAATTGCGCACGCTGGAAGAAATCCTCTGGGGCGTGCGCGAGACGTTTCTGAAAACGGCAGGAGAGCTGGCGGACGGCGTTTCTGTAGAGCCGATGAGGGACTGGGCCAGGCTGGAACAGACGCACGATGACTGGAACACCTGCCTCCGGGAAACAACGATTTTGCTGAAGTGTCTGCTGACGACGCTGGCACCTGGGGAAGTGGAGGAGTTGAGACGGGAATTTGAAGAGAAGAGAAAACGGGCCGAAGAGCAGCCCTCGGAGTGGCGGGAAAGGCGAAAACGGACGGCCAGAACGACACGCCGGGAAGGTCATGCGAGGGTGTAACGGCGCCGCCTAAGGTGCAGGACAACTCCCAGGGAGGCAGACGCATCCGAAATGCATGGAATGCGTCTGGACGGGTTTCGTGGCCCGACCAAGACGAAGTACTGAAGGAGAGATTCCGGAAGCCGAAGCAATACGCCGAGCGCAGCGCGGCGATCCGGAAGCGTTTGAACGTCTGTACCGGCTTCACAGCCGGCGGGTGTACTCGGTGGTCTTGCGGATGGTCGGAAATCCGGCGGAAGCAGAGGATCTGACGCAGGAATCGTTCCTTCAGCTTTTCCGGAAGATCCATACCTTCCGTGGCGACGCGGCGTTTTCCACGTGGCTGCACCGGCTCTCGGTGAACGTGGTGCTGATGCGGCTGAGGAAAAAGACGCTGCCGCAGACATCACTCGATGAGCCTGCCGACAGCGAAGACGAGACAAGCGGCCCGAAACGCGACGTGGGCGCAGAGGACCCGCTGATTGAAGGGTCGGTGGATCGGGTGCGGCTGGAACGGGCGGTAGCGGAGTTACCGCCGGGATATCGGATGGTGTTCTTGCTGCACGATGTACAAGGTTACGAACACAACGAAATCGCGCGGATCATGGAATGCTCGATCGGGAACTCCAAATCGCAACTGCACAAGGCGCGGACACGGCTGAGAGAAATCCTGCAAGACGCGGCGCGGAGCGAGGCACGACAACAGCGGCTGGAAGCGAGCGAGAAGACGGGATCGAGGGAGTAGGCAGTCATGCGGTGTGAAGAGTTTGCTATTTACGCGTCCGGGTGGCTCGAAGGAGAGCGGACGCCGCAGGCGGTGAGCCATCTGGCAACGTGCGCGCGATGCAGCGCGAAGATGGCGGACCTGGAATTGATTGTTTCCACAGCAGCAAACCTGCCCGAGCTGGACCCCCCGGAACGAGTCTGGGTTTCCCTGCGAAACGAACTGGAACGGGAAGGACTGCTGGGCGGACGGAAAAGCCTGCTGGAACGGATGCGGGAGATGATCCCGGCGGAGCCGCGAACGGCGCTGGCTACGGGGCTGATCTCCGCGCTGGCGGCGCTGCTGCTTTTCCTGCCGCAAGCACCCTTGGGTGAGCGGGCGCGGAACGCCAGAGATAACAGCGCAGTCTGGGACCTGGCGCGGGTGCACGAGCAGCTGGCGAACGCGGAGGCGGAGACGGGACAGGACGTCCATTTCCGGGACCCGCAGGTGGCAGCCTCGTACCAGCAAAACCTGGCGCTGGTGGATGATCTGATCGGCGAATGCCAGAAGCGGGTGAACGAGGACCCGAACGACGAATTGTCGCGGCAATACCTGGTGACCGCGTACCAGCAAAAGGCGGATTTGCTGAACGCGCTTTCGGAACGGGAAGCTTTGGGAGACTGAGATGAGCGCGGGGCATACGATTCGACCGGCCGGCTGGACGCTGAGCATTTGTGCGCTGGCGTTGATGACGTGCGCGGCGCAGGCGGCGCCGGCGGGGCCGGCAGCAGGAAGCGATCGAACGGGGGAGCCGGCGGGCCCGCACCGTCTGGACAAACGCTTCACGGTGGACGGGCGGGCGATGGTGACGCTCCGAAACGCGCAGGGGACCATTGTGGTGAACTCGTGGCAGCGGTCGGAAGTGGAAATCATCGCGAACCACGCCAGCGAGGGCGTGGAAGTGGACGCGATGCAGAATGGGAACCGGATTGAGTTGGTGACCCACGTATTGCGGGACGACGTTTCGCCCGCGGAACTGCAGGCAGACTACGAAATCTACGTGCCCGAGGAGACGGAGCTGGAAATCAAAAACGACAGCGGATCGGTGCGCGTGGCCCAGGTGTACGCGGACGTGAGCGTGGATACGGTGCTGGCCAAAGTGGAATTGACGGACGTATCGGGAGATTTGACGGTGCGTACGGTGGACGGATCGTTCGTATGCACGCGGTGCGTGGGGAAGATCGAGTTCGTGTCGACGTCGGGAGGGGCGCGATTTGTGCAGACGGTGAGCCGGTCGCTGCACGCGCAGACCTTTTCGGGGACGCTGTTCTACGACGGGCCGTTCTCTCCGAACGGATATTACAAGCTGACCACCACGTCGGGGCCGATCGAGCTTGCGCTTTCGGAAAAGGACTCGGTGAAACTGAGCGCGCACTCGCGACAGGGAAAAGTGGAAAACGAAGTGAACTTGAAGCCGGAAAGCCACCTGTTCCGTTTGCCGGGAGCCAGCAAAGGGTCGAGCAGCCTGATCGGGACGACGGGAGCGGGCCTGGCGCGCGTCGAACTGACCTCGTTCAGTGGTAAAATCCTCGTTCGCAAGCGGGACTAGGCTCGCGAGTCTTGATTCCGGGGTCCTGAATCCCGTCCCGATCTCGAAGCTTCGGGATCCGGGATCGGAACCCGGAGCGGGACAGGGAGCGGGCCCGGGCACCGGGCCAATCACACGTGACATCCGAAGAACAGAAGCCAGCGCGCGGGCGGCGCGCGGGGCTGGTCTGTCTGGCCGGCTTCATGGGAAGCGGAAAGACGACGGTGGGGCGGCTGCTTGCGGCGCATATGGGCTGCCGGTTCGTGGACCTGGACGAACGGATCGAGGAGGCTGCGGGAATCTCGATTCGCGAATTTTTCGAGAGGCACGGCGAGCCGCCGTTCCGCCAACTGGAGCATGAGACACTCGTGCGAGCGCTGGGAGAAATCGCCGAGTCGGGAGGCGCGGCGGTGGTGGCGCTGGGAGGAGGAACCTTCGCCCAGCTGCAGAACCAGGAAGCGCTGCGGGCGGCGGGAGCGGTGGTGGTGTGGCTGGATTGCCCGATTGAGGAGCTCATCCGGCGGTGCGCGACGATGACGCACCGGCCGCTGTTCCGGGACGAGTCGAGCCTGCGGCAGCTCTTCGAACAGCGGCTGCCAAGTTACCAGTCGGCGGATGCGCGCGTGGAGAGCCGCGGAGAACCGCGGGAAGTGATCGCGAGGATATTGGAGCTGGAATGGTTCGAACGAGTGGGAACATGAAGGAAACGAAACTGATGAGGCGGGCCGCGGGAGGGCTGACGATCGCGCTTGCGGGCGTGCTGACGATGACGGCCGGACCGGTATTGCCGCGAACGAGCGGCGGCGCGGAAGCCCGCGCGGCGCAAGATACGCAAAAGGGGAAAAACAAAAAGCCGACGGCGACGGGAGTGCTGGTGGAGGACCGCGGGACGCTGCAAATTCAGGTGGATGGACAGCCAGCCGGGAGTGAGGAGTTCGAGATCCACGAAAGCGGAGGCGAATGGACTGCGCGAGGCACGGCTGAGGTCCCAGGAGAAAACGGAGGAACCGCGAGGGTGACCGGGAAAATGACGCTGGCGGCGGATGGAGCGCCGCTGCGGTATGAGTGGACCGCGACCGCGCCGAAAAAGGCGGCGGCGGTGATCGAGTTCCAAGGAACGTCGGCGAAGATGGAATTGAAGCTGGAGGGGGCGGCGCCGTACATGCAGGAATTCCAATTCAACGCGCCGCCGGTGGTGATCCTGGACAACAACATGTACCACCAGTACGCGATCCTGGCGCGGCTCTACGACTGGGAGCACAAAGAGGCGAAGACGTACGCGGTGCTGATCCCGCAGGACCTGACGCCGGGAACGGTGACGGCGGAATATGGCGGGCAACAAGTAGTGGAGGGACAGAGGCTGGACATGCTGCGCGTACATACCACCGACCTGGAAATTGATGTGTTCTGCGATCCAGCGCAGCAGGAAAGACTGGTACGGCTGGAAGTGCCTTCGGCGAAAGCGATCATCCTCAGGCAGGGCGGGAAGAAATAATCGAAGAAAATCAGGCGTGAGGGAAGGAGACGAAGGGACGGGTGTGCGCGGACGCCGGGGCAGGCGCTCTCGGCGCGCTCTCCCCACGAGGATCACAGGGTGACCTCGCGCCCGGTGCTTCGGGATCAGACGGCGACGTGTGGGGTGAGCGGACGGACGCGCAACCTGGGTGACTCCAGCACGACGCGTACGACGGACTCCTTGCCGGAACGGAGGATGGTGAGGTCCACCGCGGGAGCCGGAGATTTTTCGGAATCGGCGCCTTCCGCGGCCTTGGAAAGTTTCTCGCGCAGTGCGGAGCGCAACTCGGAAGCGTCCTTGACGCGCTTTCCATCGACGCGAATGATCACGTCGCCGGCCTTCAGACCTGCCTTCTCGGCGGGCAGACCGGGCATCACCTCGCGAACGAGAACACCCTCGCCATCGGGAGCGCCAAAATAATTGCCGAGCTGGCCGCTTAGGTCTTCCGCGTCGATGCCGAGCGCGGGGGCGCCGAACAGGCGGAGCACAGGGAGCGAACCGATTTCGATGTTGGGAAGCGGAGCGATCGCGGGAATGCTGGGAATCTGAATGTTCATGGCGGGATTGCCCATGAAGAATGCGTTGCCGTCATGGGAGCGGAAGGCGCGGCGAGAACCAGTTTCCACGGTGAGAGACTGGGTGCGGCCGTCACGCCAGATAGAGAGAGAAACCTTGCGGCCGACGGGCGTTTCGCGGACCAGGCGCTGGAGCGTGAGTGTGCCTTCAATGCGCTGGCCATCGAACTCGGTGATCACGTCGCCGGCTCTCAGGCCGGCCTTTGCTGCGGGCGAATCTTCGGTGACGGAGGTGACCAGTACGCCGCGCTCGGCGGGAAGATTCAACTCTTTCGCCTTGGCAGACGTGATTTCTTCCGTGCGGACACCGAGCCATGAGGAAGAAGAAGAGAAAACCTGGAAGGAACGACTGTCCTGCGAATCCCGAGCCTCCTGGAGGGCAAGCGTCGCAGCGAGTTCACCGGATCCAAAATCAGCCAGATCGAGATCGAGATTACTCAGCTCGTCACCGAGATCAGACGGGGTGGTGGCTGCGGTTGCCGGGGCGCAAACGCATTGAGGCGGAGCGGGCGGAGCCGCGGGTGTGCGGTTTTGCGGAGCGGAAGCTCCCGACGAGGAGAGAGCGAGAGCGCCAACCAAGACACTCCCTCCGATCCATTGTCCAATTCTGCCGACCATAAATTCCTCCTCGGAACGCGGTGTAGGACGCCGATTCCGCTGTCCCGTTAGACGAGAGGGCGTGAAATTTGTAAGCGGATGGAACCATTGACGGTGCGGAGCTGGAGGAGCGGGCCACCGGAACCGATGCGGCCTTGGATGGAACGGCCGGCGGAAGCCGTGCGGGCGAGGAGGGGGAGTTCGCTGAAAAAATCACCGTTGCGAGTCTCTGCGTCGAGCTCCGCGCCCGCGGCGGCGGGAAGCGCTACGGCCACCGAACCGTTGGTGGTTTGAGCGAGAAGCGCGGCATGGGCGGAGGAATGAGGGGCGGAGTCCAAACCGCCGGAGAGGCTGAGAAATTCGAGCGAGATGCCGCCATTGGTGGAGCGCGCGGAAAACAGACCGGCGGCGCGAGCCAGTGTGACGTTGCCGTTCACGGTGGAAAGCGAGCCCTCGCCGGAAACGTCCTGGACGTCGATGGCGCCATTGACTGTGGAGACGGAGGCGAGAAGGACGCGAGCGGGAACACGAACGCGGTATTCGACGTTGACCTCAACGCTGCCGGATTCGGGATAGTGAGTGGCGACGGAAACACTGCTGGAGGTCACGTCCACGGTGATGCGGACTGCGGAAAGGCTTTCGACAGGGCCCGAGGTAACTTTGCGAGCGGAGATGCGGACCTCGTCGCGGTCCCAGCCTGCAATGTCGATGGAGCCGTTGACGTTGGAAATGGCGAACGAGCCGCCGGAAGCCAACGGCACGGTGCGCTCGAAAGTCTCGACCGCGGGACGCTGGGGAACGGCCTGAGCTGCAGCGGAAAACAGAACCAGCGCGGGAACGAGGCGCGAAGCAACTCTTGCGGGCGAGAAGGCTGCGAGATTCATGCTTACCCCCTTAGAAAACCCCAAGAAATGTGAGGCCGGAACCCGCCGGGCAGGGCGGCACATCACGGCCGGTGGAACGTAATCGTAATGACCGTCAGTACCGGAACCGGCTTGCCACCGAGAAGAATGGGCCTGTAACGCCACTGCTTAACGGCATCGGTAGCGGCTTCGGCGAGCAGCGGATCGCCGGAGATAGCCTTGACATCCTCGATGGAGCCATCGCGCGCGATAGCCACGCGGAGGCGGACGGGTCCTTCCAGACCAACCTGGCGCGCCTTGTCGGGATAGACCGGGTCCACACGGCGAGCGAGGCGGGAGCGCAGCTGGGAAGCGGGAATTATGACGCGATCGGTGAGCCAGGCGGTGAACTGCTCGCGCAGGTCTTCAATCTGAGAGAGCTGATCGCCGTCCCAATTGTATTCGACGTTGCCGGGAATTGGCGCGGAGAAGGAGTGACCGTGCGAGTCGAAGGTGCGGCGCTCGTCGGCATCAGAGGAGTCGAGCGCTTGCCGGTCGCGATCGGCGCGACGGGCAGTCTTCAGGGCCTTGAGCTCCTCGGCGGAAGCGTAGGCCTCGAGGGCGGACTGGCGGGAGTCGAGCTGGATTTGGATTTGCGTGATGGAAGCATCGAGAGCGGCCAGAGCGGTCTCGATGCCTTCCTCGGCGGACACGCGGCCGGAAGGCGTGCGCGGAATCACGGGAAAAGGAGAAAGCACAGGGAGGGCGATCACCTCTCGATCGTCCATGGGACGCAGGAGGATATTTCCGGAAACGGCGCGCAAACGGAGCAGCGGACCGCCCGCGCCCATCGCGCCTTCGGCGCGGAATGCGCGTCCGGTGGAGACATCGTCGGCCTTCAAAACCACGGTGAAAGCGGGATCGACCATCATGCGGAATTTGTCGCCGCCCTCGATGGCCGCGTCGAGATTCAAGCTGACATCCTTGGGAAGATAGACAACGAGATCTCCGTCGGTGCACTCAAAATCGGCGAGGGTCGAGGCAGCGAGGGCCCGAGCCGGTGCGGGAGGCGGCGGAGTGTTCGGGCCGCCCGGCGGCCGCGGAGGAGCCGGCGGGGCCGGGGCTACGACCGGCGAAAACATTGCCGTGATGCTGCCGGAAGCGGTGGAGGCGCGAACAGGACTGGCCACGCCGGCGAGGAAAATGGAGCCGGCTCCCGTCTGAATGCGGGCAGGTCCGGAGAGACGCCAGACGCGAATGCCGCCGCCGTCGGTGCGGGCGGAGAGTTCCCCGGCGGCTTCGCCTACCACAATGCGGCCGCCGCCGGTGGAGGCGGTGAGATTGGCTCCGGCGCGGTCCAGAAAAATGTTGCCGCCGCCGGTATCCATGCGCGCTTCGCCATCCACGCGCGCGACGCGGATGTGACCGCCAGCGCTACGGAGTACGGCGGAGCCGCGCACGGAGCCGGCGAGGACGTTGCCGCCGCCAGTGGCGGCCGAGAGATCGCCGGAGACGTCCTGAATGCTGACGTCGCCACCTGCGGTCTGGAGCCGGACGCCGGAGCCGGCGCGCCCGACGCGAATTCTGCCGCCAGCTGTATCGCAAACCAAACGGCCGTCAATGTCGCCGACGTCGATATTGCCGCCCTGGGTGGAAATCTCGAGGGGAGTCGCGCGGGGAACCTCGAGCTCGAGAGTAACCCAATAGCGCTCGGCGGAGCGCGCGCGGACGGCGCGCCCGTTGAGGATCACGCCCTCTGTCGTGGAGTGCGCGGTGAGCTGGAACCGTGGAGTAGAGACAGCGTTCCAGTTGGCGTTCGCGGGCGCTTCGATGCGGAGGAGATACCGGACCGTGCCGGAGGCCTGTGTGTGAACGCGCACATCGCCGAGATCGAGGCTGACGCGGACGCGCTCGCCATCGTGAATCGAGACGTTGCCATTCTGTTCGCTGATGACGCGGCGCGCACCGGAGTCCGCGCTCCATTCGGAGGCCGCGGAAAGCGAAACGAAGAATAGGGGGAAAAGCGCCGTGAGAGTGAAGAGGACGGCGGCTCGGCAATAAGCACAAAAACGGCCGAGCGAGAGCGGTCCAAGCCGCGCGCAGGGACGAGATTCGCGAGGCGGTTGCACGACGTTGCTGCTCTCCTTCCGGTAAGCCGGGCTCACTGGACGTCGCGCGCGGAAATCTGGCGGATGGCCGCGTCGCTCTGGAGCCGGACAAATTCGTTGGGGTCCTTGCGCTGGCGGTCGCGCAGGACGCGGACGAGGGCTCCATCGGGGGACAGCTCATTGCCGGGGGCAGAGTCGAGGTAGGCGCGAAGGGCGCTGACGGCCTCGACGCGGACCCCGGGATTGCCGTCGTGCTCGAGGGCGCGGAGCAGAGCGTGGCGGACCTCCGCCTCCTGCTCCAGACCGCGCAGGGCGTCAATGGCTTTTAGTCGCACGCTCGGATTCGTGTCGTGCAGCATGGCCTGGCAGAGCGCGCGGCGGACAGCCGAATCAGTGCGGTCTGCACGCAGCAGATCGACGGATTCGAGGCGGGCGTCGGGATCGGGCGAGTCAGAAGCTTCGAGAGCGGCGAGCAGGGCGCGGCGGATGGCGCCGTCGTCTAACGTGCCTTGCACGACGACAGGCTGATCGCTGCGCATGCGCACGGCAACGTCGCCACCGGGCAGACGCTGAATACCGACGATCGAAGAACTGTCGAAAGAGGCGGGGGCGGCGGATTCGCCAGCGGGCTCCGGAGCGATAACGGGGAGCGACGGCGTGCGCGAGACGTAGCGGCCGGCGAGAAACCCGACCAGCACGAGTGCGGCGACCGTCCATGCGGGACGCGCAGTGAGCCACGCGGCGGGACGGAAGGCGGCCTTCACCTGCTTCCACCAGCGGGCAGAAGCTTCGGCGCGATCAATCGAGCGCGAGAGCGAACGGCGGCACTGGGCTACGAGGAGATCGGAAGGCTGCTCGGAATCGAGCGAAGAGAGCTGCTCGAGCAGGACGCGTTCGCGTGTGAGCGCGGCGGCGCAAGCGGCACAGTCGCCGACGTGACGCTCGACTGCTTCGCGATCCTCCGGACCGAGTTCCTGCCAAACGTAGAGCGTCAGGCGTCGCCCGAACTCGGCGCAGGGGGCGAAGGACGGATTGTGCGGCGCATCCATCAGCGGTAGGCCTCGAGGTTTGAGCGGAGCTTGCGCGTGGCGCGAAACAACGAATTCTTTACGGTTTCTTCGGTGGTGCCCAGCATTTCGCCGATGACGCGCAGGCGCAGGCCCTGGAAATGTTTGAGCTCGAAAACCATGCGTTCGCGCGGGGAAAGGCGCTCCATCGCCGAGGAGATACGCTGGCCGAGTTCCTTGCCAAGAAGAGAGCGCTCCGGGTTGCTGTGGGGCGCAGGATGGGCCTGGCGGTCGAAGAAATCCTCATCGGCGGAAGAGGAAGCGGCATTCGGAGATTCGGGCGCCTGGTCTTCAGGACGGCTGGAGCGGCGGCGGAGATGATCCAGGCAAACGTTGGTAACGACGCGATAGAGCCACGTGTAGAAGGCGCATTCGAAGCGGAAGCGGTCGAGATTGCGGTACACCTTGAGGAAAGCTTCCTGATAGAGGTCATGGGCGTCTTCGGGGCGGCGCGTGATCTGGAGGGCGAGGCGGAGAACATCCTGATCGTAGCGATGGACGAGTTCATCGAAGGCATCGCGGTCGCCCCGCTGGGCAGCGCGAATCAGGGCGCTCTCTTCGAGCGTCCTGGCCGCTGGTGCTTGGGCCTCTGCTTCGAAAGGCAAAGCCGTATCCGGATGGAGCATGGCCTTGGTCGGGAGCGCGCACGGTCCGGCGGGCCCAAAGGACATAGGAACGCCGGAGTGTGCGCCACCAGTATATTTCGACGCGGCGGCCCACTCCAGGGTGAGCATAGAGAAAGACGCGAGAAAAGGGGAGTAAGTTCCGTCGAGAGGGACGAGGGAAGGAGCCATCCGGGAGCTACTGCAACTGATTTATTCTCTAGGAGTTAGGAGGTGAGTGCGGACATAACGGATGAGGCCAAAAGTTCCCGCGCAGACCAGGAAATCCAAGAGGAGGCCGAAATCGGGATGGAACAGCTGATGCTGAAGAGCGGGCGGAAGATAGGGAGCCGCTCCGAAATAAATGACGTTGCCCAGGAGGACAGCGAGAAAGGATTCACCGAGCCCGGAGAAAATTGAGCGTTTTGGAGCGGCAAACGACATCGAACAACGCGTCCTCCGACCAGAAAAGCCAGATCCCTCATCACGAATTCCGTTAGTTCGTAAGCGGAATTCGGGACTCGGGATGACATCGCCCAGCCTCACGAGTTGCGAACGGTGAATTTACTGCATCTGCCGCGCTCGCGCCAGCAAGCGGAGCGAAACGCCGGAGCGCGCGACGCATGGTGTAAGCTAGCGCGGAAACAGACGGGGGACGATCTGCAAACGCCGCCGAAAAGCATCACGCTGGCCACCGAGGTGATGTACCTCAAAGGCGTGGGACCGGCGCGGGCGAGCGTTTTGGCCGAACACGGGATCCTGACCCTCGAAGACCTGCTGCGCTACCTGCCCTTCCGATACGAAGATCGCATCCACTTCACGCCCATCCGCGAAATTCGCGGTGGAAGCGTGATTACAGTGAGAGCGGAAGTGGTGCACGGGAGCCTGGGCGGATTCCGCCGGGGGCGCGGCGCGGTGTACTACCTGACGGTGCGGGACGCGAGCGGAGTGCTGTACTGCCGATTTTTCCACGGGAATTACCTCGAAGGGCGATTCAAACCGGGACAGGAGATTGTCCTGCACGGGAAGGCGGACTACGACGCGTACCGTCCGGGAAAGCTGGAAATGATCAACCCGGAACTCGAACTGCTGGCCGGGAGCGCGGAGGACTCGACGGAAGTGGGCCGGATCGTGCCCATTTACGAGGCGATGGGCGGGATCAGCTCGCGAATGCTGCGAAGGGTGATCCACGCGGCGATCGTGCAGCTCGCTCCATCCATTCCCGATGCGCTGCCGGAAGCAATCCGCGGGCGCTACGGATTCCCGCCGAGGCGCGCGGCCATCGAGGAGGTTCACTTCCCTCCTCCGGCGGCGAACCTGGAGGCGCTCGACACATTCCGGACGCCGGCGCAGAAGCGGATGATTTTCGAGGAATTGTTCTACTACCAATTGGGGCTGGCCGCGCGGAGACGCGAGGCAAAGCAGGAGCGCGGGCATGCGTATTCAGTGCGCGAGCCGCGAATCCGCGAGGCGGTGAAGAGAATACTGCCGTTCAAGCCGACGGCGGCGCAGAAACGGGTGCTCGCGGAAATCGCGGCGGACCTAGAACGGCCGGTGCCGATGAACCGGCTGCTGCTGGGGGACGTGGGCAGCGGAAAGACCCTGGTGGCGTTTGAGGCCGCGGTGATCGTGATGGAAAACGGAAGCCAGGCGGCGTTGATGGCGCCGACGGAAATCCTGGCGGTGCAGCATCACCTGACGGCGCGGCGGCTGCTGGGACGGGGTGGCTACCGAGTGGACCTGCTGATCAGCGGTATGAAGCCCGCGGAAAAACGCGAGGTGCTCGAAGCAATGCGGAGCGGGGCGACGCAGTTTGTGGTGGGAACGCACGCGCTGATCGAGGAAGCAGCGCAGTTCAAAGACCTGGGCCTGGTGATCGTGGACGAGCAGCATCGCTTCGGCGTGCTGCAACGGAAGCGGCTGATGGAGAAAGGTCCCGAGGCTTCGGGACAGCCGGACGTGTTGGTGATGACGGCGACTCCAATCCCGCGGACCCTGTGCCTGACGCTGTATGGCGACCTGGACCAGTCGGTGATCGACGAACTGCCGCCGGGACGCAGGCCAGTGGAGACGCGCGTGAGCTCGGAAGACAACCTGCCGGGCGTCTGGGAGTTCGCTCGGGGCGAGGTGAAAAAAGGGCGGCAGGTGTACGTGGTTTATCCGGTGATTGAAGAATCGAAGGCGGAGCTGAAGGCGGCGGTGGCGGAATACGAGCGGCTGTCGAAAAAAGTGTTCAGCGAGCTGCGCGTGGGGCTGCTCCACGGGCGGATGAAGAGCGAGGAGAAGGAGGCGGTGATCGAGAGCTTCCGGCGCGGCGAGATCTCGATCCTGGTTTCGACGACGGTGATCGAAGTGGGCGTGGACGTGCCGAACGCGACGATGATGGTGATCGAACACGCAGACCGGTTCGGGCTGGCGCAACTACACCAGCTTCGGGGACGGGTGGGGCGAGGGGGCCAGCGATCGTTCTGCGTGCTGGTGGCGCCCAAAAAACAGAGCGACGAAGCAAACGGGCGGCTGACGACCATGGTGCGGACGAACGACGGATTTGAGATCGCGGAAGTGGA
>JASHSV010000187.1 GCA_030038535.1 Candidatus Acidiferrales bacterium
CAGGTGGGACAGGTTGTAGAAGAATGTGAAGGCAATCTCCATGCTTGGTTTGTCGAAGGATGCCGGTAGAGGAGGGAATGGAGCGGCCTTGCGAATGGCGGCGCGGGCTGCGGCGACCAGGGCGTCGCTGGCATACACCGTGTAGGGGAGTATATCGTCTTCGCGAATCGAGCCGTCGCTCTGGATCTTCCCAATGAGGGCGACAATCCCCACTTCTGCGGCTTTCGCCTCGCGTGGGAGAGATTTACGCCACTGACGTTCCACCTTGTCCAGCACCGAGATTATGTAATTGCGGGTCTCGGCGGGCGTGCTGAGGTCGTAGGGATTCGGGATGCCAAGCCGAGTGAGCCGGTCGATGGGGCTGCAGACGGGATGTTTGAATTCGATGAAGAGCGAATCGAAGGGCTCGGAGTCGAGGTTGTGGATTTCGTAGAGGCCATCGGGCTGCCAGGAAAGGCTCGAAGAGTCGCCGGAGACTGTCGAGTGGTCCCCGCTGGGGGTAATGTGGCTCGAATGAACGTCGGAAAGGTTGATGGCAACTCCCTGATTGAACTGGGCGAGTGGGGACTCTTCGCGCGCGCCGAAATGGAGAAGAAGGGCACGCACATGCTCGTTATCCAGAACGGAACGAAAATGGCGCGGGTCCAACTGAACGGGGTCGAGCGAGGAGCGAGGAGCGCTGAGTTGATTGAAGGCATAGGAGTCGCGCAGTTCAAGAGAGACGAGATCGGCGGGCGAGTTGCCGAGGTTTTCCAGGGAGAAACCGAGGTTGCCGCGGACCCAGAGAAATGAGCCGGGGAGGGCCTGCCAGCGCTGCGGAGCCGAAGGGGGCTGCGACATTTGAACCGGAACGTCATGGAGCGAGACGAGAAGGCTTTCGTGCGCGAGGCGGCGCACGGAGACGGCAGAATGGGAGGGGATGGAGAGGCGGACGGCGCGGACACGTTTGTTTTCGATCAGCGAGGTGGAAGTGGCGAGGTCGAGTTCGTTCTGCGGCGCGGGGAGCGAGAAGGCGCGCAGCGCGAAGAACAGGCAGACAAAGAACAGGGCGCGATGGGGAGGCGATTGGAGCAGCCTCGCCCACACACGGCAAGCAGCTTCGAACGGTGCGTGCATAGGTAGGAACAGTAAAGCGCAGCCGGGGCGAGTATCCCATAGAGTGGTTCTGCACGGTAGGGGCGAGGCAGAGTGCTAGAATTGCCGGCATTGAGAGGTGGGGTCTGCGAGGGGGACCACAATGGATTCGGAACTTGAGAACCTGCAGGGCGTGTGGAACATCATTTTTCTGGAAGTGGATGGGATGACGCCAGCGCCGAATGTTTACGCGGGGTCAACCATTGTTGTGGAGGGAAACCGGTTCACGACGAGAGCGATGGGCGCGGTGTACGGCGGCACGATTGAACTGAATCCGGAAGTGGTGCCGAATGAGTTTCGAATGAAGTTCACCGAGGGGCCGGAAAAAGGGAACACGAACAACGGGATTTATGAGCTGGAGGGCGACCGGTGGAAGTTCTGTCTGAACATCAAGGGCGGGGCGGCGCCGACGGAGTTTGCGACCGGGCCGGGAAGCGGGCGGGCGCTGGAGACGCTGAACCGCGAGCGAAGAGAGTGACCCGCCTTCGCGATGAAGCTGCTTCGGCGGGCAGTCTGGCGGCTGGTGAATAGCGACTCGTGACCCGTAGCTGAACTGGGAACGAAGGGAGTGGCCCGCCTTCGCGATGAAGCTGCTTCGGCGGGCAGTCTGGCGGCTGGTGGCCGGTGACCGGCGAAACGAATGAGCGAGCTGCAAATCATTTATCTGGCGAGGCATGGCGAGACGGCGTGGAGCCTGAGCGGGCAGCATACCGGTCTGACGGATCTGCCGCTGACCGCGAACGGCGAGAAAAACGCCATACTGCTGGGCGCGCGGCTGAAAGGATTGAATGTGGCGCGCGTGGTGACGAGTCCGCTCGTGCGGGCGCGGCAGACGTGCGAACTGGCAGGCTTTGGAGCCGCGGCGCAGGTGGATGCGGACCTGGTGGAGTGGGACTACGGGCAGTACGAGGGCCGGAAATCGTCGGAAATTCTGGCGGAACGGCCTGGGTGGGATTTGTTCCGCGATGGGTGTCCGGGTGGGGAAACGCCCGAGGCGATTGGAGCGCGGGCGGACCGCGTCGTAGAACGGCTGCGGACGACGGCGGGAAACGTCCTGGTGTTCTCGAGCGGGCATTTCCTGCGTGTTCTGGCCGGGCGGTGGACGCGCATGCCGCTGGATGGCGGGCGGTATTTGATGCTGGGAACGGCGAGCCTGAGCATGCTGGGATACGAGAACGACGCGGCGAAACCGGTGATCCGGCTGTGGAACGATATGGCACATCTGAAGGGCAGTGGCTAGTGGTTAGTGCAGAAAGAGGAAGAAAAAGGCGAGGAACACAAAGCAGCAATAAGCTAGAGAAAAAAGAAACGGAGGAAGGCACAGAGAGGAAGACGAGGGAGCAACCCTGGGTGCGCGCGAATCTTTCTAATGTAAGAGGAAGGGTAATCAGGAACTTTGCGTGGCGCTCGAATGAAATCATAGAGGGGGATGTGGGCGATGGCGGACACAGCACAAAAATGGCGACTGAGGGCTAGGCGGACAGGCTGGCTGGGCGCGGCCGTTCTTGCGATTTTGCTGGCAGGGGCGCCGGGCCGGACACAGGAGCCCGCTCATCCGTTTGATGCGGGACCGGGAGCGCCGACCGCGGATACGAATGCGCCGCTGCCCATGCCGGTGGAGCAGATCATCGCGAAATTCGCGGCGCGCGAAGATGAAATGCGGCGCGAGCGGGATCAATTTACCTACCAACAGACCTGGGTGGTGCAGACGGTGGACCAGGACGGGTATGTGGATGGGGAGCAGCGCGAATCGGACGATATCGTCTTCAACATACAGGGCAAACGATACGAAAAAGTGACGGATGCACCGGCGCCGACGCTCAAGCGAATCATGATGTCGCAGCAGGACATCGATGACCTGGAGCACATCCAGCCGTTTGTGCTGACGACGGACAAGATCGCGCTCTATGACGTAAGGTACGTGGGCCGGGAGCAGGTGGATGAGCTGTCCACGTATGTGTTCGACGTGGGGCCGAGAAAGATCGAAAAGAACCAGCGTTATTTTCAGGGGCGCATCTGGGTGGACGCGCGGGACCTGGAGATCGTGAAGACGTACGGGAAAGCCGTGCCGGATATCATCAAGAAAAACAGCGAAAACGTGTTTCCGCGGTTCGAGACCATCCGGGAGAATATCGAGGGGACTTACTGGTTTCCGACCTACACGCACGCGGACGATTATCTGCACTTCACCACGGGGAACATCCACATCCGGATGACGGTGCGGTACAAGAATTACAAGAGGTTCGGATCGACAATCAAGTTCGGAACGCCGACGGAAGTGAAGCCGGATCAGCCGCCGAAGCCGTGACTGGTGATTCGTGACTAGTGACTGGTGAAAACCAGCGGCCTCAGGACGGTCGGCACGCTACTCATTTTTTCAACTGTTCCAAAGACTAGAAGGCAATCGATCGTAACTGCCCAGGTTGGTTCCCGCGACGTGGGACGCTGAACTGTCAGGGCCGGCGCAGGACGCCGGCGCTACGGGGAAGTCACATCTTGTAGCGGCCGAGGTCTTCGTCGGAGAGGCCTTCGAGCCACTTGCGCAGCTCTTCGTGGGTATTTTTTTCGCTGACGGCGCTG
>JASHSV010000188.1 GCA_030038535.1 Candidatus Acidiferrales bacterium
CCGCAGTTCTACTTCCGCACGACGGACGTGACGGGAGACGTAAAGCTGGCGGAAGGGGTGGAGATGGTAATGCCGGGCGACAACGCGACGGTAGCGATCGAGCTGATCACGCCGGTGGCGCTGGAGAAGGGGCTGCGGTTCGCCATCCGCGAGGGCGGCCACACGGTCGGCGCTGGCGCCGTCACCGAGATTGTCGAGTAAACCGATGCCTGCTGGAGAAAAAATTCGCATTCGCCTGAAAGCTTACGACCACCGCGTCCTGGACCAGTCCACGCGGGATATCGTGGAGACCGCGCGCCGCACCGGCGCCAACGTGGCCGGGCCCATTCCGCTGCCCACCACCATCAACCGCTGGACGGTGCTGCGTTCGCCCCACGTGGACAAGAAATCGCGCGAGCAGTTTGAAATGCGCACCCACAAGCGGCTGATCGACATCCTTGAGCCCACGCCCGATACCGTGGACGCGCTCATGAAGCTCGATCTACCGCCCGGCGTGGACGTTGAGATCAAGGCCTTCGGCCGCGAGCACGGAGTCAAGTGATGGCTGTGAACGGCATTCTCGGAATCAAGCTGGGCATGACCCAGGTCTATGCCGACGACGGCGCCGCCATTCCCTGCACCGTCATGCAGGCCGGCCCGTGTGTCGTCGTCCAACGCCGCACGGCGCAAAACGACGGCTACGAAGCCGTTCAGATCGGCCTGGTCGAATTCGTCAAGCCCCAGCGCGTCACCAAGCCCATGGCCGGCCACTTCAAGAAGGCCGACGTTGCCCCCATGCGCTTCCTCGGCGAAGTCCGCCTGGAGGCCTCGCAAACGGAAACCAAAGTCGGCGACCGCGTGCTGGCCGACAATTTCACCGTCGGCGAATTCGTGGACGTCAGCGGCGTCAGCAAGGGCAAAGGCTTCGCCGGCGGCGTCAAGCGCTGGCATTATCGCGGCGGCGACAATACCCACGGTTCCATGTTCCATCGCGCCCCCGGTGGTATCGGCGCCAGTTCGTTTCCCTCGCGCGTCTGGCCCGGCCAGCATTTTGCCGGACATCTCGGCAACCAGCGCCAGACGGCGCGGAACCTGAAAGTCGTCAAAGTGGACGCGGAGGAGAATCTGTTGCTCGTTCGCGGCGCCGTGCCCGGCCCCGCGGGCAGCTATGTGTTCATTCGCAGGGCCAAGTCGGCCAGGTAGAGGACGGAGCCATCATGCCGGTTGTGGATGTCGTCAATCTGAGCGGCGAAACGGTGGGGCAAATCACCCTCTCCGACGCCGTGTTTGCGGCCCAGGTCAATCCCTGGACGCTGCACGAAGCCGTTCGCTGGCAGCAGGCCGGCGAGCGCGCGGGCACGCACAAAACCAAAGTCCGCTCGCAAGTCTCCGGCTCGGGGAAAAAGCTTTGGCGGCAGAAGGGCACCGGCCGCGCGCGTATGGGTTCGGTCCGTTCGCCCATCTGGCGCCACGGCGGCACCGTTCACGGCCCCCAGCCTCGCGACTATAGCTATCGCCTGCCCCGCAAGGTTTTGCTCGGCGCGCTGCGTTCGGCTCTTTCCGCCAAGCTGGCTGCGTCCAAGCTGACCGTCGTCGACGGATGGGCTCTCGACTCGCACAAGACCAAGCCCTTCCGCCAGACCATCTCGAAGCTGGACAAGGGCAGCCGCAAATTCCTGCTCGTCGAGCCGCGCGGCAACCGAAATCTCGAGCTCGCCGGACGCAACATCCAGGATTTCGAAATCGTCGAGCCGCACGCCCTGCGGCCCTACGATCTGCTGCGCTGCGACCGTATGCTCGTCTCCAAAGATACGGCGCTGCGTCTCTCCGCCTCGCTCGAACCCAAGCCGCGCGCGGGCCGCGCGGCCAAGGAGTAGCCCATGGCGGTCAGCACATTCGGGATCATCCGGCGTCCGATCATCACGGAAAAGGGCCTGGCCGTGAAGGAAACGCTCCAGACCGTCGTCTTCGAGGTTGCGCGCGCCGCCACCAAGACGCAGATCAAGGAAGCCGTTCAGACCATCTTTAAGGTCAAGGTGGATTCCGTGCGCACCGCTCAGTTTCACGGCAAGATGCGCCGCCGCGGCCGTGCCGAAGGCTTTCGCCGCGATTGGAAGAAAGCCTACGTCCGGCTGGCGGCGGGCGAAAAAATGATTGAGTACGGGGAGAACCTGTAGCCCCGTTTACGGGGGCGCGAGGGACAACATGGCGCTCAAATCGTTCCGGCCATACACAAAATCACGGCGCTATTTGACGGTGCTCGATAAGGCCGAGATCACCAAAGAGACGCCCGAAAAGGCGCTCCTCGAGCCCCGCAAGCGCTCCGGCGGCCGCAACTCCGCCGGCGAAGTCACCATCTGGCATCGCGGCGGCGGCCACAAGCGCATGTACCGCGTCGTGGACTATCGCCGCGACAAATCGGGCATTCCCGCCCGCGTCGCGGCCATCGAATACGACCCCAACCGTTCCGCGCGGCTGGCCCTGCTCCACTACTCGGATGGAGAGAAGCGCTACATTCTTTATCCCGTGGGCCTGCAGGTCGGCATGACCGTCTCTACCGGCCCCGGCGCCGACATCCTTCCCGGCAACGCCATGGCCATTCGTCACATTCCGCCGGGCACACCGGTACACAACCTCGAGTTGTTTCCCGGCAAGGGCGGCCAGGTCGTCCGCGCCGCGGGCTCTTCGGCGCAGTTGCTCTCGAAGGAGGGCGACATCGCGCTGGTCAAGCTGCCCTCCGGAGAAGTCCGGCAGTTCCATCTGGACTGCATGGCCACTGTCGGCCAGGTCGGCAATCTCGACCACGAAAACATTACCTATGGCAAGGCGGGACGCACGCGCTGGAAGGGGCGGCGTCCCACCGTGCGCGGTGTGGCCATGAACCCTGTGGATCATCCGCACGGCGGCGGGGAAGGACGCGTCAAGGGCAATCACCCCCAGACCCCGTGGGGTTTCCCCACGCTGGGAGCGAAAACCCGCAGGCACAAGCCTTCCGATAAGTACATCGTCACCAGGAGGAAGCCGTAGAACGCTGACGGGCATGCCGCCGATCGTTCCGGCGGAAAATTTCGGATGGTCCCGGCGCGGCGGGTCACCATATGGAAGGATTGGCAATGAGAGCATCACGTGCGTCTCGGGCGGCGGCTCGCCGGCCGAGAATTCATAAGTCGAAGCCTGCAGCTCGGCCGGCCGCCCCGGCCAAGCCCGCGGTGCGGCCTGTCGCGGCGCCGCCCGAGCAGGTGCTGTACCGGTTCTGCAAGCCCGGATGGGCCGTGGTGGTGGAGAAGGTAGCGACGGCGCTCGGCACGCGGTTTGTGTGCCCCTTCTGTCCCGCCTCTCACCGCGTACCCGGACCCGTGCGTGGCTTTCGCAAAATGCGTCGCGCGCAGTGGATTAAGCTGCGCCGCGTGACGGAGTAATCGAGGATGCCCAGGTCGCTTAAAAAAGGCCCGTTCGTTGACGCCCACCTCCGCGAGAAGGTGGATGCGCTCAACTCGCGCAACGAGAAGAAAGTCATCAAGACCTGGTCGCGCCGCTCCACCATTCTTCCGGAGATGGTCGGGCATACCCTCGCCGTCCATAACGGGAAGAAGTTCATTCCCGTCTATGTCACCGAGCAGATGGTGGGGCACAAGCTCGGCGAATTTGCGCCTACTCGTTCGTTCAAAGGCCACGCCGTGCGCGCCGCGCTCGAAAAGGCTGCGGGCGTCGCTCCCGGCGCGGCTGCTCCGGGTGCCGGCGGCCCGGCTCCGGCGGGCGGTGCGGCTCCGGCAGCGCCGGCCAAGAGCTGAGGGACTGAGGATATTGGCAATGGCAACGTTACCCGCAATTCCGCAGGTGATCGAAGGCCGGGCGCTGGTGCGCTATTCCCGCGTCTCCGCGCAGAAGGCCCGCCTCGTCGCCGATTTGATCCGCGGCCAGAGCGCCGATCATGCGCTCAGCATCCTCCGCTTCACCCGCAAGCGCGTCGCGCGCGACATTGAAAAAATCCTGCGCAGCGCCATCGCCAATGCCGAGCAGAAAGCTGAGATCTCCGGTGCCTCGCTCGACGTGGATCACCTCTACGTCTCACAATGTTTCGTCAACGAAGGTTCCCGCTGGAAGCGCATCCGGCCGGCGCCGTTCGGCCGCGCCTTCCGCTACCAGAAGCGCACCAGCCATATTCAGGTGACGGTGGCGGAGCGGCATCGCGCCGCGGCCGAGCGCCTCGCCGAACAGGCTGCCGAAGCCGAACGTTCCAAGGGCGTTCGGGGCGCCGTGCGCCGCGCGCGCAAGGTGCTCACCGGCAAGCAGGCGCCCAAGTCCAAGGGCGCGGCCAGGCAGCCGAAGGCCGCACCCAAGCCGGCGCCCAAGCCCGAACCTAAGAAGGACCAGGAGTAGGAGGCCTCGTGGGACAGAAGACACATCCGTTCGGTTTCCGGCTCGGCTACAACAAGACCTGGCGCTCCCGCTGGTTCGCCGACAAGGAGTACGCCGAGCTGCTCTATGAAGACATCGAGCTGCGCAAGGAGCTCAAAAAGCGCCTGCGCTCCGCCGGCGTCAGCATGATCGAAATCGAACGCGCGGCCAACAAGCTCGTCATCCGCATCGATACCGCCCGGCCGGGCATCATCATCGGGCGCAAGGGCGCGGAAATCGACAAGCTCAAGACCGAAGTGCAGAACCGCACCAAGCGCGAGGTCCACATCGAAATTCAGGAAGTGCATCGCCCCGAGCTCAATGCCCAGCTCGTCGCCGAAAATATCGCGCTCCAGCTCGAAAAGCGCACCGCCTTCCGCCGTGCTATGCGCAAATCCGTCGATTCCGCGCTTCGCTTCGGCTGCAAGGGCATCAAGGTGCGCGTCGCCGGCCGCCTCAACGGCGCCGAAATCGCCCGTAAGGAGTGGTACCTCCAGGGCCGCCTGCCGCTCCAGACGCTTCGCGCCGACATTGATTACGGCTTCGCCCAGGCCTACACCACCTACGGCGTGATTGGCGTCAAGTGCTGGATTTATCAGGGCGAAAACGTGCCGCGCCGCCAGGAGGAATCCCGCGGTCCCGGCTCCGCGTTGCGCGAAGAGCCCGCGCCCGTCAGGTGAGGATTTTGACGTCATGTTGATGCCGAAAAAAGTGAAGTACCGCAAGCAAATGCGCGGCCGCCGCACCGGAAAGGCGTGGCGCGGCAGCGATCTTTCCTTCGGCGATTGCGGTCTCAAGGCCATGGAAGCCGCCTGGATCACCAATCGCCAGATCGAAGCCGCCCGCGTCGCCCTTTCGCGTTTCCTGAAGCGCGGCGGAAAGATGTGGATTCGCATCTTTCCCGATAAGCCGTTCACCAAAAAGCCTGCGGAAACGCGCATGGGCAAGGGCAAGGGCCTTCCCGAATACTGGGTCGCCGTCGTGCTGCCCGGCCGCATTTTGTTCGAGCTGGAGGGGCTGGACGCGGCCACGTCACGGGAAGCCTGCGATGTGGCTGCTCACAAGCTGCCCATCCGCACGAAATATGTCACGCGTCTCGGAGCGGCGTGATGCCAAGAACCACAGAAAAGTTTCGCCAGATGGGTGATGCGGAGCTCGAAACGCAGGAGCACGAGCTGGCCGAGCAGATCTTCCGCCTGCGCTTTCAGCATGCCACTGGCCAGGCGGAAAGCCTCAAGAAACTGCGCGTCGTGCGCAAGGACCTGGCGCGCGTCAAGACGCTCCGCCGGGAACGCGCCATGAAGGTGAGCGATGGAAAATAACGCGGCACAACCGCAAATCCGGCGCCGGCAGATCAAGCTGGGCGTGGTCACCAGCGCCTCGATGGCCAAGACCATCGTCGTCAAGGTCACGCGAAAGGTCCAGCACCCGCTCTACGGCCGCGTGCTGCGCAAGTCCAAGAAACTCTACGCCCACGACGAGCAGGGCGAAGCGCGCCCGGGCGACACGGTCCGGATCGCCGAGACGCGCCCGCTTTCCCGTCTCAAGCGCTGGCGCCTCGTCGAAGTCGTCTCGCGCGCCAGGACCGGAATCGAGTAGGGGAGACCGTTCATGATTCAGATGCGAACCTGGCTGACTGTTGCCGACAATTCCGGCGCTCGCCGCCTCATGTGCATTCTTCCCCTCGGAGGCGATGCAGGCCTCAAAGCCGGCCTGGGCGACGTCGTCACCGCCTCCGTCAAGGAAGCGGCTCCGGAAAGCCAGATCAAGCAGGGAAAAGTGGTCAAATGCGTCATCGTGCGCATGCGCAAGGAGCAGCGGCGGCGCGATGGCAGCTATATCCGTTTCGACGACAACGCCGCTGTGCTCATCAACGAGGCCAACGAGCCCGTGGGCACGCGCGTTTTCGGTCCCGTGGCCCGCGAACTGCGCGAGAGGAAATTTACCAAGATTGTCTCCCTCGCGCCCGAGGTCTGGTAGCCATGAGCGCAGGAAGAAGAGCGAAACCATGAGCGTTCAGGAACGATCCAATCGCCGTCCCGCGCGGGTTCCCGTCCTCATCCGCAAGGGCGATATGGTGCGTGTTGTTTCCGGCCGCGACCGTCTCGGCTTTGCCCACCGCTCCGCGCGTGTGCTCGCCGTCAACCGTACCGACGCTACCGTCACCGTCGAGCATGCCCAGATCATCAAGAAGCACACTCGCCGCAATCCGCAGAAGAATGTCGCCGGCGGCGTTTTGGACAAGGAGGCGCCCATCCACGTTTCCAACGTGATGATCGTTTGCCCCTCCTGCGATCGCCCCACGCGCATCGGCAGCAAGACGCGCCAGGAGGGAAACCGCACCGTGCGCACCCGCGTCTGCAAGCACTGCGCCGCCCCGCTCGATCGCTGAGGCCACGGACGATACCGATATGATCACTCGGCTCCATGTACGCTACCGCAGCGAGGTTCTCCCCGCTCTGGTCAAGCGCTTCGGCTACGGCAATTCCATGGCCGCGCCCAAGCTCAGGAAGATTACCGTCAATATCGGCCTGGGCGAGGCCAGCCAGAACATCAAGCTGCTCGATACCGCCGCTGTCGAGCTCGGTTTGATCGCCGGCCAGAAGGCCATCATCACGCGCGCCAAAAAATCCATCGCCAATTTCAAGATCCGCAAGGGCATGCCCATCGGCTGTTGCGTCACGCTTCGCGGCGAGAAAATGTACGAGTTTCTCGACCGCCTCTGCTCCATCGTTCTTCCCCGCGTGCGCGACTTCAAGGGCCTTCCCGCCGGCTCCTTCGACGGCCGCGGCAATTACACCCTCGGCCTCAAGGACCAGCTCGTTTTTCCCGAGATCGATTACACCCGTGTGGACAAGATCAAAGGCATGAACATCACGCTCACCACCTCCGCGCATTCCGATGAGGAGTGCCGCGAGCTGCTCAAGCTGCTGGGCATGCCCTTCCGTACCAAATCCGAGGAGCGTTGATGGCCAGAACCGCCCAATTCGCCAAGACCAGGCGCAAGCCCAAGTTCAGAATTCGCGCCCGCAACCGCTGCCGCCTTTGCGGCCGCGGCCGCGGTTATTTGCGCAAGTTCCACCTCTGCCGCCTCTGCTTCCGCGAGCTCGCGCTCGGCGGTCAGATTCCCGGCGTCGTCAAGGCGAGCTGGTAGGGAAGGGAACGATATGCAGACCGATCCCATCGCCGACATGCTCACGCGCGTGCGCAACGCCTCACGCGCCAAGCACCCCCGCGTGGACGTGCCCGCGTCCAAGCTCAAAATCGAAATCGCGCGCATCCTCAAAGAGGAAGGCTTCATCGCCACCTACAAAGTGGCGGAGGAGAACCGCATCAAGAAGACGCTGCGCATTTTTCTCAAGTACACGCCCGACCGCCACAGCGTCCTTTCCGGCCTGCGCCGCGTTTCGCGTCCCGGCCGGCGCGTCTATACCGGAAAAGCCGACCTCAAGCGCATCATGGGCGGCATGGGCGTCAGCATCCTCACCACGCCCAAGGGCGTGATGACCGGCAAGGCTGCCCGCCGGAACGGCATCGGCGGCGAAGTCTTGTGCGAAGCCTGGTAAGGGAGAGAGAGTGACCCGCTCATGTCCCGTATAGGTCGCAAGCCGATTTCGATTCCCTCCGGCGTCAAAGTCCATGTCGCCGGAGAGCGTGTGGATGTCCAGGGGCCCAAGGGCAAGCTCTCTGTTCCCCTGCCCGCCGGCATTCGCGTCGAGCAGAAAGACAAGGAGGTCCTCGCCTCGCGCGAGTCGGAGGACCAGCGTGCCCTCCACGGCCTTACCCGCGCCCTTCTCGCCAACGCCGTTCACGGCGTCACTGAAGGCTTCAAGCGCGAGCTCGATATCGTCGGTGTCGGTTACCGCGCCGAACTGAAAGGCAAGAACGTGGTGTTCAGCCTCGGTTATTCGCATCCCATCGAATTTCCCGTTCCCGAGGGGATTCAGATTTCCGTGGCCCAGCAGACCCATCTGGTGGTCACCGGTGCCGATAAGGCTCAGGTCGGCCAGGTCACCGCCAACATCCGCGCCCTCCGTCCGCCCGATCCCTACAAGCAGAAGGGCGTGCGCAGGACCGGTGAGCATCTCAAGAAGAAGGCCGGCAAGGCCGGCGCCAAGGCGGGTGCGGCCTGATCCCGCCCCAAGGAGATTGAGCGTGGCACAAATTCCAGTACGCAAGATTTCACGCGACCAGCACCGCCGGCGCATTCACCACCGTGTCCGCCAGACTCTCATCGGCACGCCGGAACGCCCGCGCCTCTGCGTCTACCGTTCCCTCGCGCACCTCTACGTCCAGGTCATCGACGATTCCACCGGCCGCACAATCGCTTCCGCCGGCTCGAACGACAAGGAGATGCGCAAACAGACCAAGGGTGGCGGCAACGTCGCCGCGGCGAAGCTCGTTGGCAAGACCGTTGCCGAACGCGCCCGCCAGAAAGGCGTGTCCCAGGTCGTCTTCGATCGCGGCGGCTATCGGTACCACGGGCGCGTCAAGGCCCTGGCCGACGCGGCGCGCGAAGCGGGGTTGAAATTCTAAGCGTATGTCGAAGCACACTCTAAGAGACACGCTCTCCATCCGCCGGCCCCTCGAGGCGAACGCCAGCTCGCTCAAGGACCACGTCGTCGCCATCAACCGCGTCACCAAAGTCGTCAAGGGCGGCAAAAACCTCAGTTTTTCCGCGCTCGTCGTCGTCGGCGATCAGCAGGGCCACGCTGGTTTCGGCATGGGCAAAGCCCGCGAGGTTCCCATGGCCATTCGCAAGGCCATCGAGCAGGCCAAGAAAAACCTGATCCGCGTCAACTTGAAGAGCGGCACCGTCCCGCATCTCGTCGTTGGCCGATACGGCTCCGGCACGGTGCTGCTTAAGCCCGCTCCCGAAGGCACTGGGATCATCGCCGGCGGCCCCGTCCGCGCCGTCATGGAAGTCACCGGCATTCACAACGTGCTCACCAAGTCCATCGGCACGTCGAATCCGCACAACGTCGTCAAAGCCACCTTCGATGCCCTGATCCACCTGAAAGACGCGGCCAAAGTGGCCGAAACGCGCGGCAAAGAGGCCGCGGACATGTCCGCCTAGCGGGCGGAGGCGCAGATCCGATGAGCCCGGCAAAAAAAGATCGCACCATCAAGATCCAGTGGGTGGTCAGTTTCATCGGCTGCACGCGCGATATGCGTGCCGCCATTCGCGGCCTGGGTTTCCGCCGCCTCGAGCAGACCGTCGAGCGCCAGGACACTCCCGCCATTCGCGGCATGGTCCGCAAAGTGCGCCATCTGGTCAAAGTTGTCGGGGAGAATTGAGGCAGCTATGGAAGTCACACTCTCGAATCTGCGTCCCCCCAAGGGCTCCCGTCACCGCAAGGTGCGCGTCGGTCGCGGTATCGGCTCCAAGCTGGGCAAGACCGCTGGCGCCGGCAACAAGGGCCAGCAGTCGCGCACCGGCTATTCGCTCCGCCGGGGCTTTGAAGGCGGTCAGATGCCCCTGCATCGCAGGATTCCCAAGCGCGGCTTCCACAATCCCTTCGGCCGCGAGTTCGCCATCATCAACGTCGACTCGCTCAACGTATTCTCGAAGGGCGAGGTTGTCACTCCCGACCTGCTCCTCGCGCGCGGCATCCTCTCCAGCCGCCGCGATGGCGTTAAAGTCCTCGGTAACGGAGAATTGAAAGTGGCGCTGACCGTTCAGGCCCACGCCTTCAGCAGGTCTGCGGAGAAGAAGATCGCCTCCGCCGGTGGCAAAACGGAAATCGTGGCATGAAGCAGTTTTTCAATTCCGTCGCCAATATCTTCCGCGTGGAAGATTTGCGCAACCGCGTGCTCTTCGCCCTCGCGATGCTCGCGGTCTACCGCTTTGGCGCCTTCATTCCCACTCCCGGCATCAACACCCAGGTGCTTGAGGATTTATTCGCCAGCAGCCAGGGCTCCCTGCTCGGCGTGTTCGATCTGTTCAGCGGCGGCAATTTCCGCCGCCTCACCATTTTCGCTCTCGGCATCATGCCTTACATCACTTCCTCCATCATTCTCCAGTTGATGACCGTCGTTTTCCCCTATCTGGAGCGTTTGCAGAAGGAGGGTGAGCTCGGCCGCCGCAAGATCACCCAGTACACGCGCTACCTCACCGTCGGCCTCGCCATCCTGCAGTCCTTTATGATCGCCATGGCCCTCCGCAGCGCCACCTACCAGGCCAAGGCCCTCGTCTACAACCCCGGCGTCGGCTTCGTGCTCATGACCATCCTCACTCTCACCACCGGCAGCGCCTTCATCATGTGGCTCGGCGAACAGATCAGCGACCGGGGCATCGGCAACGGTATGTCCCTCATCATTTTCGCCGGCATCGTCGTGGGCCTGCCTCGCGCCATCGGCGATCTGGTCAGCAAAATCCAGAACAACTACTGGGAGAATTTCACCGGGCTCTTCGTCATCCTGCTGATTGTCCTGATGGTCGTCATTACCGGCAGCATTGTTCTCGTCGAAACCGGCCAGCGCCGCATTCCCGTCCAGTACGCCAAGAAGGTCGTCGGCCGCCGCGTCATGGGCGGCCAGATGACCTATCTTCCCCTCCGCGTCAATTCCGGCGGCGTGATTCCTCCCATCTTCGCCAGCTCCGTGCTCACCATTCCTCCCACCATCGGCCAGGCCTTTGCCTCCAAATCCAAGGCCATTCAGGACATCGTCAACGCCCTGCGCTGGGGCGAGCCCTGGTACACCGCCCTGTACGTCGTCATGATCGTTGGCTTCGCCTTCTTCTACGTCGGCATCATGGTCAATCCCACCGAGCTCGCCGACAATCTTCGCAAGCACGGCGGGTTTATTCCCGGCATTCGTCCCGGCCGCAACACCTCGGAATACGTCAGCCGCATCATCACGCGTCTCACCTTTGTCGGCGGCCTCTATCTCGCGTTTGTCTGCCTCATCCCCGAGTGGATGATTGCCGGCATCAAGCTCAACCATCTCTGGGGGCCCATTGGGAGCTGGTTTGACGCGCATTCCCCCAGGTTTATTCTGGAAGGTCTGGGTGTGAACTTTTATTTCGGCGGGACCTCGCTGCTCATCGTCGTCGGCGTCGCTATGGACACCGTCCAGCAGATCGAGGCCCAGTTGGTCATGCGCAATTACGAAGGCTTCGGGCCCCGCGGCCGCATGCGAGGCCGGCGTGGCTGATCCGCAGCGTCGCGCGCTCGCGCAGCCTCTGCTGCGCGCGCTCATTTTGCTCGGCGCGCCCGGCGCCGGGAAGGGAACTCAGGCTCGAGAGGTGGCCAGGCTCTACGACGTGCCCCACCTCTCCACCGGCGACATGTTCCGCGAACATGTCGCCAAGGGAACGGAGCTCGGCCGCCGCGCCAAGCCGATTATGGAAAGCGGCAAGCTCGTTCCCGACGAGATTGTGCTGGCGATGGTCGAGGAGCGTGTCGCGCGAAAGGATTGTGCCGCCGGGTTTGTGCTCGACGGCTTTCCGCGCACGCTTCCCCAGGCGGAGCGGTTGGAGGAGATTCTCGCTTGTCTCCCCCTGCGGCGCGCGCTGGCCGTCAACCTCCTAGTCGACGACGAGGCGGTTGTGCGGCGCATCGCCGCCCGCCGCATCTGTAACTCGTGCGGCGCGATTTATTCTGCCGGGGAGAAAATGCCCCGGGTCGAGGGCAAGTGTGATGTTTGCGGCGGCCAGGTCGTCCAGCGTCCCGACGACCGCGAGGATGTCGTGCGTCAGCGCCTGGCCACCTATCACGAGCAGACCCGCCCGGTCACCGAGTTTTACCGGCGCCGCGGCCAGTTGCTCGAGTTGGACGGTTCTCGCGATATCGCTTCCGTCCAGCACGAGCTGCTCGCGCTGCTCGCTCGCTTGCACGAGCAGTAGCTCAGGCTCCCGAACGTTCGGGAAGCCTGCGCTCTTTCGGAGTTGTCGGTCGGTGCGGTAGCAGTCCAGCGGATTTGGAGCGGAAGGAGTGGGCATCATTCTGAAGTCGAAGATGGAGCTTGAGAAGATGTATCGTGCGGGACAAGTCGTCTGGGACGTGCTCAGCGAGCTGCGCGCCATGGTCAAGCCCGGTGTCAGCACCATGGACCTCGAGCAGGTGGCCGCGCGCCGCTCCTCCGAGCGCCATGC
>JASHSV010000189.1 GCA_030038535.1 Candidatus Acidiferrales bacterium
CATCTCATAGAGAACTCCGCCCAGCGAGAACAGGTCCGTACGCGTATCTAGCTCTTCTCCCCGCACTTGCTCGGGCGACATGTAAGCAATCGTGCCTACTGCATAGCCGGTCCGGGTGACCAGTTCTTCCGTCGAGAACTCCTGCATCGGGGAATGTTCGACGCCCGTCTCTGGAGCAATGATTTTCGCCAGCCCGAAATCGAGCACCTTGGCATGGCCGCGCTGGTTTACGAAGATATTCGCCGGCTTGATGTCCCGGTGCACGATCCCTCGCGCATGCGCGGCATCCAGAGCGTCCGCGATCTCGATCCCCAGTTCAACGATCTGTTCGAGCGGCAAGGGCTTTCCGCCAATGCGATGCTTTAGCGTCTTGCCCTCCATGAACTCCATGGCGATGAACGCTTTCCCATCCTCTTCGCCGATGTCGTAGATGGTGCAAATGTTGGGATGGTTCAGAGCGGAGGCGGCCTCTGCTTCCCGCCGGAAGCGAGCCAGCGCTTGCTGATCTTGGGCCATCCTTTCGGGGAGGAACTTCAGTGCCACGAAGCGATGCAGCCGCGTGTCTTCCGCCTTGTACACCACACCCATGCCGCCGCCGCCAAGCTTTTCCAGGATGCGGTAGCGCGAGACTGTCCTTCCGATTAGAGTATCTTCATTGCCCACTTTTCCTTCATGCTACGACGTGCGAATCCTAAGGTCAACCATCTCCCGAACCCGCCAGCCGCACCCCCCGGGTGCCGCCTTTTCGCGCCCCCTCTCTCGTAGCGCCAGATACCGATCCCGAAGCTTCGGGATTCGGGACCGCGCTGGCCTGACCCTCAGCGCCGTAGGCACAGTGTTGGTGCCCCCACCTTGACGCAGGAAGCGCCCCCGTTCCTTCTCATTCTGAGATCGAATTTCGCCCCAGTAGTACTTGACTTTGGTATTAACTTGTGTTATACTGTTTTGTCGATGTCTTCCGATGCCTCGCTTCATTCATACCCGGGAACCCAATCCTCATTTCCTCCCAAGAGTCCGCCCCTTTAGAATCAACGCACTACGCACTCAATTTTTCGCAACTCCTCTATTCCCAATCAATTACGCATTCCCCCCGGGGGTGGGACCCCTTCATGGGTGTCCCACGCACCAGCGGATAGGTCGATTGCTCCGGTCGCCCACCAAGACTCCTGTTTGCAAGGGCTTAGCCATCTCCGTCACTAGCCACACGCCACTCGCCACTAACCACTTTCCTTTCAATGGTTTGTGCAACTCTTCTGCGCCCACGCCCTTTGTTTTCATACAGTTGTGCAACAATAGGGGGTGGGGGGTAGATATGCTCCTCGGGGGTCAAATCCGCGGTCACTTTCGCCGCCAGTCGGCGTGGACTACTCGCCACTCGTCACACGTCATTCGCCACTTCTTTCTGGAACTTGCTTCCCCATTGCCCGGAATCTATGGAGAGACGCTCCCGATGCATCGGGATTGCGTTCCGATCCCGAAGCCTCGGGATGTCTTTTGGGACGCGCGGGATCCGGCGTCTAACGACCCAGGATGAACCAGGAAATATCTCCTGAGGCCCTCCTCCGTCGTGCTGCCGCCGGAGACGAAGAAGCTTTCCGCGCGCTCTATCGGCAATTGAGCGGCGCCATTTACCGGTTTGCCTTGCACATGAGCGGAAACGAAGGAGTCGCGGAAGAGGTCACCCAGGAGGCTTTCCTGGTGCTGGTGCGCGACCCGGGGCGCTACGACCCCAACCGCGCAACGCTCAAAGCCTTTCTTTACGGTGTCGCGCGGAACCACACATTGCGCGCGCTCGAAAAGGAGAGCCATTTCGCTCCTTTCCGGGAGGAACAGGAAGGTTCTTCGAGCGAAGAAAACTCGGAACCGGTCCTTGTCGATCCGGGCGCGGATGCCCACGAAGACCTGCTCAGACGCGAACAGATTGGGCGTGTGCGGCGAGCGGTGCTCGCGTTGCCTCCGGTATATCGCGAAGCGGTCGTGCTGTGCGACCTGCAGGAAATGAGCTACGAGGAAGCAGCGCACACGCTGGGATGCGCGCCGGGCACGCTGCGGTCGCGGCTCCATCGCGGACGCGAAATGCTGGCCACGCGGCTGCGCGCCACGGAACGGAGACTGGCGGCGTCAGCCGCCGACGGATTTCGAGTGATACGGCCGAGGGCCCAGTTTTCGTAACAAGTTTTTGAATCGGCGAATGCATAGTTCGGTTGTGCTTCAGGAAGGCGGGGAGAAGAGGTAGAGCGATGAACTGCAGGGACTATGAGGCACTGCTGGTGGAATCGGCGCGGCAGAGCCCGGACGCGAAGGGCGCGACGGAGCCCCGCTGGGAGCTGAAGGCAGCGCTCGAGCATGCCGCCCAGTGCGCCTCGTGCGCCGAGCGGCTGGCCGACGAGCGCGTGCTCCAAACGGATCTCCGGGCGCTGGCGGGCGTGGAAGCGCGGCGGGAGCCTTCGCCGGGCTGCGAAGCTACGTTGATGGCTGCCTACCGCACGGAACGCGGTCGCGAAGTGCATACGCGGCGATGGATTTTTGCGCTATCGGGAGCGATGGCGGCATCGTTTGTCATCTTGCTGGGATCTGCGCTCATGCTCTCGAGCGAGTCTTCGAAGCTGGTGCGGTCCATGTCCGCTAGGTTCGGCTCGCTCGCTGCGCATCGCAGCGCCACGGCCGCGGGCGCCGGAGCGAGGGCCGGCTCGGTTGCTTCTGACGAGACTGCCGGTGAAAGCGACTTGTACGCCGATGCCGCAACAGGACAGCAGGAAGAAGTGACGGATTTTATGGCCTTCTATCCGGGCGCAGATGTTGGCTCGCTCGACTCGGGCGCGCTCGTGCGTGTGCGCATTCCGAGTTCGGCGCTGGGATCGTTCGGCCTACCGGTGGCGCAGGGAAGTGAAGAGCAGTGGGTGAGCGCCGACCTGCTGGTGGGCGAAGACGGTTCGCCGCAGGCCATTCGCTTTGTTCGTCCGGCGGGACAGGCTTCGAGGAATTAGGGCAGGTGGTCTTTTGAATCGAGAGCGGGAGAAGGAGCAAACCATGAAACTGGGGCGCATGCGGTGGATCTGGTTGGCGGTAGCGGTGCTCGTTAGTTCGGGAGCGGCCTTCGGACAGGCTCCTCCTCCTCCCCCAGGAGGACCGGGGCCGGGGGGCTGGCATCGCGGCGCGGGGGCCATGGAATTCGGCGGCTTTGAAATGGGGCTCATGGGGAAGACGGTTACCGGAGCCCCCTATTCCGCGCAGATCGTGAGCCAGCGCAGTCAGACGCTGGGCGACGGCACGCACGTGACCCAGCAGTCCACGGGCGCCGTCTATCGCGACAGCTCAGGCCGCGTCCGGCATGAGATGAGCCTGCCGGCGCTCGGCTCGCTCACGGGATCGGCGCAGGCGCCGCGCGCTGTTTTCATCAGCGATCCGGTCGCGGGATATCACTACGTAGTGCATTCGGACTCGAAAACGGTGGACCGCATGCCGACGCCCGCCGCGGGCGCGGCCAAGGAGCACGCCGGGCGGCCGCCGCGCGACGGGAGCCAGGTGGCTACGGAATCGCTCGGCACGCAGTTGATTGAAGGCGTGAACGCGGAAGGAACCCGCATCACGAGGACAATTCCGGCGGGAGCCGTGGGCAACGATAAGGCGATCAAAACCGTCACCGAGCGGTGGTATTCGCCCGAATTGCAGACGGTGGTGCTCGTGAAGCACAGCGATCCGTGGATGGGCGAATCCACCGTGCGGCTGACGAGCATTTCGCGGAACGAGCCCGCGGCGTCGCTGTTTGCGGTTCCGTCCGAGTACACCGTGCGGGACCGTCCCGCTCCGCCGGCCTTCGAGGGCCGCAACGGTTCGGCTGCCGGACCGAAGGACTGAAGAGATTGAGTTCTCTCGTGCGGCGGGATTCCCCGTTGCGCGGGAGGTGTATGCCCCCCAAAGCCATGCGGGGCTCTCCGACCAGCCCCGCATGGCTCCCCTTTTGACACCGTGGCGAGTGGTTAGCCGCTGGAAAGAATTTTGGTGCGCGCGTGATAGAGTTTCGGGGCGAGGACGTGATGGACACGGCTGAGATGGAACGCCAATTGCGCGCTGAGGGGTTCCGTCGCACTTACGTCTGGCAGGACTCGCCGCATACGCATTATCCGGCGCATACGCACGCATCGCTCACCGCGCACATCATCTTGGACGGAGAAATGACGCTCACTGTGCGCGGAGAATCGCGTACTTACCGGAGCGGCGAACGCTGCGACGTGGCCGCGGGAACGGTCCATGCCGCACGAATGGGTCCCCAGGGCTGCCGCTACCTGATCGGAGAAAAGTAGGTCGCGGTACAGCCGCCCGCAACACACAGATGACGGTTCGCGGTGCGTTGACACACTGCGCAGGGGTGTGTAATTTGGCGCACGACCCGCGCGTCGCCCGCCGTCGCAATGGGCCTTGGGCGCGCGCGGAGCAGACGCGCTAGGAAGGAGTCCGATGAGCCGGCCGAGTCTTCTAGCCACCCATCCGCTGTTTCCGGAGGCGCGGACACTTCTGAACGCGCGTTGCGACGTGGAGTATTGGCAGCGGCCGGAACGGCCTTCGCGTGCGGAGTTCCTGAAGCAGGTGGCGCCAAAAGACGGCGTGATCTGCCTGCTGACGGAGAAGATCGACAAAGAGATGCTGGCAGCCGCGCCGAAGGTGCGGATTGCGGCAAATGTGGCCGTGGGATACGACAACATCAGCCTGCCGGACTGCACGTCGCGGAAAGTGGTGGTGACGAATACGCCTGGCGTGCTGGACGAGACGACGGCGGATTTCGCATGGACGCTCCTGATGTGCGCGGCCCGGCGCGTGGAGGAAGGCGAGGCGCTCTGCCGCTCGGGGCAGTGGGCCGGATGGAACCTGGACCAACTCTGCGGCGGCGACGTCTGGGGGAAAACGCTGGGCGTGGTCGGATTCGGGCGCATCGGGCGGGCGGTGGCGCGGAGGTCGCGCGGTTTCGGGATGAAGGTGATCTACACGGACGCGATTCGCGCGCCGGAAGGCGTGGAGCATGAACTGGGTGCGCGGTACGTGGATATGGACACCCTGCTCGCGAGCGCGGACTTCGTGACTCTGCACGTGCCGATGATGGCGGGAACGCATCATCTGATCAACGCGGAACGGCTGAAGAAAATGAAGCCCACGGCGTACCTGGTGAACACCGCGCGCGGGCCGGTGGTGGACAACGAGGCGCTTTACCAGGCGTTAAAAGCAGGGACAATCGCGGGCGCCGGGATCGACGTGCACGAGCAGGAACCGAAAATTCACGCCGGCTTGGTGAGCTTGAAAAATGTGGTGCTGACGCCGCACATTGCCAGCGCGTCGGTCGAGACGCGGACGAAGATGGCGTGCATGGCTGCAGAGAACGTGCTGGCGTTCTTCGGCGGCCAACGGCCGCCGAATGTGGTGAATCCGGAGGCGCTGGGTTAGGGCGCGGAAAACCGGGTCAACGAACATAGCGGCGGTCTAAGAAGAACTGAGAGCCGGTATGATGCCGGCGTTGCGGGAGGAAACGAGTATGGCCATGCTGCAGGATTCGCTTCGATTGACGCTGGAGGGCGCGCGCGTGGCCTTGGAGGGCGCGGAACGACGCGCGCGCGAGATGGGCGTGCCGATGGATATCGCCATAGTAGACGACGGCGGACATCTTCTAGCATTCGCGCGCCAGGACGGGGCGAAGCTGGGTTCGGTGGCGATTGCCATCAACAAAGCACACTCCGCGGCCATCCGCAGGCAGCCGACGGGTCCGGTGATGGAAGCGGGCGCGCCCAACCTGGTGTTGAGCCTGGGACTGGCGATCGGAAGCCGCGCGGCGCAGACGCCGATTCGCGGAGGGCTGCCGCTGGTCTTTGCGGAACAGGTGGTGGGCGCGATCGGTGTGAGCAGCGGAACCGAGGAGCAGGACACGGCGGTAGCGCTGGCCGGTGCGGAAGCGTTCGGTGCGGCATGCCGCGCGGAGCCCGCCGAGCAGCGCGGCTTTGAAGCGATCGAGGAAGATGAGTGACCTGAAAGCGATTGCCCGGGGAATTTTTCGCGAGACTCTGGCCGCGATCGACGTGGCCGACTCGGTGAAATCCGCGCTGGGACGTATCGGAACAATTTGCCGGGTGGGCGATTTCGAGTTCGATTTGTGCGATTTTTCGCGCGTGCACGTGCTGGCCATCGGTAAGGCGGGAGAGGCGATGGCTTCGGGGCTTGTAGCCGCGCTTCCCTCCGACGTTTCGCCAACGGGCCTGATGGTGGTGCCCGCCAAACCGTGGAATAACCTGCCTGGGCTGGAGACCATCGTGGCGGGCCACCCGGTGCCGACGGAAGAGAGCTTTCGAGCGGGCCGAGCGGCGCTGGAAATCCTGGCAGGATGCGGCGCGGATACGCTCGTGTTCTTTTTGCTCTCGGGCGGCGGCTCGGCGCTGGTGGAAAAACCGTACTTTACGGACGTGGGGCTGAAGGACATGCAGGAGCTACACCACGTGCTGGTGACGTGCGGAGCGCCGATCGACGAAATCAACGCCGTGCGGAAGCACGTTTCGGCGGTGAAGGGCGGAAGGCTGGCGGCGGCGGCGCCAGAAGCTCTGAAAATTACGCTGGGAGTGAGCGACGTTCCGCCGGGGCGGGAATCCGCGCTGGCGTCGGGACCGACGCTGCCGGACCCCACCCGCATTTCGGACGTGCTGCGCGTTTCGCGCGAATACGGCGTCGCAGCGAAGCTGACCGGCCCGCTCGCGCGGCGGATTGAGAAGGGCGACCTGCCGGAAACGCCGAAGGAGGGCGACCGGGCGTTCCAGCGGGCGCATTTCCACCTGGTGCTGGGAATGAACCAAATGTTCCACAGCGCGCACCGCTATGCGGAGGCGAGCGGATGTGTGACCGTGTGCGACAATTCGACCGACGACTGGCCGATCGAGAGGGCGCGGGATTTTTTGCTGGGGCAACTCGAGTCGCTGGGGCGGCAGCATCAGGGACGCCGCGTGTGCGTGATTGCGGATGGAGAAGTGCTTTCGCGTGTGACAGGCGACGGAGTGGGAGGGCGGAATTCGGCGTTCGTGCTGGCGTGCGTGGAGAAAATCGCGGGGAAACCGATTGCCGTGCTCAGCGTGGGGACGGATGGAATTGACGGAAACAGTCCGGCGGCGGGCGCGGTGGCAGACGGAACCACGCTGGAGCGCGCGCGGCGGGCGGGAATGGAACCGGCGGATTATTTCGAGCGGAGCGATGCGTACAGTTTCTTTTCGTTTTTGGAAGATACGATCGAAACGGGGCCGACGGGAAACAATCTGCGGGATCTGCGGATATTGATTTCGGCGCCCGAGGGATGAGCACGAGCCGCGGCCGCGCAGCAGTCTGGGGCAGAAGACACCGAGCGAGCCGCGCAAAGACCCGCCTTACCGATGATTGACTTC